>CAZUEQ010000009.1:0-24781 GCA_964619475.1 uncultured Gammaproteobacteria bacterium | reverse complement strand
GGTGTCGCTAACGGGATTCGAACCCGTGTTCACAGAATGAGAATCTGTTGTCCTAGGCCTCTAGACTATAGCGACAAGGTTCTTATTTTAGCTTATCGGTACTTGATAAACAAGTATCCCAGCAAAAAGAAAACAATAACCCCCATCAGTATGAGAAAGCTTACTCGTGGTTCAAGTCTGTCTTTGCTTTGTTTTTTTGCCATACTAGTTCCAGTATACAAAAAGGAGGTGGCTTTCACCACCTCCTTTGTTTTGAGTTACTTGGTTATTTTGCAGGCGCACATCCGGCTGCGGACGTGGTTGTTCCTGTGTCGGCAGCTTCATCTGTTGTTGCAAATGCTGTTGCCATTTCTTTGGTCGATATCTGTGTTGAGAATGAACTATCAGGAGTTTTTGATCCACAGCTGACAATTGTCTGAATGCTGTTCGGGACACGTCCTCCGAAATCAAATTCTGATACGACCTGTTTTCCGTTAAGGATAAGAGTTGGGGAACCGCTTACACCAAGTTTTGAAGCGATGTCAAAATCTTTTTGTGCATAGGCAAGTCCTCTCTTTGCATCTCCTGTGCAGCCGTCAAGCTGTGTTTTGTTGACACCGGATGACGCAATACATTCGTCTGTTTTTCCGGCTTGCATATAACAATTGACATATGGCCAATAGAGATCTTTTTGTTCTTCACGGACACATATCTGTATTAAGTTTTCTTTTGCTTCTTCATCTCCGTGCATTGAGGTAATTTTTCCGTCAACGATTGAGCCGATATACTTTATGTCAAGATTTGATGAGAGGGCAGGATTTTCCGCAAGGGCGTTCTTATACACACGCTGCATCTGAAGCCCGAAAGGACAGTTGGATACAACAAACGCCGTAAGGGTTGCTTTGTCTGCTTTCTGCAGATCATTACAGGTCAATTTTTTTTGCTCAGTTGTTGCAGCTGCCGCTGTTTGCTTACCCACCTTATCAAGTTCAACTCCGGAGGTAAAAAGTATTTTTCCGTCCTTTGTGATATAGGAGGTATAGTCTTGGCTATTCAGTTTCAATACGAACTCATAAATGCCACTTTTCTCAATGACGCTTGTGATTTCAAACTTGGTTGAAGGATTGTTGAGAACTTTTTTAATCGCTTCAGGAATCTGTTTGTTCTTGAATTCTTCAGTTTTTCCTTTGAAACTCCTTATGATGAGCAAGATGACCGCAAGACAAATAACGACGGCAACAATTGCCCAATTAAATTTCGGCTGTTGTGCCGATTCTGCCTTTAAATCCACGCTGGGTTTACTGGACGAATGTTTTTTTATCATAGTGCAAACATTAAATACTATTTATTAATAATTGTCAACACAACGTAGCTCCACTTGCGGAACTTTTTGCTGCTTTTACAAAACGAAGTTTTTCGACCTCTCCCTTTTTCTCAGCAGTAACAAGGAGCATGCCTTGAGACGGCACTCCCATAATCATACGAGGAGCAAGATTTGCAACAAAAAGGTATTTATTCCCAATCAGTTTTTCGGCAGCAATATACTTTGCAATCCCTGATCGAATAGTGACGACACCATAATCAGCTCCAAGGTCAACTGTCAATTGAAGAAGTTTATTTGACCCTTCAACGGGTACTGCATTTTTAACTTCTCCGACACGGATATCAAGCTTGGTAAAATCATCATACGTTACTTCTGGTTTTTTCATAAGATCCTTCGACTTCGCTCAGGATGACATAAGAGAGCAAATGATAATGCTCATGTCATTTTGCGTAAATTCTAAATAAATTGCTCCCAATCTTTTCACATTTCATAATTGTGAAGCTGCCGATTTCTTTTGTATTTTCAACATGGGGTCCTCCGCAGAATTCTCTGGAATATTCCCCTATAGAATACACCTTTACCATATCGGGATATTTTTGCCGAAAAAAAGACTTTGCTCCCAGTTTTTCGGCTTGATTTTTTGGAAGGAGCTGAAACGAAACGGGGAGTTCTGCTTTAATTTTTTCATTCACAATTTCTGTTACCTTTTTAAGTTGTTCTTCGGATGGTTTCTGAAGGGAATAAAAATCAAATCGAAGTCGTTCTCCCGTAATGTTTGATCCCTCTTGTCGTATTTCACTCCCCAACACGTCAAAGAGTGCCTGGTGAAGCAGGTGAGTTGCCGTGTGATACTTTACGGTTTGCTCATTATTATCAGCAAGACCTCCCTTGAACTTAGCGGTAGATGCTGAGCGGGAAAGCTCTTTGTGTTTATTAAATTCGGAAATAAATTGATCGCGGTTTATTTCCTGTCCTTTTTCCCGGAACAGCTCTACAGTGACCTCAAACGGAAAGCCATGTGACTGGTAAAGGTCAAACGCCTGCTTTCCATCAATGGCAGGGATTTTTTCGATAAGTTTTATTCCTTTTTCGAGACTTACATTAAATTTTTTTATCTCATTCGTTATTATTGGCTTGATAGTTTTTATGTCTTCTTCAGGGTTAAAATAGACCCCTTTGTATAGTTCAAGGATTTTTTCAGAAACAGCAGCAACCTCGTCTGGCGAGGGAAGCTTACCTAACAATTTTCTCAGTTTTACGGTAAGTCTTCGAAGGAGTCTCCTCAGTACATACCCTTGTTCTTTATTTGAGGGAAGTACTCCGTCTTTTATAAGAAATACTGACGCCTTCAAGTGGTCTGCAATAATGCGCATGGAGGGCCTGTTTTCTTCATCGGCATATGATTTGTGGGTTATTATTTCTATTTCCTTGATTATCGGGGTAAAAAGCGAAGTTGCAAACATATCATTTGTATCTTCCATGGCCATCATAAGCCGTTCCAGTCCTCCTCCAAAATCAACATTCATTTTAGGAAGAGATGAAAAAGTGCCATCACTGTTTTTTTTATACTGCATAAAAACAGAGTTTCCTATCTCGAGGAATCGGCCGCATTCGCAGTTCGGGTGACACTTTTCTCCGTACTCTTTATCATGCGGAACTTGAGTAAACTCAAAAAATACTTCGCTGTCCGGTCCGCCGGGTTCACCGCTTGGCATCTCGGACGGGGTTCCGGATCGTGACCACCAGTTCTTTTTTGCATCATACAAATAAATATGATTGCCGACATCGGCTTTTATTCCCACTTTTTCAAATTCTTGTTTCCAGATTTCAACGGACTCTGTGTCCTGGGGAAGTTCGTTTTCTCCTTTGAAGGCCGTGACATGGAGTCTTTGCGGATCAAGGTGGAGTTCGTTCACCAGAAATGAAAAAAACCAGGGGATCTGTTCTTTTTTAAAGTAGTCACCAAGTGACCAGTTTCCCATCATTTCAAAAAAAGAGTCGTGTCTGTTGTCTCCCACTTCTTCAATATCTTGTGCCCGGATACATCTTTGTATGTTGTAAAGTCGGGTACCAAGAGAGTGGACTTCTCCTAAGAGATAGGGGACGAGTTGTTGCATGCCGGACCCCGTAAAAAGAGTTGTTGGGTCTTCTTTTGGGACAAGCGGAATAGGAGGAACTTCCTTGTGGTTTTTTGAAGCCCAATAATCGGCAAATAGTTTTCTGAATTTAAAGTGGTCAATTGTCATGAGGTAAATTATACTAAAATTACTTTAAGATAAGATTATAACTTAGACGTTCTTTCCATGATCGTTTCGACAAAAGAAAATAAAAATATTGGAACCTTTCTGCAAAAACTAGTCCTACCGGGGCGTGAATCTCACAAGGGGCAAAACGGAAAAGCACTCATAATCGGTGGATCATCTCTTTTTCATGGAGCGGTTATTTGGTCGGCTGAGGTCGTGGATCATTTGCTTGATATGGTCCATGTTGCCTCCACCAAAGAGAATAACGACATTATCTCGCAGATTAAAACGAAATGGCAGGGAGGAATAGTTGTTGACCTTGAAGATATTCCCACATATGCACAAGAAGATGATGTTGTTCTTGTTGGAAACGGAATGATGAGAGGAGATCGCAAGGAGAAGGTAAAAGAGATGACATGGAACGAAGTGCTTGCAATCAAAGATGAGGGAGAGTTTACAAGAAATCTCGTATATTACCTTATTGTTCATTTCCCCAAAAAACAATTTGTGTTTGATGCAGGAGCTCTCCAGATGATGGAGCCTGAGTGGCTGCTTCTTCTTGAGAGGAAGCCAATACTCACTCCCCATCAAAAGGAATTCTTTACTCTTTTTAATAAGGACATTTCTCCCCTCCAACAAAGTAAAAAAAGGGAAGCCGCGGAGGAAATGGCAAAAAAATACAACTGCATCATTTTATTAAAAGCTGTTGAGGATATTGTGACGGATGGGAAACAAACCGTCATCATTGAAGGAGGAAATGCCGGACTTACGAAGGGCGGAACGGGAGATGTCTTGGCAGGACTTGCTACAGGACTCTCAACAATGACGGATGTTTTTTCTGCTCCCGTACTTGCATCTTTCATTTTGAAAAAAACAGCGGACGAGTTGAGCGCCGTCAAAGGCTACTGGTTCAGTACGGTTGACATAATAAATGAATTCCCCCATGTGTTTCATTCTCTTATCGTTAAGCAATAACTCTGGCTCATTGTGATATGATGTTTGACTTATCAGTTATTTTGAGGTACTATTTCTGTACAGAAATATATGAAAAAAGAAACAGGTGTTGCGATTTCGATGGGAATAATATTCGGCCTTGTCTTTTCATTTGTCGTTATCCTTAACACACAAAAAAATCAGACGGTCACCCAAAAGCAACAAACACAAAAAAAGATAGTGACGGATGCGGGAACGGGAGTAGCAATAGAACCGCTTACCATTTCTTCTCCAACAGATGGAGTAGTCCTGAGTACAAATAAGGCCTCCCTCAAAGGAACAACTGAAAAAGGAAGTTTTCTTGTCGTGCAGACACAGACAAAAGACCTGACTGCAACAGCTGAAAATGGAGATTTTACGATTGATGTTCCCCTGTCACTAGGAGAGAACGTTATTCACGTAAGTTCTTATCCGAAGGGAACGGGAGGGAAGGTGCAAGAGAAGGAATTGAAAGTTTACTATTTAACCGCAAATTAATGAATAAAAAACAGTCACTACTTATATCGGTCGTTGCTGTTTGTTTGTGCGTCGTACCGGCCGTGATTGCAATATCTCCAACGCTTGAGCCAACAAAGTCTGCTTCCATGTCGGCAACACCAGAAGAAAAAGGAACACGACGAATTCTTGATACGTTAAAGTCTCAAGCAGAAGCACTACAGAAAAAAGACCAACGTGCATATGTTGGTATCGTTTCAAAAATCAAAGACAGTATCGTCACTATAAACGCAACTGAGGGTGTTGATGAAAAGACCTACTCCATAAAAATCGATGACACACTCACGCACCTATACAGAATTGCAGGGACCAAAACAAACGAGATAAAAAAGGGTGATTTGGAAGAAGGGGACTACATTATTGTTACGGGGCAGATGTTGGATAATACCGTTGAAGCAAATGATGTATATATTGATGAGCAATTTTTGGTAAAAACCGGGAGAATCTCTGAAATTTCGAAGACCGATTATTATTTAAAAGTTATTACGTACGACAAGGATGAATATACTCTTGATATTCAGAATTCCACACGTCAATTCATGTTAAACGTTAAAACAAAAGAAATTGAAAGTATTGGATTTTCTAAAATGAAAGAGGGCGATTCAGTCCATTTTGTTGTTAGTAAAACAAACCCGGGAACAAGTAAGGAAAAAAACAGATATGATGCCATACGAGTTCTTGTCATTCCACAAGAATTTTCGGTTCAATAACGTCATTTTTGTTTCCTCCTTTTTCTTCCCATTTATAATTACACATACCTATGTTTGGTTTTTTTTCCAAATTGTTCGATTACAATCAAAAACAAGTAGATACATATAAAAAAATTGTCGATGAAATCAATACGCTGGAAAGTGAAATGAGAGATTTGAAAGACAGTGCGTTCAAGGATGAGACGCTGAAATTTAAGGAACAAATTGGAGAAGGGGTTTCTCTTGACAGTATTCTTCCCCGTGCATTCGCACTTGTCAGGGAAGCGGCCAGACGGAAGCTTGGAGAAAGACATTTTGATGTTCAGTTGATGGCAGGTATCGCCCTTCACCAGGGAAAAATCAGCGAACAAAGGACCGGAGAAGGAAAGACACTTTCTGCAGTTTCTGCACTTTACTTAAATGCACTGGAAGGGAAAGGAACCCACCTCGTTACTGTCAATGATTATCTTGCTCGCCGAGATGCCGGTTGGATGGGTGAAGTATTCAACTTCCTCGGACTGACAACTTCCGCAATAATAAACGACCAATCTTTTATCTATGACGAAAACCATGTAGATAGCGACGTCCAAGACTGGAGGCTCAAGCATCTTCGTACATGTTCCCGAAAAGAGGCGTACGAGGCTGATATTACCTACGGTATCAACAGCGAATTTGGATTTGATTATCTCCGCGATAATATGGCAGTGAATCCGGAAGACCTAGTGCAACGCGGGTTTCACTTTGCGATAATTGATGAGGCAGACTCGGTCCTTATCGATGAAGCGCGCACTCCCCATATTATTTCCGCCCCTTACGAAGAAGACACTTCCAAATATTTCAAATACGCAAATATTGTCAAACAACTTGATAAAGACGATTATAAAGTAGATGAAAAAGCGAGAACTGTCCACCTTACGGAAGCCGCGATTTCAAAGATAGAAAAAATCCTTGGCGTTTCTAATGTATATGAAAAGGATTATGACACCTTATTCCATATAGAGGCGGCATTGAAAGCAGAAGTGCTCTTCAAAAATAACAAAGACTATATCGTTAAAGATGGAGAGATAGTTATCGTTGATGAATTCACTGGGCGTCTTCTTTCAGGAAGACGATTTTCCGAGGGAATTCATCAGGCAATTGAAGCGAAAGAAAACGTACAGATCCAACGGGAGTCAAAAACGCTCGCTACGGTGTCTTTGCAGAACTATTTCCGTGCATACAAAAAAATTGCAGGAATGACGGGAACCGCATCAACGGAGGCAGAGGAATTTAATAAAATTTACAAGACAGACGTCATCATTATCCCAACTCATAGGCCGATGGTACGAAAAGATGAGCCGGACATGATCTATAAGACGGAAAATGCAAAATATAATGCCATTGCGGAAGAAATAGCACAGCAGTATAAGACGGGACGCCCCGTACTTGTCGGCACGACATCCATTGATAAAAACGAATATTTATCGCGATTGCTTTTCAAAAAGGGAATTCCTCACGAACTTCTCAACGCAAAAAACCATGAACGAGAAGCGACAATCATCTCTCGCGCAGGAAAAAAACATGCGATAACGGTTGCAACAAACATGGCAGGACGTGGAGTCGATATTATTTTGGGAGGAGTAAAACCGAACCCTGACGATAAGGACTACAACAAGCTTATGATGGAGTGGCAAAAAGAGCATGACGAAGTCATGAAATTGGGAGGACTCTATGTTCTTGGTACTGAACGCCATGAATCAAGGCGTATTGATAATCAGCTAAGAGGCCGTGCAGGAAGACAAGGAGACCCAGGTGAGACGCGATTTTTCGTCGCGCTTGAGGATGATTTGATGCGCATTTTCGGAGGAGAACAGATATCAAAATTAATGACATTTTTTAACCTTCCCGAGGATCAGCCACTTAGTCATTCAATGGTTTCAAAGGCCATAGAACAAGCCCAGGTAAAAGTGGAAGGATACAACTTTGATATTCGAAAGCACCTCGTTGATTATGACGATGTCCTTAATAAGCAGCGCGAAATAATTTATGCGCTTCGTCGAAAGATGCTGTTTGCAATTGCAGATAAAGACACTTTCAAAAAAACAATTCTTGACATGTTCAACGAAGAGGTAAACTCGATTCTTGCACAATATACATTTGAGGGAGTTGAGTTTACTGAGGAAATGGAAAATGATTTGATCCGTGAAATGGAGCTTTTATGCACTCCCGGAAAATCCCAGCTCAAGCAAATGGTGAAAAGTAAACAAATTGAAGAATTAAAAGGACACATGATTGCAGAGATAGAGCGGGAATTTGCGGCACGGGAAAAAATGGTGGGCGAAGTACTATGGAAAGAAATAGTAAAATCCATTTTCCTCTCGACTATAGATAAATATTGGACGGACCACTTAACCGCAATAGAAGACCTACGCGAAGGAATAAATTTGAGAGGATACGCGCAGCTTGATCCGCTTATTGAATACAAAAATGAGGCATATTCCATGTTTGAAAAACTCATGACGGATATTCCATACGAATCAACACGCAAACTCTTTAAGATTGAAATTTCGGAGCTTGAAAGGATCCGACCAGAAACGCCGACCCATATGCAACTTTCATCGGCGGGTGCAGTAAATCCTTTTAATCAGGCAGAACAAAAGGAAACAAAAAAGATGGCCGTTACGCAAGCAGTTGTTGCAAAAGAAAAACCGGGAAGGAATGATCCTTGCTGGTGTGGAAGCGGAAAGAAATACAAAAAATGTCACTGGCCCAACTAAGCAAGCGTCTTGACCATGTAGGTTTTTTTTTCCTGGTATCCGAATTTCTTGTAGTAGTTCCTCACTCCGATGCCGGAAATAATCGAAAGACTTTTTATTGATTTTTCTTTGGTAATTGTTTCTGCTCTGAATAGGAGCTCTTCTCCAAGTCCCCGATGTTGTGTCTCTTTTTTTCCTTCAGTTCCAAGCTGCAACGCTTTACCATAGACGTGGAGTTCGCGCACCATTGCGCCGTCTTCTGCAATGCGCAGTCTCACAAATCCGAGACATCGATTATTGGCATCGATTTTTTCTATAAAATACTCTTTTCCACCGGATGCTTCATATGATGACTCTCGCAGGCGGAATGGCTTTTGAGGCTGTCTCAGTTGTATTTCCCGACAACGGATGCACTGGCATTTTTTTCCTTCTTCATGTAATTTTTTTTGAATAATCTCTCGTAAGTTGGGAGGAAAAAGCTGCTCGTTCATCATGTGCGTCGTGATATCCCGGGTAAGTCTCCCTATGCGGACCCAAGGAGGTGCTATCTTGCTTTTAAAATAAACAATAACGTCAACAAGGTGCGAAAAAGAGTAAGGAATATATTTTTTTTCCGTATACCACGTTGCGAGGGGGGTGAATTTTGTCACGGTTGTCGGATACAGTTTCAAATGATCCGGCATAAAGCGTGGATCGGTAAACGCCTGTTCCACCATTTTCTTGTCACTGTCCGGAGTTGATCCCGGAAGATTGAGCATGAGATGGTATCCCACCTTAAACCCTGCATTTTTAAGAAGCTTTGTTGCCTCTACGACAGAATGAACGGTATGCCCCCTTTTTATTATTTTATAGATGTCGTCGGAAAGGGTTTGGACGCCCAGTTCAACATGAGTGACTCCCAGTTTCCTGAGATAGAGGATTTCTTTTTTATTAATATAATCGGGACGTGTTTCAATATTGATGCCAATTATGCGCGAAGGAGCGTTTTCATTTTTTTGTTGCGCTTGGATAAGGGTGCGGGCGGTGTCGAGAGACTTTTTTCCTGATGTGAGGAGTTTGAGTGTGTCGCCATTACAGCCGTCGTAGAGTCTTTTAAAAAACCATGTGCGGTATCTCCTGGGAAGAAACGAAAAAGTTCCTCCTTTTATAATAAGTTCAATTTTATCGATGTTGTGGTTGGAGAGTGCAAACATTATCAACCTGCTCTGTGTTTGTTTGAACGGATCAAAGTCGCTCCGTATAGCCCGCATGACAGCCGGCTCATCGGAAAAATAACTTTTTGGGACGTTGGGCTCGGAGGGACAATAGACACAGTTGAAGGGACAGGCAACACCCTTTGTAAATACGGTAAGGGGAACAATGCCCGACTGTGAGCGCATCTTTGTTTTGATAAGTGAATGGTGCGCGAATGTGAGGAATTCCGGGGAGAATGTGTTTGAATAGCGCAGGAGAATAAACTGGAGCCACCAGATAGAGGGACTTTTTCCTTTAAATGCTTTCACATACACGGAATCTTTTTGGATAGAATGAATATGTTTCTGCCAGTTAAACGGTTTTTTTGTCGTGTTTTTTTCCCACAGTTCTTGCAGCGCAATGAGAAGCGTGATAAGATGTGGCTCGAGGTCCTTCGGGAAATTATTGGGATAGTACACGAAAAGGATTACAATTTATAATGAAATTATTCGGAAATGGACATACATGATTATATTCAAAAGGCTGATGGTATTGTATCAAATCACTTCACGGAGTATCTTAAAACAGCACAGAACGTAGGTGTTTTGCTTTCGGGGGGGATTGACTCTTCGCTCATTACCACATACGTGACTCACTTCTATAACAATGCCCATATTCTTTCCATGGGAACAGATAAAACAAAAGACAAACCCTTTGCTATGCAAGTTGCCAAGCACTTGGGAAAAAAACTTGAATGGGTTTTCTTGTTGGAAGAAGAAATCGTACACACGCTGCCTGTTGTTAGGAAACTATTAGAAAGAGTAGGGGTTGAATGTTCGACAATGCAGCTATCTCTTGCGATGGGGTATTTCCTTATTTTTAAACGTGCTCATGAGCTTGGAGTTTTCGCAATCGTCACGGGGCAGGGGCCGGACATTCTATTTGCCGGATATCACAAATATAAAGGGATGAATAATGATGAACTTACGGCTCAAATAAGAAAAGATTTGGTTCTTCTTGAAACCGACAAAAAACGGGACAGTGCGATGGCGTCTTACTTTGGGATACGGCTTTTTAACCCCTATCTTGAAGAAGACTTTGTTGAATTTTCTCTTACCGTTCCTGCGGAATATAAACTAAAAGACGGGATTGAAAAAGTGTTTATGAGAGAATGGGGAAGGGGACGAGGATTGCCTGAGGAAATAGTTCACCGGCCAAAAAAAGCATTCCAATACTCAACGGGTCTACAGAAAAAGATAGCGGAACTTCACGCTTAATTTCCGCCGAGTATACGTTGGAAGAAACGCTGGAGGGAGTTCTTTTTCATGAGGAGATTTAGGTGTCCCATGTGCTTCTCCATTATCTCAATACCGCATTGGATGCCGTCTATTTTTGCATCTTGTTTCAAAAGCGATCTCCACTCCATTTTCGACACATCCGGATAAACGAGGATATCTGCCTTCTTTATTTCGTCGTTTGCAATTCTGCGTGCCATAATACTGAAAGACTCTTCGGCAACCTGTACAAAGTTTGCTTTTCCAATCTGACTGTTTTCTTCCGTATCATTATAAAGTTGGACTGCAATGACGATATTCGCCCCCATTTTTTTTACTGTATCGACAGGTACTGGACTTAACACTGCTCCATCGGTTAGTAGATATTTCCCGATTTCAACAGGCTTGAATACGACGGGCATCGCACAACTTGCGCGTATCGCTTTTGTTAGAGAGCCCGTTTTTAGTTCTATCTTTTTTGCAGTTTTTAAGTCCGTTGCAACTGCCGCAAACGGGATTTTTGTGTCCTCGATTTTTGCATTGTGTAAATATCCGTCGAGAAAACCTTCAAGACGGTTTCCCTGAAAAATGCCCGATTGAAACGTAGGGTCGGCAAAATACGAAAGCATCTGAAGCCAGTTTTTATCCATGACATATTTTTCAATTGAAGTAATATCCTTGTTGAGTGCATAAAATCCTCCGATAAGCGACCCGGCACTGGTACCGGCAATATAGTCAATGGGGATGTTGTATTTCTCAAGTGTTTTTATAACGCCGATATGGGCCAAGCCTTTTGGACCTCCTCCACCGAGTGCAAGTCCTATCTTTTGACGGGGAAATAGCATATTATTTTAAAATTCCCTTAAATAATATTTCCTGAATGGTGTGTAACATATGCTCCTTTGTTTCTTTTGGACGAAACAGGGACCATTCAAGGGTTGCGGTTGAAATGAATCCAAACAGTGCAATGGCAATCGCATCTTCGTTAAGCGATAGCTTAAATACGCTCTGTTCTTTTCCTCTTTTAATAACTTCTGCGATTATTGACACATACGGTTCCTGTAATTTATTTGTATCCTGTTTCCAATGACTCTTAAATCTCCAAAATTCCGCAAGCAGTACATGCATAAATTCCTGGTACTGCTCAAAGAAATCATATGAAGAGGTCACGATAAGGGAGAGCTGCTGTGCGGGGTCGGAAGTTTTTTTGACGGTTTTTGCGAGTAGGTCCGAAAACTTTTTTATTCCCTGTTCAATGATGCCAAGAAATATTTCATCTTTACTTTTGAAGTGGTAATATATTGTTCCCTTGGCAATTTTTGCTTTCTTGGCAATTTCATCCACCGTCGTATTTTCAAATCCATGATGGGCAAACACTTCGATTGCGGCCTGGTATATACGGTCTTTTTTGTCATTCATTGGCGTATGGAAATAATTATACAGTTTCATGTGCGTTTTGTATAAACCACAATTTGCTTGTGGTAATAGTTAACAGGAGGAATCCGACAAAATAACCGGCAAGTATTTTGACCTGTTCAACAACGAATAATAAATCATTCCCCGATACGAGTTCCCGAAGTCCCTTTATTCCATAGGTCATTGGGAGATACGGGTTTATCATTTGGAAAAAGTGCGGATTTGATTCGAGCGGATATGTGCCGGCGCCTGAGGTGAGTTGGAGCATAAGAATGACTATTGCAAAAAACTTTCCCGCATCTTCTCCGAAAAGGCACGAAAAATTCTGCATTATCGCGGTGAAGCACCACCCCATCAATATAGTGAATAGATAAAAATAGAGCGGGAACTGGACATGAAGGTGAAGCAGTTGTATAAGAACCGTATCAAGAAGCAGGGTTTGTAATGTGCTGAAAATGGCAAGGGAGCTAAATTTTTCGAGAATGACAACAAAATTTGAGGCACGTTTCTTTTTATCCGGAAGTTCGGTTGCGGAGATGAGGAAAAAGAGCGCGGTTGATCCGACCCACAGGGAAAGAGGAATGAAGTAGGCGGAAAATGCAGTTCCATTATTCGGAACGGGGAGGACTTTATATTCCTTCAGCTCGGTCGGTTGTGCAAGGATTGGCTTCATCGCATCCGTCTTTCGGATATTTGACTCATCTTCTGCGGTATTTTTTGCATCGGCAAGTTTTGTATTAAGCTCAGTGGATCCATCATATGCTTTTTGCAGTCCATCCCCCAGATCAGTGCTTCCATCCTTTGCTTTTGTTATTCCGTCATTCAGTTTTTGGGCTCCGTCTCTGGCGTCTGATGCGCCATTTCTTAAGTCTGATGATCCATTTTTAGCTGTTGCAAGTCCGTTAGATAGGTCATTCCCCCCTGAAACCAATTGTGAAAGGCCGAGATGAAGTTGTCCTTCGCCTGCCAAAAGTGCCGTTGTTCCAGAGAGTGCCTGGGTACTTCCCGCCTCAAGTTGTTTGCTGTTTGTATTTAAGAGGGTAAGTCCGCCGTAGACCTGAGACTGTCCGGCGATAAGGCGTGCGGTCCCATCAATCATTGTTTGGGTGCTCGTCGTAACAAGCGGGAACGAATTGTTTATTTGAGTCATCCCGCTACCCGCCCCTTGAACGAGGGCAATAGCCTGTACAAGCTCTGCAGAAGAGGTACTTTCTGGGTGAGATGAGATATAAGCTGCCAAAAGGGCATTCGCCTGAGAAATTGCATCCTTGGAAGAGGCGATGCCTGCCTGCAACGTAAGGAGCGAAGACTCTGAGGCAACAAGTGAGTCGTGAAGTGATGTAACTCCGTCAAGTACCTGTTTTGATCCGGCAGAAAGCGCCGCACTTGCCGTTGAAACGTTTATATGGCCTTGGTGAAGCTGATTCAACCCATTTTGTAGTGATTGTGTTCCGGAAATAAGATTCGGCATCGAATTTGATGCCTGAGTAATCCCGTTTTTTAATTTGCCTGATCCGTCAAAAAGCGTACCTATTCCATCCTTAAGTGACGTGGCGCCATCAAATAAAGTCTGGAGTCCGTTCTTTAAATCCCATGAACCGTTTGCGGCAGTTTGGAGGCCGTCAGTTATTTTTTGGTTGCCATCTTTCGCATCAGATAGTCCATTCGCCAGCTTGTCTGTCCCGTCAACTGCATCTTGGAGTTTCGTTACAGAATCACGAGTCTTGATAAATATGTGATCAAAAAATTCTTCCGATATTTTATAGTTTAAGCTTTTTACTATTTCTTTTGAGGCAGAGTTGAGAAGGCGGGACGCAAGATAGTTGGTGGCTTCGCGAGACTTGTATTCAATAACTGCTCGTTCGGGGGAGCCCGTATCTGATGTTAATATTTTTTCTGTAAAGTTGGCGGGAATGTATATGTATGCATATATTTTTCTTTCGTTTAACTGGCTTTCCGCATTTTCTTTAGACATAAGGCGCATATGGATGTCTTTTGAATCAAGGAGTGTATCAACAAGGTCGGACCCAAAACGATATTCTTTATCCTCTTTTATTTTTGCGATGTCGTCGTTCACGAGTCCGAAAGGGAACTTGGTTACGTCATACGGATCCCAGAAAGCCCACAGATAGAGGGCTCCATACAGAAGTGGAAGCACAACAACCGCAACAAGAGTAACAATAAGGAATGTTTTGCTCCTTATTCTTCTCAATTCTGCGGCGATAAGACCAATAAAAGTTTTCATAATATAAACTGACTAGTCAGTACAAATTATACTCGAAACACAGTTTTTTGTCAAATCGGCAAAACGTCTTTACGTTTAACTTTTTTCGTGTATAGTGAATAGATGGACACAAATACAGACCAATCACAAACCCAAAATACAACTGTTGAAGAAGCAGAAATTGTCGAGGCTCCACGAGGCTCGATGACTATTGTTGAACTTACGACTCTCATCAATCGCTATGAAGGAGATATGAAGAAAATGAGGGATAACCTCAAAATCCAAAACGGGATGCTTCGGGACGCAGTTGAGGGAGACGCTTCGTATCACGAACTTGACGTGCAGTCGAAAGATTTAAATAAAAAAAAGGCAGAAATTAAACAGAAAATTTCAAAGACTCCCGCAATGGAAGCGGTGGTTGCTAAAATCGAAGAATACCGTTCAGAGATTAAGGATGCTCATGAGATGCTTTCTGGATATCTTGAAGAATACCAAAGAGTGTCCGGCACTAATATCATTGAAGGAGAAAATGGAGAGATAAAAGAAATCGTCCCCATGTACAAACTCGTCAAACGGGGAAATAGATAAAGTCACTTTATCTACACGTCTTCCACAATCCTTTGTTGTTTGTGCGAGCATCCTCCGCCGCTTTTTGAAAGAGTGAAGCGTACCTAACATCGGGCGGATAGGTCGCCTGAAGTGCATATCCTTCTGTTACGAGGTATTCGTTTACGAAAACACTTCCTACCCATACGTAGCGGAGAAGTCTGCCGTATTTGTCTGTTTCCGAGATATCTTTTTGGAGAGTTATTTCTTTTCCCTCAACTAATTTTTTGTTAAAAGAAGCGGCCTCTGTCCCAAAACATTGTGCAGGTTTTGAAAAGCTGTGAAGTTCGGGAGTATTTATTCCTATATAGCGAACTTTCCTATCGTCTGAAAGAACTATGGTGTCTCCGTCGATAACTCGTTTTACCATTGCGCTTTCCTTCTTATCTTCGGTCTTTACAATCTTTGGAATCTTAATTTGTATTTGTGTGCTTTTTGTATTTTTCGTAATATATATTCCGACAAGGAGGAATACTACGACAATAAAAAAATAGAGAAGAATGATTTTCTTATTCATTACTAAAAGTATAGCGTATACTGTTTCTTATGCCAAAAAAGATAATAATCGTAAGACATGGAGAGACGGACTATAATGTACGAAGTGTTATTCAGGGGCATCTTGACATACCTCTAAATAAAAAGGGAATGGAGCAAGCGGAAGTGGCGGCTGAAGTTCTCAAAAAGGAAACAATTGATGTCTTTTTTTCTTCAGATTTACAGCGGGCACTCATTACTGCAAAAAAAACAGCACGGCATCATAATAAGGAGATTGTTGTTACCGCATCTCTTCGTGAACGAAGCTTTGGGAAACTTGAGGGAATGGAAACAAAAAAAATAATTGAATTAATTCCCACCTTTACCATGGAACAAAACTTTTCAATACCCGACAACGTTAAGATGAAATACGATATTGAGACGGATTCTGCTCTCAAAACCCGGATTTCTGAATTTGTGAAGAAAGTGCGCGTTCACAATGAAAAAACCATTGCCATTTTTTCCCACGGCGGACTAATCCGGAATCTATTACTGGAGTTCGGAGTCCCTTTTGATGTTATAAAAATGATGCGAATAAAAAACGCATCACCCATAATCCTCGAGAAAAAAGAGTCGGGCTACGTTCTTATCACTTTTTGATCTTGACTCATTTGACCGTTACACTTTTTGCCAGGTTTCTCGGTTTGTCAGGGTCCGCGCCTCTCCCAACCCCAAGGTAATATCCAAGGAGCTGCCCTACGACAACGTTGTAAAATATTGAGTAATACGCTCCGCTCTCTGGCGTTTCGATGAAATAATCAAATGCCTTGTTATTTGCCGGTCCCACGCCGACTATATATGCGCCTCGACTCTTCAATTCTATTGCCGAGGACAGTACCTCTTTCTGAATTGCATCGTGTGCCGTAAGAACAATACAGGGGGTCCCCGGTTGGATGAGTGAAATAACGCCATGTTTCAATTCTCCCGATGCAAAACTCTCCGCATGCATATAACTTGTTTCTTTGAGTTTGAGTGCAAACTCAAGAGCGCTTGGATAGTTTATGTGCTTGCCGATAAGATAGATATGTTCTGTTTTAAGCAACTGTTTTGCAAGGTTCAAAATTGTTTCACTTGTTTTTTTATTCTTCAGCCACAAAGGAAAGTCATGAATAAATGGTGCTGAATTTATTGTTGACAGGCGACTTATGAGTGCAAAAAATATACCTAACTGAGCGGTGAAGGCTTTTGTGGACACAACCGCAATCTCTGGTCCCGCGCCGACGGGTAAACAATAATTGGCAAGTCGTTCAAGGGTTGACCCTTGTGCGTTTATAACAGCAACAATTGTTGCTCCGTTTCTTTTTGCTTGTTTTATTGCAAGAATGGTATCTGCAGTTTCTCCGCTCTGAGAAATGGCAAAGACAAGTGACTTCTTGGAAACAAGGCGGGCAAACGGTTCAAATTCGTACGCTCCAAAATTTATTGCGTCAATCCCTGCACTTGCAAACAAATATTGTGCCGCAAGTCCGCAGTAAGAGGCGCTTCCACAGGCAATAAGGACAGGTTTATACCCCATCTTGATAAGATGCGCCACTTTCTCGATTTCCTTATCTATACTCATCAGTGTATTTGGTATCGTCTTTGCTTGTTCGTTTACTTCTTTCAACATGAAATGGGCGTATCCCGCCTTTTCTGCTGCTTCGGCTTTCCAATCAATTTTCCTTAATACCAATCTCTTCTCTTTTTCTAAAGGAATAGAGTAAAGGGAGACGCTATTGTTCTTTTTTATGACTATTGCTTCATTATCTTCCATAAAATAGGCCGTGTTTGTTTTATCCAAAAAGGCCGTTGCATCGGAGGCGATATAAATTGATTTTTCTGCGACTCCTATGACAAGCGGAGATCCGTTTCTGCAGACAACAATTTCTCCAGTTTCTCCGTTTAATACTGCAATGGCATTTGAACCGACGAGTTTCTTAAATGTATGGAGTGTTGCGGTAAAGAACGGTTTTGTTTTCGATTCTTCTTCGATAAGATGTGCGATGATTTCCGTATCGGTTTCTGAGGCAAAGGTGTGCTTTTGATTTTTTAGTTGGGCTTGCAACTCCTGATAATTCTCAACAATGCCGTTGTGAATGACGGCAATGTGATGGGAACAATCAAGATGTGGATGAGCATTTGCATCCGTCACCCCTCCATGCGTTGCCCACCTCGTGTGTCCGATTGCAATTGAGCCATGAGGAAGGGAAGTCTTGGCATTTCCGATTTTGCCGATATGCTTGTCAATTTGTATGGTGCCTGAGGTTGTGGAAAGCGCAATACCCCAAGAATCATATCCTCTATATTCCAATTTTTTTAACCCCGTAAGAACTGTTTGAGCCGCTTCATTTGTTTGGTCGTTTATGACGCCGAATATTCCACACATAAAAAGAGATAAAAATATATAAGAAGTAGTTTTGGCAGGCATTGTATCGCATGTTCTTTTCAAACATGCGTTAAGTTGTACAATGTGCAACTAAGGGTTTCCGCAGATTATTTCGATTGTCCCCCCACTTTTTGAAAAATGGTAGACGCCCTTTCCTCGTAACTCCCCCGATGTCGTTCCAGGAGAGCCCACACGCTCAATTTTGTTGTTAATTTCTGTCAAACAACTACTGCATAATAGTATACTATATGCATGATATTTATTCTTTCTCTTGTTAATTACCTCCTTGGTTCAATTCCATTTGGCCTGCTTATCGGAAGGGCGCGGGGAGTTGATATTCGCAAAATAGGAAGTGGAAATATCGGAGCAACGAACGTGTATAGGGGTCTGGGAATACGCTATGGATTATTGGTGGGGATATGCGATTTCCTGAAAGGATGCATTGCATCCTCCCTTGCGCTTTCATGGTTTGCGGGTTGGCAAGCACTTTTTGTCGCGTTTTTCGCAATCCTGGGACACGTATTTCCTGTTTGGCTTAAAGGAAAGGGCGGTAAGGGAGTGAGTACGACCGCTGGGGTGTTATGCGTGTTTTTAGGATGGAAGGTAGCGGTCTGCATGCTTTTCGTATGGATGCTCTTTCTTGCAGCGACAAAATTGATGAGCTTGGTAAATTGCGTCTTTGCACTCAGTTTCCCGGTACTGCTCTGGTTACGGTTCAAAGACGTTCCCATGACAGCAATCGGATTTCTTATGATGGGGCTCATTTGGTGGGCGCATCGATCGAATATAGTAAGATTATATGCGGGGAAAGAGAAAAAATTAACATTTTAATATTTTCAGTATGAACGAAGCATATCAACAGCTGGTGAGAATTTTAAACTTCGGATTACCAACCACCATTAACGCTCTTCTCATACTGTGTACCGGTATTTTTGTTTCATTTTGGGTACGGTCCCTTTTTGAAGGATTCCTCACCTCGATTCAGTTTCCGCAGGCACTCGAGCGTATTGGATGGAACGCAACGATTTACCGATATAAATCACTTACTGATATAAAGAAAATATTTGGAATCATTATTCAATTTTTTGTGATTGCATTGTTTTTGATGATTGCAACCGAGTTGTGGCATCTTCCCATTTTTTCGGAAGTACTCAAAAGCATCGTAACCTATTATCCCAATATTTTTGTTTCTCTTCTTATATTTATTCTTTGCATCTATCTTGTCGACATTGCGCAGAAAACGGTTCTCGGGACGCGCTTTGGTAATTCCGTCAGGTATTCAAAAATTGTCGGCAAATCAACGGATTGGTTTATACGCATTTTGGCGGTGTTGGCTATTTTGTATCAGCTGCAAATCGTGCCTCAACTTATCATGGTTTTGTTTGCCGGGGTTATCTGTACTTTTGCGATTGCGATAGGGTTGGGGCTAGGGCTTGCGTCAAAGGACGCATTTACCCGTCTTCTCTCAGATATTAAAAAAATGTTTGATTGATATGAAGTCTATTGATAGTCAAGATATTGCTCAAATGTTCTTACGTGGTTATGTGAGAGTACGAGAGCACAAAGAAAAAATAAATAAAATCAATATGTTCCCGGTACCTGACCAGGATACGGGAAGCAATCTTGAAAAGACGCTGTCCGGCATCTATGTCGAACTTTCTGGACACACCTATTCGTCTTTTGCAGATCTTTCAAAAGCAATAATAGAAAGTGCCCTCATTGAAGCATCCGGAAACGTCGGAATTATTACGACAAGTTTTTTGAGCGGTTTCCTGAACTCGCTTGAAGAACCCATTACAACCGTCACATTAAGTCAAGGATTTGTTGTGGCCGCTAAAAAGGCGCACTCGTCGGTACAGGATCCGAAGGACGGGACAATCCTTGATGTTATTGAATCGGTAGCCAAGACAAGTAAAAAATGCATCACGGATAAAGAAGACGATATCGTTATGTTTTTTAAAAAAATAATTAAAGAAGCGCGCACTGCAGTTGAGGAAACGGAAGGGAAAATGGATATGTATAAAAAGGCGGCGGTCGTTGATGCTGGTGCATATGGTTTGTTTATCTTCCTTGAAGGGTTTCTTGAGGCACTGGAAAAGAAACATGAACCGATTGCGATAAAGGACGTTACCGTAGAGAAGAAAAATCATTTTATACAAATATTAAAGAACAGATATGAGGTTGTGTGTTTGTGTAAATCTCCGGAAGTAAATGCACAAACACTCAGCGCACAACTTGCTCATTTGGGCGACTGTATCGACATTGTTGAAGCAAACGACATGATGAAAATACATATTCATACGGACCGTCCGGATGAGGTGGTAGGTATTCTTGAAACAATTGGGACCACTCTTCAAATGCGCACAAGTGATATGACAAAATCGGTAGGAGGAGGGAAAGAAGAGGGAGCGGAAGGAGTGGGAATTGTTGTTGACGGAGCGTCTGATATTCCGAAATTCTGGAAGAAAGAAATAATCGTTGTGCCGTTTAGTTCATATGAAGTGGAGAACCCAACGAAACAGCTTGACATCGACGTGTTGTTCTCCCGCATGAAAGAAGCTCAAAATGGCGGAAGGCCGTTCAATCCGAAAACGTCCCAGCCCGCTCTTGGAGAATATGTAAAAGCGTTTCGAGAGGCGTTTAAAAGCTATAAGTATATTGTGTGCGTAACGTTTTTTTCTGCTCTTTCCGGTTCATATAATAGTGCTTGCCAGGCCAGAGAACTGTTTTCAGAAGAGGAAAAGAAACGTATATTCATATTTGATTCCATGAAGGGGGGAGGAGCGGTAGGGTTGCTTGCAAACGCGGCACTCCGTTTGGTGCAGCAGGGAGAGTCGTTTGAAAATATCCCCAATAGATTACGACGTCTACAGGCAAAAACCGATGTATTCGGTATACCGACGACCTCTTATTGGGTCGCGCATGGGGGGAGGATCAATTCGTTTCAAAAAAAGACATTATCTCTTCTTATACGATTGGGTTTCCATCCGATTGTCGGAATTAAAAATACGTCACTGGGTATTTTGGAATTTAAATGGGGAGGCTCAATAGCTTCTGCTCTTTTTGACAGATTCTCAAGACGTGTCGTTGGGAAAAAACATGTTGAGGTATTTATTGCACACGCCAATAATGAAAAAGATGCAAATATGTTGGAAGCAATGGTAAAAAAAGCGGGACATCAGGTGGTTGCCAACGTCAAGTGTTCGCCTGTCGTGAGTACACACGTAGGACCTGGGGTCGTTTTTTGTTCTTATCTGTATCATTAATATCATATGAATATATTTCTTGCGGGTTTTTTTGCATATGTGCTCGGAATGATTCCTTCCGCTCTTATTGTTGTTTATCTTTTTACGGGACGCGATGTCCGTGTCGGCGGTTCAAAAAATATGGGAGCGATGAACACGCTTCGCACGGTGAAAAAATACAAAAATCTTTCGTTAGCGTTTATTGCGTTTCTTCTCGTATGGGTATCCGATATGGGAAAAGCCGTTGTGGCGGTGATAGTGGCTGAACATCTTGTACCGGGATCAGGTTTTGCCGTTGCTGTTGCAACGTTTTTTTGTATTTTAGGTCACAACTATCCGCTCATTCTCAAGGGAAAAGGAGGACGAGGAGCCGCATCATTCATGGGAATTTTACTCTATATCGACTGGCGGCTTTTTTTCATTTGGAATATCGGCATATATTTTTTCATGATTGTAACGGAACTTCTTTTTTGTCTATTACGAAAAGAAAAAATAACGAAGCAAACATTTGTTCACGCAATAGGAGAACAGATAATAGGGCGACTAGTCGGAGAATGTGCAGTTCTTTATTTTGTCTATCTTCTTGCTCCTCATTTTTTTGTTGCAGCGGTGGCGGGTACAGCGCTCATTATCGTGCGACACAAGAGGCGTCTTCTTGATCAGATAGCTTCATTAAGGAAATAACCCCTACTTTTTTTTCTTTGAAAAGTGAAGAAAGGTCGCAAGTCCAATAAGTCCCCATCCGGTAATAGGAAGAAGAACAGGGAGTGCCTTTAGCGTAATGACATTGATGATTCGTCTCACCTTATTGTGCTCTTGTATGGTGATAAGTGCGTTGAGCGTTTGTTCCCTCAGCCCTTCGAGGATATGTTTATTATATTCAAAAGAGAAAAGCAGAATAATAAAACCAAGAAGAAAAAAAATAGATTTCCTTGTAGGTTTTATGAGGGCAAAAATGAGAGAGACAATAATTCCTGCCAGATAAATAAAAGCGGCAAAATTATGCGAAACGGTAAAGTACACCGTATAAAATATGTTCTGTTTTAAGTCGGGAGTAATAATCATATGAATTCTGGGAAATGTAGTATATCAAAAAAGACTGATTTGATCCTTTGACCTTTCTTCTTGCTTCTTGACGATGACCTTTTCCTTTTTTAATTTTGGAAACAGACGCGGGACAAGGGAATACATCTCATACGATATCAGCTGTTCTCTTAAGCCGTTGGAAAATCCCGTCCATTTCATTGTATCAATTTCAAACTGTATCGGTGCGTTTGTTTCAATTGCGGCAAGTTTCTTTGCGACCTGTATATCATCAATTGAAGCCTTCAGATTTTCCTTTATCTTTCCGCTTGGCATCGAATCGATATTCTTAATAATATTTTCGACGGTATCATATTCCAAAAGTAATTTCTGAGCCGTTTTTGGGCCGATTCCATTGGCGCCTTTATAGTTGTCTGACGGATCACCGGTGAGTGCTTTAAGGTCGACAATATGGTCAGGTGTTACTCCCATTTTTTTTACCACCTCACTTGGCGTATATACCTTTGTTTTTGAAAAACCAATATCAGGAGTAACGGTCGATACGTGATCACTTACCAATTGCATCATATCTTTATCTCCCGTGAGGATAAGGACGGTAAAGTTTTTGTTCTCTGCTTTTTTTGTCACAGTGCCGATAATATCATCTCCCTCATATCCGTCTAGTTCTATGTGGGTAATATGTGCCGCATCTAGGGAGGTTTTTACCATCGGAATTTGCACAATAAAATCGTCTGCGATTTTCGGGCGTTGGGACTGGTACTCTTTATGGAGTTTGTTTCTGAATGTTGCGACTGGAGTATCAAAACAAACAAGCAGGTGTGTCGGCTGAAAATCCGTCAATGCTTTTTGCAGAATAGAAAAAAAACCATAGACGACATGGGTGGGGACTCCGCTTGCCGTTTTGAAGGGGGGAAGTGCATGATATGCTCGATGCATCAACCCATTTCCGTCAACAATAAGTAGTGTATCCATATCTTATTCTACCTGTGTCGGTTTTTTTCCCACAATCGCTTCAAATTCATCCTGATCAAGACTCTCCTTTACAAGAAGTTCATTTGCGATTTTATCCAGCGCTTCACGTTTTTCTTTTAATATTGTGATAGCCTTTTCATATCCGGTTTCTACAATATTTTTTATTTCTTGATCAATTTTTGAAAGCGTTTCCTGAGAAATATTCGGCTGTTCGTAATACGATTTTCCCCATTCCGTTATGTCGGATGTCGGGCCGTAATTAACTGGTCCCAGACTGCTCATACCGAAATCAATAACCATGGCTCGGGCGGTTTGAGTTGCCTGATCAAAGTCATTTGCCGCGCCGGTTGTCAATTCGTCAAACACCAACTGTTCAGCTGCTCGTCCTCCCATCATGACAGCAATTCGCTCAAGCAGGTGTTTCTTTGTTTCATGCACCTTGTCTTTCTGAGGAGGAATAAGAGTGTAACCAAGCGCCATACCTCGTGAGACGATGGAAATGCGGTGTACGGGGTCCGTGTGTGACTGAAAGTGGGTAAGGATAGCGTGTCCTGCTTCATGGTACGCCGTTAACTTTTTGTCGTAATCCGATTGAAGTCGTTTCTTTTGAGGACCAAGTTTGACTTTCATTGCGGCCTCCTCGATATCGTCCATTGTTATGCTCGGTTTGGCATTGCGGGCAGCATAAATTGCCGCTTCGTTTAACATATTCTCAAGGTCAGCGCCAGAAAATCCGACGGTTCGTTTTGCAACTTTTGTCCAGTCAAGTGAGGCATCAAACGGTTTTCCTTTTGCATGAATGCCAAGTATCGCTTTTCTCCCTTCAAGGTCTGGATAGTCAACGACTATTCGTCTGTCAAATCGTCCAGGGCGAAGAAGTGCGCTATCAAGCAAATCACCTCTGTTTGTTGCGGCCATTACAATAACCTGTTCGTTTGGAGTAAATCCGTCCATCTCAACCAGGATCTGATTGAGAGTTTGTTCGCGCTCATCATGGGCCGGCATCACTCCGGAGGAGCGGGAACGGCCTATTGCATCAATTTCATCGATAAAAATAATGGAAGGTGCGCTTTTCTTTGCTGTCAGGAAGAGGTCTCGCGCACGTGCTGCTCCGATTCCAACAAGCATTTCCATAAATTCGGAACCGGCTATAGAAAAGAACGGAACATTAGCCTCTCCTGCAACAGCTTTTGCAAGAAGTGTCTTTCCGCAACCGGCAGGTCCGACAAGAAGCACTCCCTTTGGAGTTCGTGCTCCCAGTTTCTTATATTTCTCCGGATTTTTAAGAAAGTCGACAATTTCTTCCAATTCTTTTTTTGCTTCATCAACTCCTGCCACATCTTTGAATGTCGTTTTTGGTAGATCTTTGTTAAACCGTTTTGCTTTTGACTGTCCGAAAGAGAACACGTTGTCCTGTGCTCCTCGTGCCTGGCGGAAGATGAAAATAAAGAATCCTACCATGAGTATGGT
>CAZUEQ010000008.1:0-25359 GCA_964619475.1 uncultured Gammaproteobacteria bacterium | reverse complement strand
GAAGCGGGCTTTTCCTTAGAACAGGGAATGGGGCGCCAGGATATTGCGGAAAACTTACCTTCGGACTCAAGAATGAAGGTCCGATTACGGTAGTTATGGAGCTTGGAGCACGGTTTGTTCATGCACAGTTTGAGTGGGTGGATGGAGGAGGGACACAGTATAAGGGGCAGTGGCAAGGGGGAAGAGTGACAACCGAAAAGAGAGAAAAACAAATATAAACCATTACCAATTACTGTTTCTTTTAATGAATACAACACATCCGGAATATCAATATCTTCATCTTCTTCAGGACATTTTAGACAATGGAGTGCGGAAAGTGGATAGGGGGACGGGGGATGCGTCTTATTCTGTCTTCGGGCGTCAGCTTCGTTTTGATTTATCCAAAGGATTTCCGCTTCTTACTACAAAAAAAGTATATTGGAAAGGAGTTTTGCATGAACTGTATTGGTTTTTATCAGGACAAACAAATATCAAATATTTAGTCGATAACAACGTCCACATCTGGGACGACTATCCATACAAAATATACCGTGAACAGTGCGCTGTTGCAAAGACACCGGAGAGTGAGATTCTTTCAAAAGAAACATTTATCGAAAAGATAAAAAATGACGCGGAATTTGCAAAAAAAAGCGGTAATTTACCGAAAATATATGGGGAAATGTGGAGAAACTGGCCAACTCGCTTCCCGAAACGCACCATTGATCAGGTGGCATGGGTCGTTCAGGAAATAAAAGATGATCCAAATGCACACAATCTTATCGTAAACTCATGGAATCCGGAATATCTCTACACGATGGCAGAAAAAAAAGACGCATCCCGATTTCCTATTTGTCACAATATGTATCAGCTGGATGTCCTTGATGGGAAGCTGTCACTTCAACTGTATCAACGAAGCGCAGATGTTTTCTTAGGCGTTCCTTTTAATATTGCAAGTTATGCATTACTTCTTCTCATTCTGTCAAAAATCACTGGGTATGAACCGGGAGAATTCGTGCATACGTTTGGAGACGTACACATTTATGAAAGCCATAGGGATCAGGTGAGGGAACAGTTGCAACGAGAACCGATTGCATTTCCCACAATCTCTTTTACCCAGTCCTTCAAGACGGTAGACGAATTCAAGCCTGAATACGTACAACTGAATGGTTATCAATTTCATCCGCCGATAAAAGCTCCGCTTTCCGTCTCCGGAGGATTCTTTGAAAAGAAATGATTGTTTCCATCATTGTGGCATTGAACGACAGGCGAGTTATCGGGAATAAAAACAGGATTCCCTGGCACATAAAAGAAGACCTTATTCGATTTAAAGAAAAAACGCTTCACCATACGGTCATAATGGGGAGAACAACATTTGAGTCATTAATGGAGTACTACAAAAAAAGCAAAAGACCGCTTCCCGAAAGAAAAACGATTATCGTAACGAAAGATCCATCATATGTATCGACATATGCAAATTGTTATGTCACAACATCAGTAGGTGGGGCTTTGGAAAAGGCTAAAGAGATAGAGAAGGAAGAGGTATTTATTTCTGGTGGCGCTTCTATTTTCCAGCAAACAATCGATAGTGCAGACAGACTGTATCTTACTCTTGTTCACATGGATGTGGAGGGCGACACCTATTTTCCGGAGTATGGGAAATTTACGAAAATAATACACAAAGAGGATAGATTATCTCCCGATGGGCTTGCCTATACCTTCATCGATCTTGAGCGCGGGTAAGAGAATAGAGGCCTTTGCTTGACAACGTCTTCAAGAGTGAAGTATAGTGAAATTATATGAAAAAAATCCTCTCTTTCGTCCTAACAATGACTGCTGTGCTGATGTTTGCTCCCACCATATTCGGACAAGCTGCAGAGACCGAGCGATGGGTTTGTCTAAAACCTGTAAAGGCGCTTTCGGGTAAGGGGAATGCCGCATTCAGACAGACTCTTCTTACTGAAGACACAAAACCGATTCCTAATGCAGAGACATATATCGTAGAATGCCTTGCAACGGCAAATGGTCAGGTCTGCACAACAGGAAAAGCAGCCTCTGATCAGATAGTGTATAAAAAAGACAATACAAAAATTTCGGGATACTCATTTACCGGGCTTTATAAAGCTGATGGAACAAGTCCTCAGGTGAATCCAATGACAAGTGACGGGACAGGAGACTTGGGAAATATTGAATGGGAAAGTCATTCAGCGCACATGAACAGAAAATTCCTTGCGATGAATTATTGGACGCCAGTCACCACACAGACAGGGACGGCGGGAGGACAACAACAGGGAACGTTTTCATTTGAACAGGCAGACAAAAAATGTATTACTATTTCGTGGGACCCTTATGGACGCGTATTTGATAGCCAGACGCTTGAACCTATTTCTGGTGCTTCGGTGACACTTCTTTTTAATAAAAACGGCACGTATGTCCCGATGACAACATCTGATGTAGTGGGAGGAAACTTGATTAATCCACAGATAACGAAAGAAGATGGGCAGTTTAGCTTTGTTGTTCCAGATGGGAGTTATAAGCTTGTGACTGTACCGACGTCAGTAAAGGATATTTCTCTTGTCGATACGAACTATACAAAAGCATATGCGGATTTGTATCCCATCCAGACGGGAGAGGTAATTGAACAAAAAGGGGTAATACAACACCGCGATATCGCTGCAGTTACGGCTATAACGGTGCAACCCCCAAAAATGATGTCATATTTTTATGAAGTGCTTCCGAGCGGAGTGTTGTCAATTGAAGGAACAGTGTCTCATCCTCTTACCACCATCAATGCAAAATCGGTAAAAGTATTGGCAAGCGACCCCACAGTGAAGACTCCTTACCGAACCATTGCGACAACTCAAGCTGACAAGTGGGGAAATTTTGATTTGGAGATTGATCAGAACACACTTGAAAAAACACCAGAATATATAGAAATCTTTAGCGACGTTGAAATGGTAAAAACTCCTCTAAAAGTCGCAGTAAAAAGCAATGATTTGTTTCACACAATTGCCGCCCTTTTGCAGAAAATAATTCCCACCGTTTCCGCACAAACGCCTGGCGTAACAACGCTGCACTTTGAACCAATTCCTCAATATTTGGAAGGATATGCATATAGCACAACCGGACAAGTACTCCCCAAAGCAACGGTTGAGGTATATGAAACAATGTCAAACAAGGCATTTTCATCTGTGAAGGCAGATGAGACAGGGTATTTCAAAATATCGTCAGAATACCTGCCCCGATTTCAATATGAACTGCGTTTTGTGACAGTTGACGGGTCAGTTATCAAAACAAGTACGTCTCAATTCATCAGCGCAAATCAGAAAACGCTTATTGAAAAGAAGATAGATATTTATTCGTATCGCGATGTTCAGAACAGGACCATAAAAGATATGGTTAAACCGACGGCAAAACCCCAGACAGACGTTACTTTGGGGAACAAAACCGCTGCAAACCAAAATAAGTCCTCAACATCAACCGTTATGACAGTTATCAACACGTATTGGTGGATAATTGTCTCGATAGTTGGCTTTATCATCCTTTTGATCGCTCTTATTGTTCTGTCACGCAAAAAACCAACTCTTCCTGGAGGCGAGAACGGCATGATACAATAAGCGGATGAAAAATACGTATTGGTATGATCTGCCGAGTAGCAGGATAGCGCAAAGCCCTGCGGTTCCTCGTGACAGTAATAAACTACTCATATACGATACCCGTTCAGACTCGCTTATGGTTGACTATTTTTATCACCTTGATTCATATTTAGAACCGTCTTCGGTAATTACCTTAAACGACTCGCGCGTTGTTCCTGTTCGTGTTGTACTTCGTAAAAAAACGGGAGGAAAAATAGTCGTATTATTTCTCATTAATGAATGGATAAATGATACGAGTAAGCCCATTCCTTGTTTTTTTGACCGAAAGGGGAGTATAGGCGAAAACCTCTATTTTAATGAAAAGAGCTTTGTAACGGTCCAAAGCCAAGAAGAAGCCCTTTTTTATGTTTCGTGGGGTGAGCGTCCTGAAGCCCTAATTTCGCTTCTTGAAGCGCAGGGGGTTATGCCTATTCCTCCCTATATAAAAAACACACCTCTTTCCCGTGATGAATTATTGGAACAATATCAAACCATCTTTGCAAAAAAACAGGGATCCAGTGCTGCACCTACCGCTTCTCTTCATTTTACGCAGCGTGTTTTTGAATCTCTTGAAAAAAAAGGAATACAGAAAGCCAATATCACGCTTCATGTCGGGATGGGAACGTTCGCTCCCCTTACTAAGCAGAACCTTCGTGAAAACAAGCTACATAATGAATGGTACGAAGTAACGGGAGAAACGTTTGGATTTATTAACAAGTCAAAAAAAGAAGGAAAAAAAATTATTGCAGTCGGGACAACTGTCGTACGGACGCTGGAGTCGGTTGCTAAAAATAAAACGCTTAACGGAAAGACTGATTTATTTATCCAACCGCCCTACAAATTTGCAGTTGCGGATGGTCTCATTACGAACTTCCACCTTCCCGGATCCTCTCTTATGATGTTGGTTGATGCATTTCTTGAATATAAGCAGTCAAAAAAAAGGATTCTTGAACTGTATGATTTTGCGATAAAAAATGCCTTTATGTTCTACTCGTTTGGGGATGCCATGCTAATACTCTAAATCATTTTCTGTTGCTTTTTTGTTTGGGCTGCTTTACCATCATAGTAATTGATTATTAATTACCATCAATTGTTATGGCAGACACAAAGGGTTCAGTTGATTACAAGGCTTCAATGAACAAATTAGAGTCCCTTCTGGATGAATATTTAGGAAAAAAAGCTCCCGCGCTGCCGGAAAACATTAAAGATACTCTTGTTTCTATTGCTCCCTATCTTGCAATAGTTGGTATCGTTATTTCAGTTCCCGCAATTCTTGCGCTATTAGGAATTGGAGCCATGTTTGGACCGCTTGTCGGCTTTGGACTCCATTATAGTTTTCTGTACATAGTCGGGATTATTGCTCTTGCCGTTTCGATGGTGCTTGAAGCATTAGCAGTGCCTGGTCTTTTTAAGCGGGCAAAAAGCGCATGGACACTCATGTACTATTCCTCACTTGTCGGGGTAGTTGCTAATTTGCTGCAAGGATCCTTGTCTGGAGCAATAATCGGAGGACTTATCGGATTATATGTCGTTTTCCAGCTGAAACCAAAGTATAAATAAATTCGTAAGTCTATTTATATCCTCGTACAAGCTGTTGTCGCGGCGTCGTTGCACATTTGATACGCACTTGTGCTGCTCTCAACTTGTGGCCGTGCAAAGATCCGCATACAACAACATAGTACTGGGATTCAAAAAATAAGGAGATATGTCTTTTTTTAGCGTTTTACACAATTCTAAAAAATCAAATGCTCGTCTTGGGACGATTGCAACCGATCACGGTGTGGTAAAAACACCCGCCTTTGTGCCAGTGGGGACAAAAGGAACGATAAAAGGACTGACACAGGAGCAAATAAAAGAGCTTGAGGTCCAGTTATCCTTCGTGAACACCTATCATTTGGTAGTTCATCCCGGGGTTGAGGTACTCGCACAAGCGGGAGGCATTCATGCTCTTGCACATTATTCCATTCCGCTTATGACTGACTCGGGAGGGTTTCAGGTGTTTTCGCTTGCGCAGCGGCAAAAGGAACGGAGAAGCGCGCGGGTACGGGGAGACGAAGAGCCCTTGGTTGAAAAAATAGATGAAAATGGAGTTGTTTTTCGGTCTACCTATAACGGTCAAAAGATAATCTTCACCCCCGAAACATCAATGGATTTCCAGAGGATAATAGGCGCGGATATCAACATGGCTTTTGATGAATGTACGTACTATCCAGCAACACACGAGTATACGGAAAAAGCGATGGACAGAACCCACGAGTGGCTGAAAAGATGCGTAGAACACAGAAAGAGTGTCATTTCGAGCGAAGCGAAGCAAAGTCGAGAAATCTTAATAGAAAGAGATCTCTCCACTTCGGTCGAGATGACAAAGACTCAAAACCAATTTTTATACGGAATTATTCAGGGAGGTACTTTTGAGGACCTGCGAAAGAAGTCGGCTGAGTTTGTCGTTGCGCAAAACACACCGGGGGTCGCCATTGGAGGCGTATCAGTCGGGGAAAGCAAGGAAGAAATGCGAAATCAGGTTAAGTGGGTTGCGCCCTACCTCCCGGAAGACCGACCCGTCCATTTACTGGGAGTGGGACAGGTGGACGATATTGTCGATTTGGTAAAGCACGGAATAGATACGTTTGATTGCGTGGAGCCAACACGGGTCGCCCGTATGGGAATTGCCTACCAGACAGACGCCGTTCTTGCACATGTTGACGGACAGTATTCTCCTTATGAGATTGATCTTAATAAAATGGAATATAAGACCGATTTAAGCCCGCTTGACGCCGAGTGCGCCTGTTCAACTTGTGTGTATTATTCGAAAGCATTTATCCATCATCTGTTCAAACAACGTGAACTGTTAGGATACACACTTCTTTCTTATCACAATTTGTTTGTGATGGAACGATTGATGGACAAAATAAGAGTGTCCATTGAAGAAAATAAAATATAATACCTTCTTTTTATTTTCCTGCACCTGCAATGAAGTTTATCGACTTTGGGGCCACTCCATGGAACGAATAGTCAAGTGACGCTTCACCTGTGCGATTAATCGCAACAAGGGCAGGACGTAATTTAGCGCCAAAGAGATTCGGCAACTTTAATTCGGATACTCCACTGCGTATCAACTGTTTCATTTCTGCTTGTTCTGCATGTGGGGCGTGCTGTCCAACGAGAGGACCGTCTATTCCTAATTTTTGGGTAAGCGGAATACCACCGAGGTCTTTTTTCACTTTTCCACATGTATGGTCGTGATCGGTTGCAATAACTGCCTCTACGTTTTCCTGATGCTGTGCAATATAGCGGGAAATGGTGGTAAGGGATTGTTTTCTTTCATCTTCTTTCTGAACCACTCCTCCTGCAACAGTGATATATACTATTTTTTTCCCGGGAAACTGTTCCTGTAGTTTTTTATATGCAGGCATGGCCGCGTCACGGTCCATGCATCCGTAAAAGACAACAACTCCGCTTTCACTATGTAGTTCTGTTAAAAATTGTTGTTCTGACATGTCTTCAGGAAGAAGGGTTAGGTTGTACTGTCTATGTCCGTGTTCATCAGGGCCGTTGGGAGGGTTAAAAGGAGCGTTAACTGGTGTATCTGGGTGTCCAACTATTTCGTAGTCATGCGCAAATGTGTGAAAAGCCTTTTGAACTTCGCTGAACTCAACTTTTTTAGCAAGTTCGGATTGTGAAACTAGTTCGTCTGTCATATAAAAATAAGAAATATAACTGTGTCTTTCAATTCTAACAAACAAATCTAAAGATTCAAGAATGAAGCATAAGCCGTGCGGAAGGTGTGTATATCCACTTCTTTCTTTCCTTCTAGTTGCACCTTGGTAATCTGTTGTTTGCCGTTTTCAAGCGTCATTCCGGTTATCTTTAAGCGTTTTTCATCTCCCGAAAGTGATATCTTTGTCCAAAGTCCCGGCCAAGGGGACAGTGCACGAAAAAGCGAATAATACACTGTTGATAATTGAGGGGGGGCAAAAGATTTCTGATATTTTGCGTAATAGTCATTGACTATGGAAGGAGCATCCTCTTTTTCAAGATCTTCTCCTCTTAGTATTTTCTTAAAAATAGAAGAAGGAACAAATCCATCCTGTTTTGCTAATAGTCGTGTATTTGTTGCCTGAGAATGGTTTTGTTCATTCTTTTGGAACGCTCCGGAGGCTAGTAATTGTGTATATTTCTTGAATAACTTATAGCCTATTTTGGAAAGTCTATTTTCAAGCATTTTTCTTGTGTCAGTTTCTTGAATAGTATATTCTTCCTGACCAATAAGAGGACCATGATCAAGATGTTCATCCATTAAAACAAGGCTAACTCCGGTTTTCTTGTCCTCCAACAGCAGTGGATAGGCAATGGGAGAAGGCCCCTTATACAAAGGAAGGAGAGATGGATGGATGTTCCAGAAGCCCCAACGTGGAGTAGCAAGCATTTGCGTAGGAATAATTTCACCGAACGCATACAAAAGGACAAGGTCTACTTGTTTTAGTTTTTCATATATCTCGGGAGATTGTAATGAATCAAGTACGGGGATATTATTTTGCTTTGCCATTTCCTTAACGGGGGTGGGTGTTATGATTTGCTTTCTTCCCACTGGTTTATCAGGTTGAGTGACCACGAAACACAACTCAACAGGAAGTTCTTTGTCTTCAATAATGTCCTTCAATACGTCTGCCGCAAAGTCAGGAGCCCCAAAGAAAGCGAGCTTTATTTTTTTTGTTTCCATGCACCAATTATACTTAATCCTCTTTATTTTTACGGCTTGTTGATTTCAAACGAGCTCTCAAGCAGTGGGAGGTACTCACGTGCCGCGGTGAGCGTGAGAACGTATGCGTTTTTGGGATTAAAAAGACGATAGGAAGTTGTATCGTTTGTTGTTGTTTCAAATGAACGGAGTGTATTAAGTGTTGTTATTTTTTCTCCCTTATTCTGGACAAAGGTTTTTTTCTCGCATGAGAGCGCTATTGCCAACTTTTTATCAAGGGTGGAAAATACGGCTGAGGTGGAACTTTCCTGCGTCTTGACAAGCTGAGAGGGAATAAGGAGAGACGCCCCACACGTTGCGTTGTTGTATGTTTTGAATGAAAGAGGAATGGTAGTGGGAGCGGTCGTGGGGCTTGGAGGAATGCTGATAAGGTAAGAAACGGTCTTATTTACCTGTTCGACATGCTGTCCGTAACGGATACCAATAATAAAAAGAAGCACGGCAAAAAGAAAGGCTAAAAACGCATAAGGAAGCAATTTTTTTGGCATAGTTTCAGTATATCAATTTTTCTCAAAGAACAGCTTTATTATCGTTTCAATGCTTTCATCCTCAACAGTAAGGTCAGAAAACGGAAGAACTGCTGAAATTTTTTTAATTATTTCCGGTATCTCAGACGGCTTAACAGTAAACACTAGTTGCGGAAATACAAAAAGGGACGGCTTTTTTATGTCGCTAATTATTTTGCTTGAAACTGGCTTTGAAAGTGTTATCTTAATCCGTTTTTTTTGTGAATATTGTTCAATGATTTTGCTTAACGGATCGTCATATAATATTTTTCCTTTGTTGATAATAATAAGCCGTTTAGCAAGTTGTTTGACGTCTTCGAGGTAGTGGCTTGTGAGAATGACGGTTGCGTGATAGGTATGTTGATACTCGCGGATGAACTCTCTTATTGCTTCTTGGGAGAAAATATCAAGCCCTATTGTTGGTTCGTCGAAAAAAACGAGTTTGGGCCTGTGAAGGAGTCCTGCAATGAGTTCCATTTTCATTCTTTCACCCAGTGAGAGTGTTTTTATGGGCTTCTCAACAAGATCTTTGCATTTTAAAATGTCGACAAGATGAGCGACTGTTTTTTTAAATTCGCGATCATTTACCTCGTAAATAGCCTTTTGAAGAGTAAAGCTGTCAGTTGCGGGCAAGTCCCACACGAGCTGGTTCCGTTGTCCCATAACAAATGCGACTTGTTTGAGAAAGGAATGTTTTTTTTCAAATGGGTTACTTCCCAATACTTCCAACTTTCCGGAGGTGGGATGGAGAATGCCAGCACACATTTTGAGCGTTGTCGTTTTTCCTGCACCGTTTGGTCCGATAAAACCGATAAGTTCGTTTTCCTCTATCTCAAATGAAACATCATCAACTGCAACATGCTCTTTATAGCGTCTGTTAAATATATCTTTCAGAATATTGCCCTGTCGGATATGGGTTTTATAGACTTTTTTTAAGTGTTTTGCCGAAATCATAGTGTGTTAACCTCCCCAACTTTGATATCTTTCAAGAGCGCTTCTCCATAGAAGCAATGCACCCACAAATATACAGGATGATATCACAAAAGAAAATACGACAAGCCCCCTTCCGAGCTTGCCAACCAGTGCCTGGACGGGAAAAGACATCATGACTGCAACCGGAATAACAAACGTAAAAATACCTCGGACAGGTTCCTTATAGATTTCCATAGGGAACCGTCCCAGTCCAATTATGTCCCGATAAATCATAATAGTATGATCTACTTCGGTTGTTAAAATGCCCAGTGACAAAACAATGATATGGAAGGAGGTAGTAATCCAAAGAGCATTAATAAACAGAAGTATGAACAGGGTAAATTGGGCTGGGGTGGTGACGACGTGGGATGCGGCAAGTGCGGTGAGAATAAGGTAGGGGATAACAAGAAACAGGTCAAGAATATCAACTCCTCCCACAAGCACCCGCAAAAAAGGATGGTAGGGCTTCAGAAGGATCATGTCAAGCCCTCCTGAGGTGACCAAATACCGGAACCGGTAGACTTCCCTGAATAATATTTGGGAAATGGTGTCGATGAGGTTAAATACGAGGTAAAAAAGAGCTGCCTGTTCAAATGAATATCCTTTTAAGAAACGAGTATGTTGAAAAATAAAGAAAATGAGATAGAACATGAAGAGAAACCGGACTATCTTCCCGATAAGAAAAACAATGATGCCGATCTTGCCTTGAGAAGTCGTATTAAAGGCATTTTTTGCAAACAGTAAAAATATATGTATATTCCGTTTCATAGGTTATCTTCCCCAAAATGAAAAATCATGCAATCCCTTTTTCCACATTAGTTTTGCCAGAATATATCCACCAACTGTCCACAATAGTGCAAAAATAATCTGTTGTACTATATAGCTCGGCTCAATGCCCCGTATCAATATATGGGCCGGTAAAAATAAAAGATAGGGAAACGGAGTCAAAAGCAATATTCGATATAAAGGGCCGGGAAGGAGGTCAAGGGGGAAGTACGTGCCGGACACAAATGACAGAATCATAATGAACAAAAACCGCGGAGCCCATACCTCAGGTGTCCAAAATCCGATAAAAGAAAGCATGAGATTGATAAAAAAATTAATGGTAACCCCACATACAAGGAAAAATAGACTTACAAGGACCGCCTGAGGAACAACAAGCGGGACTTTAAACAAGAGAACAACGAAGGTACACTCGAGAAATCCAAAAAAAATATTCATTGCTTTGTCGGCAACATCAACCGTCGCGTAGTAACGGAAAAGAGATATGGGTTTTAAAAGCAAATTCATAAGGTTCCCGTTCTGGATGTCACTCGCCAACTCCGTCGTTCGCGTGCTTGAGACAAGTGTCATGATGAGGCTGGAGAACAGAACGTAGGAGAGCATTTGTTCCCTTGAATAATATCCAAACCGTGTTTTTGTATCAAAAACTGCGGTCCACAGAAAAACGGTAACAAGGGTGGAAAGGAGCGCACGCAACCTCCAAAGCACAAAGTTGAGGCGGTAAGAGAAAAATTCCTTTATTGTTACCGAAAAAAGCTGTAATTGGGCTTTCATAGTAAAAACAAGTACATATTGACAAATCGCATAGCAGTATTATATACTGCTTATCGATCCTCTTCGATAGGGATATGTACATTGAAAACTTTTTCTGAACATTTTCAAAAAATAGGGTATTTGTCCTTTTAAGACAGAAATACGGATGAGTATCGAAGACCTCGGTCCAGATCTCGCCACCCCCTTTAATACGTACGGAAAAAGTTTCCTGTTCATCCCTGCGGTGAGGGTCAATAAATATTTTCTTCTTGTTGGCCTGTTATTTGTATTCCAATCTTAATTTTTGAATAACAAACGTACTAGTTGAATAGTGTATTTATATTTTATTACTTAATTTTTTTTCTCTATGTTTATAAAACGATCGAAATCTCCCGCGAAAGGATCTACTCCGCAAGAACAATCCGAAACACTTGATGTTTCCAAGATGCTTGAGCAATACGAATCAAAACCGATTACTATTCCTCCAGAACATGCGGTTGAACGTGCTCCCGCACGCCCCTTATCCCGAAAACCAGCAATAACAGAACCAAAAAAGGCAGTTGCTCCTGCTCCACAGGCGGAAGTTCCGCTTGAGGAACGCCTCAAGGAGGACTTGAAGATGAGTTATCCCGCAAAAGGGATTCTTGATGTCACCTTCGGAGGATATGGCTTTTTACGAAAAGATTATGTCATCAATCCGGACAGTGACATTTATGTGTCAACATCACAAATCCGCCGTTTTTGGCTTCGAAAAGGTGATGAAGTAGAAGGACTTGCACGTCCCGCAAAAGAGGGCGAGAGATTTCATTCCCTTCTTCTTATTAAGAAAATCAACGGTGTCGAGCTGACTGAAGAGCAAAGCAGAACACGAAAGGATTTCGACAAACTTACCTCTCTTCACCCGAATAGACAAATTCGATTGGAAACAAAACCTGAAGTTTTGTCAACCCGCATCGTCGATCTTATCGCACCTGTCGGATTTGGACAGCGTGCTCTCATCGTCTCTCAGCCAAAAGCAGGAAAGACGACATTCCTTAAGGAAATTGCAGAAGCAATCACAGCTAACTATCCGAAAGCAGTTTTGATGGCAATTCTTATCGGAGAACGCCCTGAGGAAGTAACAGAAATAAAACGATCCCTCAAGGGAGAAGTTGCAGCCTCAAATTTTGACGAATCACCCAGACAGCAGGTCAAGGTTGCTCATTTGGCACTTGACAGAGCTCGCCGTATGGTGGAAATGGGGCATGATGTCGTTATCTTGCTTGACTCAATCACACGTCTTGCACGGGCGCTCAATATGGCAGTGACCCAGAACGGACGAGGAACAGGACGCAGTATGTCCGGAGGCATTGATGCATCAGCTCTTTACCCTGCAAAGAAGTTCTTAGGAGCAGCACGAAACTGTGAAGAGGGCGGAAGCTTGACCATAATCGGAACAGCTCTTATTAAGACAGAATCACGCATGGATGATCTTATCTATGAAGAGTTCAAGGGGACTGGCAACATGGAAGTCCACCTTGACCGTTCATTTGCCGATAAACGACTCTATCCTGCACTTGATATTGAAAAATCAGGCACAAGACATGAGGAATTACTCTTTAATGCGGATCAACTGAAAAAGATAACAACGCTTCGACGCATGTTATCCCTATTGACTCCTGAAGAGCGGTTGACGGCCATGATAGAGAAGCTCACGAAGGTAAAGACAAATGGTGAGTTCTTAGAGAGTTTGAAGGGATAAGCACACGTTCCCAGATTCCGTCGCTCGTAATTTCCCCTGCCAGTGCTCCTCGGACAGTCGTCCGATATGCGCGCTGTCGGGTACCCTTTACTCGCGCCACCTGTTCCTCTTTGAGTTTGAGATTTTAATCTCACGCACTGTTCATGTATACTTCACTCTGTGATATATCGATGTATTGAGCGTACAATCGCCTCGCTTCTTTTTTTTGCCCTTCTTCCTGTGGTGGGTATATTATATGTCCTGGTAAAGCTTGACTCCAAAGGTCCGTTTGTATTTAAGCAGAAGCGTGCGGGAAAAAATAAAAAACCCTTTACTATCTATAAAATACGAACTATGGTCGTCGGCGCAGAGCGGCAACAGAAGGGCCTCATGAAGCAAAATGAGGCTGACGGACCCGTGTTTAAGATACGCAGCGACCCCCGCTTCACAAGGATAGGAAAATTCCTTTCCCACTGTGCGGCCGATGAGGTCTTGCAACTGGTAAACATCATAAAAGGGGATATGGCGCTCATCGGTCCCCGTCCATTGCCTGTCGCCGAGGCGCAAAAAGTACCTAAGCAATATGACCTACGCTTTTCCGTCCTGCCCGGTATGACATCTTCCTGGATTGCCAAAGGCGCGCACTCTCTCTCGTTCTCAGCATGGATGAAGCTTGATGTTGACTATGTAAAAAACCGTTCAGTAAAGACCGACATATGGATCATGTGGAAAACACTATTGACAATAATAAAACAGATACTCTATACTAGTACCTAGTATGGAATTATCACAACGTATAAGCCGAATCATCGGTCAGCTCAAAGGCATCCAGAAGATGGTCGAGACAAAGCGGGAATGCGGAGACGTATTGCAGCAGGTCTCGGCAGTGAAGAAGGCGATAGATGGACTGTCAAAGGAGATTGTGGTCTCCAACATCTGTGAGTTCCTTCCTCACAAGGATGTCGATAAGGTGACACGGATGATAGAGCGGGCAATTAACCTTTAAAAGGATTTGTTACCATTTAGATAATAATATATGGACACTCAAAAAGTCATTATCGTTGGTGGCGGAGCGGCAGGATTATCTGCAGCCCTTTATTTGGCACGGGCTGGCTTGGCTCCACTGGTATTTGCAGGATCTCCTCCCGGAGGACAGCTCATGCTAACGTCTGATGTTGAGAATTTTCCCGGCCAAGAATCAATACTCGGCGGTCAGCTTATTACCCAGATGCGTAAACAGGCAATAAAATTTGGTGCCATCATGAAGGATGAAAATGTGTTGACGCTTGATATAAAAGGAAAAAACAAAACGGTAAATGGAGTAAAAACACAATCAGTTATTCTTGCAACGGGCGCTCGGGCATTATGGTTAGGACTTGACTGCGAAAAACGCTTCCGCGGAAAAGGAGTTTCGGCATGTGCAACCTGTGATGGATTTTTCTTCAGAAATAAAGAGGTTGCTGTGGTGGGAGGTGGAGACAGCGCTCTTGAAGAGGCTCTTACCTTGACAAAATTTGCGTCAAAAGTATATATAGTTCACAGACGGGCAGAATTTAAAGCGTCAAAGATAATGCAAAAAAGGGTGTTGGAACATGAAAAAATAGAGGTTATTTGGAACGCAGAAGTAAAAGACATTAAAGGAGAAAAGAAAGTAGAAGGGTTAACGCTCAACGTAAAGGGAACTGAGAAGACTCTTGTAGTTGATGGAGTGTTTATAGCAATAGGACACAAACCCGAAACTGAATTGTTTAAAGGGCAGGTGGAGTTGGATAAAAAGGGATATATTATTACTTCATCAAGATATGGGATAGAGCTTCTCAAAGCTCAAAATAAGCCTCTTGAAGTAGAGGAAAAAATGTACGACCCGCATTTTCAGACGATGACATCAGAGAGCGGAGTCTTTGCAGCAGGGGATTGTGTTGACTTCGTATATAGGCAGGCGTCAACTGCCGCAGGAACCGGAGTGCAATCTGCTCTTGACGCTGAAAGGTGGCTTGAGAAAAACGAAACATAGTAATAAACTCTTGACACTCCTTTGTAAATAAACTAATCTTTACGTTATGAATACAAAGCTTGAGTCATTTAAATCTATCTTTCTGTCTATCGTTTTTTTTGTTACTCTAACGCTCTTTCTTCCCTTTACTCAAGACCAATTTGTGACGACGAAATGGTATTTTCTTGGATTTTCCGTATTGCTTCTTATCCTTATCTCTCTCGTGCAGTTTGCGATAACGAAAAAAATATCATGGGTGAAAAAAGACGCCGATAGACCGTTTTTTCTCTTTATCGTCGCAGTAACTCTTTCGGTTCTTCTCATGTCTCCCGGCTTTAAGGTACAAGCGCTTTTTGAACCATATTTTGGATTGTTAACGTTTGTGTTCTTATTTGTTTATTACTTTTTTATTTCACGTACACAAAGACACATCACCTATATCGTGCCCGTACTTGCTGTGGTGAGCGTTCTTTTATCCGTTGTGACACTTAGCACTTCCATCTCATTCATATCACAACGTCTCCCGTTCTCCGCCGCATTCATTAAACAGATACAGTATTTTTCACCTGTCGGATCGCTCGTTGACGTCTTGGTGGTGCTTGGATTTGCAAGTGTCGTTCTTTTGGGCACAATGTTAAAGCAGCAAAAAGAAAACAAGGGTTCGTTGTTGGTTGTCGGCGCTTTTGTTATTGATGCGGGCGCTTTTATTGCACTATTTTTTACCCTTATCCGCAATCAAAGTACGTTTATTTTCCCACCTCTGTCTCTTTCGTGGTATGCAGCTGTTGAAACATTAAAACAACCGCTTACCGCCATTTTTGGAGTCGGTGTTGACAACTTTCCGGTTATGTTTGCACGAGTAAAAGATACGGCATACAATCAGTCAACGTTGTGGCAGATTCCATCCTTTAATGTAAGCAGATCGGCATTGTTGCACATTGCAACAGAGACAGGGTTGCTTGGACTGGTCTCATTTGTCCTTGTAGGAATTCAAATGGTAAAAGAATCATTTGGGAGTGCAGGTTCTGTTACAAAAAAACTTATTTCCCTCTTTTTCTGTGCAGCTGTCATATTATTTCCTCCTTCTTTCCTCCTCTTTTTCCTTTTCTTCTCCTATTTCGGATTCTTACAAATGGGAAAACAGCATGAAGAGAAAGTAACCGATTTAAAAGATGTTGTGCCTGCCTACTTGGGACTTCTTCTGTTGGGAATTGTGGTGTTTGTAGGAGGTGGATATTTGCTCGTCCGTGCATATTCTTCAGAAATAATGTTTAATAAAGCACTCAAGACGAACAATTTAAAAGACGTATATGGCTTTATGAGAGAAGCCGTTATTGAGAATCCGTATTACGAAAAATACAGAAGCAATTTTGCTCAGGTAAATTTGCTTATTGCAAACAATATTGCTCAAAGCGCACAACAGGCAGCCGCAAAGGATCCAAAACAACAGCTTTCAGAACAACAACGTCAGACGATAAGTCAAGCAATACAGGATGCAATTAAAGAAGGTCAGGCGGTCGTATCGCTCAATAACCAAAAAGCAGCCAATTGGGCGCTTTTGGGAGCAATCTATCAGAATATAATCAACGTGGCGCAAGGAGCGGACTCATGGACGGTATCGGCATATCAGCGTGCGGTTGTGCTTGATCCTCAGAATGTGACATATCGAGTAGAACTGGGAGGAGTCATGTATTCCTTGAAGAATTACGATGATGCCTTACAGATATTCCAGCAGGCTGTTGCCCTCAAACCTGACTGGGCAAATGCTCAGTATAACTATGCATGGGCAGCGTACCAGAAGGGTGATTACGTAAAGGCGGCAAACGCCATGCAGAATACTGTTTCGCTTCTTGATCAAAAGAAAGACGCAGCAGATTATAAGCGGGCAAGTGCTGACTTTGAAACGTTTAAGGCAAAGCTTCCAAAAACCGAAGAAACACCCGTGACGCAGACAGAACAACAAAATAAATTATCTTTGCCACAAACTCCCACAGATAGTCTGGAGCCAAAGATAACACTGCCAAAGACAGCGTCCCCAGAGGCTAAGTAAAAGAGAAGATTGGGGGTATGGTCTTCCGTTTGCCTGGAATGGTATAATAGGAGCTATGCAAGATGTTGTTTTATTCCTCATTTTTGTAAAGGAATATACGGTAAAAAAGACGCTTCTCTTAAGTAAGCAGTTTGAAGCCCTGAAAGACGTCGTTGTCTCCTTTCTTATTGCAAAAAGAGGGAAGTACTCTTCTTCGTTTTTGAACAGTTCGTTAATTGTTCTTGCCGCAATTGCATTCGTTGCGGGTCCTATTATCGCGGAAAACAATCCGTTTTCTCCTCTTTTTGCGCAAAAATATGATCAGAACAATCAGTCAAGCGTTGTGTCGTATAATCCGTATGAGACCGCCCTGTCAACCATTATTTCTTCAAAGCCACGAGATAAGGTGGTTGATTACAAGGTTGTGTCTGGTGATACACTTGCAAGTATTGCAAAAAAATTCGATATATCGGTTGATACCATAAAATGGGCAAATGACTTGAAAACGGAGACAATTAAACCTGATCAAATCCTGAAAATCGCACCGGTAACCGGAGTTGTCCACACTGTTGTATCGGGAGAAACAATTTATTCCATCGCAAAAAAATACAACATTCCTGCCCAGAACATCGTGAACTTTATTTTCAATGACTTCGCAGACAGCAATACGTTTGCTCTTCGTGCAGGTCAGACGCTCTATGTTCCTGACGGAGTTATTGAACCGGAACAGCCAAAATATACGGCCCTTGCCCCTCGCTATGCGAACGCTATTGCAGGTGTGCGCGGATCCTCAAGCTTTATTTGGCCGACAACTGGTATTATCACACAGTATCCTACGTGGTATCATATGGCATTTGATATCGCAAGCAACAACGCTCCCGCAATCATTGCTGCCGACACAGGAACGGTTACGTTCGCCGGGTGTATTAATTGGGGGTACGGGTGTCACGTTGTTGTTGATCATGGAAATGGATATCAGACGTTGTATGCACATATGTCTGCCATCTCGGTTTCTGCGGGACAGGCAGTAAATCAAGGCCAGCAACTTGGGAATATGGGCTCAACAGGAAATTCGACAGGACCTCACTGTCATTTCGAAATACGCCTTAATGGAGTCCTTCAAAATCCTCAGAGCTATTTAAAGTAAGCACTCAATTTATATTAATCCCATTAAGATTTATTCCGTTCATCTTGAACGTCCCTGATCCCGAATCAATTGCTGAAGTGTAACACCACGGGGCAGACGAGCCATCGGCAAAGTAAGGAGCGACCCGATATTTATAATTGGTATTAAGACTGATGGGCGAGTCAGTATAGGTAAGGGTGCTTGGAGCAAGGGCAGGCTGGAATCCATTCCAGGAAGTGCCCCCGTTTGTGCTTCTTTCAAGAGAATATCCTGTTTCCTGGGTGGAGTTATCATTCCACGTAATGACGATGGTCGTCGGTGCGGTGAGCGTGGCTTTACATCCGGTTGCCATAGCATAATTCACTGTAGTAAATGAATAGGCCGTTGCTTGTGTGGTACTCCACGTATTGGAGCCACTCGGGTCAATCGCCTGAGATTTCCAGTAATAAGTGGTGTTGCGGTTAAGAATGGTTTGCAGCGTATAAACGCCCTGAATACCTGAGCCGTAGGAGGCTGCTGACCACCCTGTGGTTGATGTTGTTTGATCAAACGTCTGACAGTTAAGAGTCATCCCTGAGTCGGAACAGAGGTTGATTTTATAAAGGAGAGTGTCTCCTTCCGGATCGGTGGTTGTGGTTTTGAGAACGGCTCCCGATGTTGCGATATTTATTGAGGCAGTTGAGGGCGAGTCAAGAGAAGGAGTGGCCGCGACTCTATTGGTGGTAAACGAATAAGGAGTAACCTGTGTAGCACTCCATGTATTGGAGCCGCCCGGGTCGATTGTGAGCGATTTCCAGTAATAGACCGTATTGGGGGCAAGAGTATTTCCTGCAGGAATTGTATAGACAGCTTGTACGCCTGAAGCATAGGAGCCCGCTGACCAACCCGTTGCTGAAAGAGTCTGATCAAACGTCTTGCAACCGACTGACATCCCTGAATCCGTACACACGTTGATTTTATATTTTAATGCGTCACCCTGAGAATCGGTTGCTGTCGTTTTTAAAACTGTAGCAACAGGAACACCGGTTGCGGTATTGGTGGGGGAGTCAAGTGATGGAATGCCGGCGGGAGCATTGGTGGTAAAAGAATACGCCGTTGTTTGTGTAGTGCTCCAGGTACTTGAACCGCTCGGGTCAATTGCCTGGGATTTCCAGTAATAGACCGTATTGGGGGCAAGAGCAGTTTGAACTGTGTAAACGCCTTGAACTCCTGAGCCGTAGGAGGCTGCTGACCACCCTGTTGCGGGAGTAGTTTGATCAAATAGTTGACAATTGACCGTCATTGCCGCATCTGTGCAAAGGGTTATCTTGTATTTAATAGCATCTGAGTCGGGGTCTGCTGCGGTGGTTTTAAGAACGGGGAAGAGACTGACACCTGTTGCGGCATTGGTGGGAGAATCGAGAGAAGGAAGGTTGGGAGCTGCGCTGTTTGCGTAATTGAGTGTGAGCGTGGTAAGTGCCGACGAAGGGGCGGCCTCATCATCCTGCGATAGGATTGCACGATATTGAAAATATCGGTCACCGACAGAGGAGGCGATAGCCGAACCATTTCCCAGATAATTAGTAGATGAACGAAGATCATCAAGCCATATATTTGCTCCGACAGAACCGTCGGTTATTCGATAGGTGAGGCGGGTAATGGCACTACGTTGAGTAGAGAGGGAATTGTTGATATCAAAATATTCCCTTTGCCATTTAAATATCGTTGCGTTAACGGTAAATCCTCCGGACGGGAAAGTGGATCCGGCATCCCATGAGAGGACGGAAACGCCACCGCCTATATTATCGACGCTGGTCACAAGTCCCTGGGCCATATAATCGGTCCCATCAATATTTTCTTTGACAATGATTTTTTCACCCGGGAAAATATGGTTTGCCGCAACGGAAGATCCGAATGGCTTTTCATCGATAGCGAAATTGTAATCCGAAGATCCGGTAATGAGATTACTCGGGTTAAGCTGTGCCTTAAAATCTATTGTGATATTTTGTGATCTGTTGCCGATTTCATATACCTGACGAATCTCATCAGCACTCCGGACCGAATTGGAAACGCGGACCTCGTCAATACTTCCTGGAAAAAAACTGTATGCTGTTGTAGTCCCTCGTGCACCAATGCGGAGGGAGTATTGATAGGTGGTATTGTTTATGTTTCCGCTTGCCGTAATAGAGTTTACGAGTGCTCCATTCATATAGGTAAGAGCGACGCTTCCATTGTATGTGAAGGCTATGTGGCTCCATTTTCCCGAAGGAACAATCGCTCCAGTGTTTTGCCACACCCAACCAGGAGAGGTGTTTTGGATTGCCCAATGGAGTTTTCCGGTATTAGTTATTCCTAATTCATAGCTCCCTTCTTTTGCAAGTATAATACATACCGGCGACAAGTCTGCTCCACAGTTTGTCAAATCATCTGGTTTTATCCATACATCAAAGGTGAGATTGGGCGATCCTACTCTTAAAGCGGAGGAATCAGGAATATCAATATAATCCGAAGTTCCATTAAATAATCGGGCTTTACCCATTATGCCTGGAATTTCCATTGTACCAATAGCGGTTGCATGAGTAGTGGGCGCTTGGTCAGGATAGCGGATAATGACAATTCCCGAGCCTCCATTCCCTCCATTTGTATAGGTACCTGCGTTGTATGAACCTCCACCTCCACCTCCTCCGGTATTTGCGGTTCCCGAGGTACCCGCAGCATTAACTGTCGCTCCTCCTCCACCCCCAGCACCACCGGCTCCTACAAAGCTTCCGCTTACTTCTCCACCTCCACCTCCACCAGCATAATAAGTAGAAGTACCCGTCATAGAATTTTGAATACCAGATCCTCCATTTCCGGTGCCTGCAGTATTGCCACCGGCTATACCTACAGTTGCTGCACCTCCTCCACCTCCGCTGTTTCCAATCCAAGACGCTTCGACATATCCGGCACCACCTGCTTTTCCTTGGGATCCGGTACCTCCTGCCGCAGGAGATCCGCTCGTACTGATTGAGCCTCCACCTCCGCTTCCTCCGTTTCCACCGGCAATTCCTCCATGAGAAACACCATTTCCTCCGCCTTCTGCCGTGACGGTAGAAAATACGGAGTTGCCCCCCTTAACTCCCGGTGCACCGGTCGTAAGACCTCCGCTTCCTCCGTTTCCGACAGTAACCGAGTAGGATCCTACCGTGACGGGAACGGGAGATTGGACAACGCCTCCTCCACCTCCACCAGATCCCGTATTTGCGCCTCCTCCACCTCCGGCAACGACAAGAGCATCAACAACACCCTTACCACTGGTAACCTGAAAGGTTCCGGTGCCTGTAAAAGAATGGATAGTATATCCGTTTACATGGGTAACGGTGCCTCCAGTTGCCACAATGGGCGCTTGTTGAGAAGTGGGGGTATTGCCGCTACTATCCTTCGGATAGTTGGGCGCAGGATAGTACATTTGTGCTCCTATGAAAAAATCGTCAATCCAAAACTCTCCTGCAATTGTCCCCATTCCGCCTCCATCATGCCAAATAACTGCCGAAATGCTGTGAGTTGTACCGCCTAATGAGGCATTCAGTTGGGTATTTAAATTTATACATTTATAATGCCATGCATTATCCGCAGTGAGAGGATTCCATGTGGCTACCTTTGAGTAGGAGGTGGGGGTTTCTCCTTGAGTCATGGTGACTGAGTGCCATGCACCATCTACTAATATGAGCATATTGTTGAGTGTGGCTGATGGAATTTTATATGCCATACACATGTAAGGATAAGTGGCGGTGTCATAAGGAATAGTTGAGGGTTCACCCGAACCACTTTCGAAATTCCTTCCCCACCCAGCAGACATATGAAGAGATTTTGATCCTGTATATGCAGTAGTACTAGTAATATCAGGATCAACCGTATTGCGAAACTGCCAATCATCTGGGCTGCCAGACCCTCCTTCAAAACTGTCATAATCAAAATAAGTGGGCATGGAGCTTTGATCTTCATCCAAATGCCACAACCCAACAGTGTTTGCATCCGATTCGTAATTAACAAATGCAGACTTACCAATAGTAACCTGAGAGAAGGTGCCAAGACGATCTGAAGCAACAGAGAAGGGGATTTTATTGGAGGTAGAAAGGTTAGCTAGTGAAATTGTTTTTGAAATTCTATGGTCGCGACCCATGCGATAACTTTCGGCGATTTCGTCAGGCGTTCGTGCACTGCTACTGATCCTTACTTCATCGATACTTCCTAAAAACGGACTGACGTATCCTTTTCCGATGTATGCATTTTGGGTGCTTGTTGCAGCATATGCATATGCTGCATCTACACGGTTTACCAAGACACCGTCGATATACCATTGTAGTTCCATCGTCGTTAAATTACGGACAACCGCAATGTGTGACCATTGCCCGGCAGGAATGGGGACGCCCGTGTTAAATCCTTGATATGGCAGCCCATCATTCCCATTCGTTCCGTAGTAGTAACTAAGGGTGCCATTGGTCTCGAGGGTAATAGTACCTTCTCCTCCATATGATTTGTTGTATGGGTTTCTTCGTACACCAAGAGAGCTAGGATTAAGCCACATTTCTATCGTTTGGTTGCCGGTTGTTTGAAGCGAGTTTGGATTTCCTAAATCGATATAATCGGTGGTTCCGTTAAAGCTTCTTGCTTTGCCTGAAATACCATCGACAACTGTCGTTCCGGTAGGTGTTCCGTTATTGGTTGCGACAAAACTGTTGTAAGAAATCACAACTTTTCCATTTGCCCCATTTGTGGAAGCGGCCCCTCCTGCTCCGGCACCGTTATTTACGGAGTCTGTCGAATTTCCTTGTAGTGCCCCACTTCCTCCAACTGTATATGCATTGCTCACTCCCGCACCACTCACATAGCTTGAACCTCCACCTCCACCTCCCATGTCGTTTGGCTCAAGATATCCTCCACCTCCACCCCCATACCATCCTCCACCTCCCGAACCTCCGTATGCATTTGATGCTGGGTTACCACCTGCATACTGTGTACCGGCACTTGCCCCGGTTCCGGCAGCGCCGCCCGCAGATTGAGTGCCTCCACCACCTGCATATCCAGCTGTGTAAGAGGATCCCGTTCCTCCTGTTGTTCCTCCTCCACCTCCACCTTGTTCACTATTAGTGACTCGGCTGGCTCCTCCACCTCCACCTCCACCCGCCGTCATAATGTCCGTACTCCCATTTCGTATTGCTGATCGTCCACCGCCTTGTCCGCCGTACCGGCAGTCGGATCCGGTATTACAGCTTCGAGCGCCACCACCATAGTTTGGATTGGTATTGGCAATAGATCCGTTTGTTCCTCCCGCTCCCACCATGACAGTGAGTACTTGTCCCGGAGTAACCGCAAGGGTACCCATTGTGTATCCACCTCCACCTCCAGGAAAGCCATATGCCCAACCACCTGCGTTTCCTCCTCCACCTCCGCCTCCCCACATTTTGACGTTTATGGAGGTAACATCCGAAGGAACGGTAAAGGTTTGATCTGCTCCCGTGTAGAGAAAGGTAGAGGCATCGAGTGAGCTGCTGTTTTTCAGATAGGCACCCGTTCCGGATGTTTCATCAAGGTGCCAAAGGCCAACCGTATTCGGATCGGTATCGATATGACCTGTCGAAACCTGCACTGCGCCAGTACCCTCTTGTTTTACGTGCGGTTGTAGTTTCTGTATGATAGCAGCAGGGGAGGTTACTCCGGAAATTGTGCCCGCAGAGGAAAGTACAATTCGACCGGTTCCCCCGTGTCCTCCGCAACGAGAGCCACATTGTACTGATTGTTGGGATGTTATTCCTCCAAGCGCTGTTACTTTTCCCGATCCGACGGTGAGCGTATTTGCATTAAGAATTATTGATCCTCCCGACCCTCCACCTCCGGCTGCTCCGTTTCCTCCCGCGTCTGCATTGCTGTTAAGTCCTCGGTTGCCGTTTGCGGAAATAACATTGTTATTGGTAATAGTTGTTGAGGAGATGTAGATGATGCCTCCACCGTTTCCTCCGAGCCCTCCTATGTGAGCGGTGCCTCCCGTCCATCCTCCGGCACTTCCTCCTCCAGAGCCTAAGAAGATGTTTGCATTATTTCCATAGGTTGTGCCAGGGGTGCCGACAGCGCTATCTCCTGTTCCGGCAGTGCCTACAGTTCCGTAACTTCCTCCCGATCCTCCCTCAACTGAGTTCGGTGTATACCACGTCGCATATCCAGCACCTCCCGATCCTCCTCCTAAGTTGTTTCTTCTGGTAGCGCCCGTACAGGAGGAGGTTGTTGTCGCCCCTCCAAAAGATTCTCCGGCTCGTCCGTTGGCACTTGTTCCATCAAGGAGACAGTTATCGGTTCCAATAGCCATTCCTCCCGGGCTTCCGCCAACAAAACCTGAACCACTCATTGAAATAGTGCCCCCATTTGTTACTGTCCCGTTTGCTCTGAAGAAAACAACGCCTCCTTTGGTACCGTTCCACGCGGAAGCGGTGAGAATTGCACCGGAGGAAATAGTTACGTTCGTGTAGTTTGGTATTCTTTGTACCATTATTTTTTGCGTCGTCCCATCGAACGTATTTTGTATAGGACTATCGGTAAAATTCAGGGTATTTGTGCTAATAGAAGAAATGGTGTGTGTTTCGTATTGTCCGACATTATCGTAGTCTGCAATGGTCCCTTGCAGGTTAATAATGAGAACTTCATCTCCCGCAGTGAGGCCAGCAGGAGAAGACGAAAGAGTAATGGAAGTCGCTCCAGGAGAGGTAAGAACGGTAGAGGAAAAATTGACTGCATCAGCCGTTCCTCTCCCGCTGCAGCTTCCCGTATTGATATTCGTTGTTCCGGAAGAGACAGTGCATGCTCCATCAGCTCCAGTGCCCACAATGATTGTTCCTGTCTTAGCTATCGTAGATGGATAATTTTGGTTATTGTCAGTAGTCCATGTATTTGCAGAAGTATCCATAGAATCGATCACGTGTTCGCTCGTAGTTGGCTTCCATGCCTCCCAGGTTCCGTCGTTCGGGTTTGCTGTGGTGCCCACACGGGTTTGTAGCTCAATCTTGGAGGAATTGTAGTTGCTTATGATTTCGGAAGCAGTGAGAGCGCGGGAGTAAATACGAGTAGAGTCAATGATACCGGTGAAAGAATATGAAG
>CAZUEQ010000007.1:0-26732 GCA_964619475.1 uncultured Gammaproteobacteria bacterium | reverse complement strand
ATAAAAAATGCCGATGCTCTTGTGATCATCACCGACTGGAACGAATTCAAAAACGTTGATTTGCAAAAAGTAAAAAAGCTCATGAAGCATCCGATGATTTTTGATGGAAGAAACATTTATGATCCACAAACAATGAAAGATTTTGGATTTACATATATTTCAACAGGACGGGCGACCGTTTCACAAAAATAATGGTATGCAAATACTTATAGCGGGAGGCGCTGGTTTCATCGGATCCCATTTGTGCAAAAAACTCTTGAATGAAGGGAATGATGTTATTTGCGTTGACAACTTACTAACCGGGAACAAAGACAACCTCAAAGATATCGAGGGAAATTCCCATTTTACGTTTCTCAACCACAATGTGGTGGAACCACTCCCTGTTAACGTTTCTGCTGAAGCAGTATTTCACCTTGCCTCACCCGCCTCTCCCAATCATCATAGCCCGCTGAGCTATCATGCACTCCCCATGGAGACGATGCTAGTTAATACTGTCGGCACCTTGGAGTTGCTTAAATTTTCTGAAAAAAATAATGCAAAATTTTTGTTTGCTTCAACTTCAGAAGTATATGGCAATCCGCTTCAACACCCACAATCCGAGACGTATTTGGGGAATGTATCAACAACCGGTCCCCGCTCCGTCTATGATGAAGCAAAACGATTTGGAGAAACACTTGTCTCTTATTTTATTCGCGTAAAAAAACTGGATGCCCGCATTGCACGCATTTTCAATACATACGGTCCCTTTATGCAGCTTATTGATAAACGGATGATTATCTCATTTATCGAACATGCCTTAAAAAATGAGCCCATACCGGTATTTGGAGACGGGAAACAAACACGTTCGCTTTGCTTTGTTGACGACACTGTAGAGGGATTATGTAGGCTTATGTTCTTTCCCAAAACAACCGGAGAGGTTGTTAATCTGGGAAATACCGAAGAACATTCGGTATATGAATTTGCCCAAACGGTCGTTGAGCTCACTCATTCTAAAAGCGAAATTGTCTTTTCCGAAAAAATTCCACAGGACGATCCATTGAAACGAAAAGCAGACATCACAAAAGCAAAAGCATTACTCAACTGGGAACCAAAAATATCATTGCATGAAGGATTAACAAAAACGATAGATTATTTAAAAACAAAAATATGAAAAGAGCTGCAATAATTATTCCTACATACAATGAAGCGGGAAATATAAAAAAACTTATCGAAACTATTTTTTCCGTTTCGAAGTCTGTTACAAAATGGGACATACATGTAGTTATTGTTGATAGTGACTCCCCGGATAAAACAGCTGATGAAGTGACACAGCTTCTTAAAACATATCAAAACCTTCACCTTATCCATTCAAAGAAAGAGGGATTGGGGAAAGCATATGTCCACGGATTTACTGAGGTGATGAACACATTAAATCCATACGTTTTTTTTGAGATGGATGCGGATCTGTCACATAATCCAAAAGATATTCCTTTTTTTTTAGAAAAAATAGAAAAGGGTGCGGACTTTGTTATCGGCTCACGCTACATAAAAGGAGGATCCATTCCTTCTAATTGGGGACTTCACCGCAAAATATTCTCAGTTTGCGGCAATTTAATCGTACGACTTGGATTTATGCGTCTTAATGTTACTGATTGGACAAACGGATTTCGGGCAATAAAAAGTTGGGTAGTGAAAGAGTCTTTGAGCCACATCAAAAATTATTCGGGATATGTCTTTCAGATTGCTTTCCTGGATTTTGCATACAACAAAAAGGCAATTATCCGAGAAATTCCTATTAATTTTATTGATAGGACCGAAGGGGAATCAAAAATAGATTCTGTTCAGTATATTTCTCAAATGCTCCTTTACGTATTTACCCATTCCTCATTTGTAAAATTTGTCATTACGGGTCTTTTGGGATTTGTCGTTGATTTTGGATTTGCCTCCCTCTTTATCAACCTCTTCCACATCCTAAAAACGACCGCAAACATGTTGAGCGCGGAAATTGCCATTGTGTTCAATTTTTTCATAAATAATTTTTGGAGTTTTAAGGAGAAGCAAATCGTTGGCGGAGTGTTTGGATATCTTAAAAAGTTTATATTATTTAATCTTGTCTCTTCCGGCTCAATTCTTATCCAGGGAGGGGGAATTGCTCTCCTGTTGTATTTATTTGGGGACAAGCTCATTTCCCTTGGAGCGATAACGCTTTCTTCCTGGATTATTTACAAAGTAGTTATCATCGCCTTTGTTATCATCCCTTACTCTTACGTTTTGTATAACAAAGTAATCTGGAAGAAGTAGTTATTTTTTCGTTGCGTATTCTGAAGATATCCATCCTTCTTTCGATGCATCGAATTTTATTTTGTACCAGCCGTCTTCTTCTCCGGCTAATGGGAACGTCTGCCCGGGATTAACTCTTCCTGATTCTGAAGCATTAAGCGTTGGCTCTTCCCTTACACGAAGCCATCCTGTAGGGGTGTCTAAGATGGTGACTGTGGCGTTGTTCTGAGTTGAAAGAGTTGCCGCAGGTGTTGCGAGATTTGGATTTTCTATCTGTTGATACTTCGGTGCTTGACTTGGATCTATAGGGAGTTTGATGAAACCGTTCAGTTGATATCCTGGATTAAGATTTATTTTTTTTGTCCGCCGCGCAAACCCCGGCATAAAAATGGAAAGTTCGTGGTTTCCGGGAGTAAGCTTCGTAAGAACAAGAGGAGAAATGCCCTTTTCGTCATTATCCAAATAAACAAGCGCACCTGAAGGCTCGGTTTCTATTGATAAATTACTTTCCTTACCCGTTCCAAAACCTTTGTTTTGTGAAAGCCAATATACCTCGGCAGACGAGGCAACATCCGTACTTTCAAGTTGAGTATCAACGACTGTCAAGGTATTGGTAAGAATCGTTATTTTCCGCTGCCATGATGCTGCTTGAGTCGCTACGCTATCGGGGATTACCTTAAGAAGATACTCTCCCTCTTTTAGGGAGTTGTCATACGGTGTATTTCCTTTCATGGTGTTGTCAATAAAAACCGCAGCCCCTGGATGAGAAAAAACCCGAAGCTGTCCTTCTTTCTTTGAATTCAAGTCAACGACAAGACGGATTATGACAAATACGCCAAAGGCAATGCACAAAATACCTATGAACTTAAGCTTCCCTTTCATATTGATACTATTGTAGTTCTTCGCCTCTTTTATCACAAGTGCTTTGCCTCAAACACCATTTTCTTCCCCCGTACGGAAAAACGATGGTATAATCATATTCACGTATGTTATATCTATTATTCCAATCCAGCGCTTCAAGGCGAACCTCCAGGTGGGGTAATAGATGTCGTATGGCATAAAAGCTTTCTTTAAACAGAATTACCCTGCCCCCGAAATAAGAAACGGGGGATTTTTTTTGGCTCATTATTAATTTTATTTAACATATGAAAAAAATTTGGGAAAAACAGAACGCGGAAACGACCAACGCAGCCATTGAGTCATACTGTTTTGCAGAAGGAGTCGAGTATGACAATAAGCTGGTGCTCTTTGATGTTGTAGGATCACTGGCTCATTTAGCACAGCTTAAAAAAATGGGAATAGTATCTACCAAAGAGGCGTTCACAATACATGACGTGCTCGTACAGATTATAGAGCTGCATAAAAAGGGTGCATTTGTCGTACAGACCGCGGACGAAGACGTTCATACAAAAGTTGAGGCATACCTCATAGACAAGATAGGAGAACCGGGAAAAAAGCTGCATACGGGCCGCTCCCGAAATGACCAAGTAGCTCTTGATATGAGATTGTATGCGAAACAAGAATTGTTATTTATTGCTGAAAATGTGCAAAAAGTTGTTCACACAATGTATGCCTTTGCAAAAAAATATGAGCATGTCCCCATGCCGGGATATACCCATATGCAAAAGGCGATGCCATCATCGGTGGGTATGTGGATGGGTAGTTTTATGGAAAGCCTTATGGATGACCTGTCTTTACTTAAATCAAGCTACACGCTAAACGACCAATCGCCACTTGGGTCAGGAGCTGCCTATGGAGTTCCGCTTGCGCTTGATAGAGAGTTTACCGCTTCACTTTTGGGATTTCCAAGCATTGTAAACAACTCGCCCTATTGTCAGGCATCCCGACCGAAGACGGAGCTTGCCATTTTACAGTCCTTTGTACAGATAATGCTTACAGCGTCGAAGTTCGCAAGCGATCTGTTGCTCTTTACAACGAGCGAGTTCAATTATTTTTCCATAGACAAGTCGTTCTATACCGGATCAAGCATCATGCCTCAAAAACAGAATCTTGATGCCATGGAGAATATGAGAGCAAAAACCCACGTGGTTATCGGATATCAGCAAATGATTTCGACTCTCAGTTCTGGGTTACCAAGCGGGTATAACGGGGACTTTGCGCAGACAAAAAAGCATTTCATGGACAGTATAGAGATCGTAAAACAAACGCTCGAAGTACTAGATATCACTGTCTCTCAAATAATTCCCAATGGTAAGGTGCTAAAAAAAGCGTGCACTAAGGAATTATATGCAACACACGCTGCATATGACTTAGTCACGAAAGGCATGTCTTTTCGAGAGGCATACAAACAAATCGGATCCCATATGGAAACCATTCCAGGTAAAGATCCGGTATTGGTATTACAGCAAACCTCCCACAGTGGCAGTACGGGAAACTTAGGACTTGAAAAAAAGTTGAAAGAGGCGGACACATTTTTTGAGTGGTGGGAAAAACAGAATGCGTTATTTACAAGTTCAATTAATAATTTATTACTTAAATAATATGAACACAAAAACATCGTACATTAAAGCTGCTTCCTATGAAGCAAAAGTGGGAGAGGTTAAAAAAATCCTTCTTCTGTACTCCGGAGGACTTGATACATCAGTCATGTTAAAGTGGATACAGGAGCAATATAAGGCAGAGGTCATAGCTCTTACCCTTGATATTGGTCAACAGAAGGACGATCTTGAAGCGGTAAAGAAAAAAGCACTGGCCTTTGGGGCAATTAAGGCCATCACGTATGATGCAAAGGAGGAGTTTGCAGATGAATTTCTCTCTAAGGGAATAAAGGCGAACGCATCCTATCAGGGAGATTATCATCTCTCAACACCCATGGGGAGAGCACTGCTTGCCAAAAAGGCAGTTGAAGTGGCAAAACAGGAGGGAGCAGATTGTATAGCCCATGGATGCACGGGGAAAGGAAACGATCAAGTGCGACTTGAGGGATATATCCTCTCTTTTGATCCGACTATTAAAATCATTGCACCTGTCAGAGAATGGGGCATGGACAGAAATGAAGAAATAGCCTATGCCGAGGAGCATAAAATCCCGGTGCCTGCATCGATTAATTTTCCTTATAGCGTCGATGACAATATGTGGGGAATGACATGGGAGGGAGGAGAAATTGAGGAACCCGAGCTTATCCCGCCGATTGAAAAATTTTTGACGACATACACGTTGGCAAAAAATGCACCTGACAAGGAAGAACTGGTGACTTTATCATTTAAAAAAGGAGTCCCCGTTGCCCTAAACGGAGAGAGTATGAGTCTTGCAAAGCTTATCATCAAACTGAATACGCTTGCAGGCAAACACGGAGTGGGTGTTGTCCATTTGGTAGAAGACAGATTGGTTGGAGTAAAAAATAGAGGGGTATACGAACTCCCAGCCGCACACGTAATCATTTCTGCTCACAAAGCTCTGGAGAAATTTGTGAACACAAGACAGACCAATGAGCTTAAGGAAATGTTGGATATAAAATGGGCATACCTTTGTTATGGCGCACTCTGGTATGAACCTGTCATGTCGGCAATTAATGCGTTTAACGACAGTGTCAACGAACGAGTGGAGGGAACAGTAACCATTAAGTTGTACAAAGGAATGGCCCACACTGTTGCAATGGACTCGGCATACGGCCTTAACCACGCATCATTTACTAATGTCGGCGGATATAACTTTAATGTAAATGCGAGTGCGGGATTTACCGAAGTGTATTCGTTGCAGATGAAGATGGTAAATCAGATAAAAAAAATTGCTATTTGAGCTCTTATGAATTAATATAAAACACATGATAGAAGACAAAATAAAAGATGTATTAAAACGCGCAGTCAAAAGTGCACAGCCGGATTTTGACGATGATATCCAGTTATCCACTCCTCAGCTTCAGTTCGGCGATTATTCGACGAATGTTGCTCTTATTCTGGCCAAAAAGAATAAGAGGAATCCGATGGAGCTCGCCCAGGAGATTGTGGCGCATATTGAACAAGATGAGGCAGTAAAAAGCGTCCAAGCTTTAAAACCCGGATTTATCAATGTATGGTTGTCGGAGAAAGTCCTTACTGTGCCCTTAGAACAAGCAACGAAAGATGCCTTTGTAATACCCTCTTTTTCTTATGGGAAAGAAAAGAAAGTAATGGTGGAATTTGCTCATCCGAATACTCACAAGTTATTTCATATCGGACATTTGCGCAATATCGCAACAGGAGAGTCTGTTGCTCGAATGCTTTCTGTCGTGGGGAACAAGGTTATCCGAACAAACTATCAGGGAGATGTCGGGCTTCATATTGCGAAATGTCTTTGGGGAATAAAACAGATGATGAAACGTGACGGAGACAAAATGTTTGAGATGTTATCCCTGAACGATAAAAATAAACTTATCGGAAAAGCTTATTCTGAGGGTCAGACTGCATATGAAGCAGATGAAAAAGCAAAGGCAGAAATCATCGAGATAAACGGTCAAATTTATGTCCAAGATCCAAAGATAAAGGAATTATGGGACATAACCCGGGAATGGAGCATTGCCTATTTTGAAGAAATGTATGCGCGACTTTACTCCCACTTCGACAGATGCTATTTTGAAAGCGAGGTACATGAAAAGGGCCTTGCGACCGCAAAAGAACTCCTCTCAAAAGGAGTCCTTGAAAGAAGCGAGGGAGCCGTCGTCTTTAACGGAGAAAAATATGGACTGGATACCCGAGTATTTATCAACAGTCTCGGCTTCCCGACCTATGAAGGAAAAGAACTTGGACTTGCTGACAAGGAATTTAACGATTTTGGAACACTCGATAAATGCATTCATGTCGTTACCCCCGAACAGACGAGTTTTTTCAAAATAACCTTTAAGGTTGAAGAACTGTTGGATAAGGAAAAATACGGAAATAAACAATATCATCTTGCCTATGAATGGGTGAAATTAAAAGACGGAAAAATGTCATCACGAATCGGGAATGTTATCGAGGCTTCCTGGTTATTGGATGAAATAAAAAAGAAGATCATTGAAAAATTCGAGAATTCAGTCGACATTGCCGAAACTCTCGCTGTTGCTGCTGTTAAATATTCGTTTCTTAAGAATTCGACCAATTCCCAAATTGCATTTGATATCGACGAGTCAGTTTCACTTGACGGAAACTCCGCTCCCTATATCCTTTATACCTTTGTAAGAACGCAAAGTATTCTTACCAAAGAAAATGGAAATACCGGGACTTATCCACGCGAAATGTCGGCAAGCGAAATGCAGATGTTAAGACTTATCTATCAATATACGGATAAGGTACATAAAGCCGCATCGACACTTTCCCCAAATATCATTGCCGGATATCTCTATGAATTGTGCAGAGAATATAATCTGTTCTATCAAAAGAATCCCATACTAAAAGCTGAAGATGACAAGAAATTTGTCCGGCTTCAAATAACCAAAGCGGTGGGGGCAATCATTAAACACGGACTTGGTTTGCTGGGAATTGCGACATTGAATCACATGTAACGTTGGTTCATATATGGAAACTCCAGAAATATTATGTCAAACCTGTGGGTTGAGTAGTCGTTTTCCTGGTGTGAAAATAATGGGGAAAGAGTGCAACTTTTGCAAAGAAAGGGAGCGACTCACGAAGGCCGCCCTTCCATCGAAAAAATTCTGTTACTCTCCTCCGCTTAAAAAAGAGATACAAACAAAACTAAGAAACGACATGGAACATTACTTTAAAACCATAAGAAAAACCGATAAATATCATGGTATCGTGGCATATAGTGGTGGAGTTGATAGCACCTATGTCCTTGATTTACTTATCAACACATATAAGCTCAAAATAATTCCCGTCACGGTTAATATGGGACACCTCAATAAACAAGCGCTGGAGAACATAAAAGTTACCCTAAAAAAACTACATATTACCAATCACATAGTGATAAATAATCAAAAAATAATATTTTCAAAGATATATGCCTATTTTTTACAAAGACACAAAAGGCTTGCAGTAAAGGAGGGAAATCCCTTGTGTTGTATGGTATGCCACCATATCATTGATTTGCTGATATATAACGAAGCGTATAACTATAATGTGGATTTTGTGGCAAGTGGACTTGATAGATTTCAGACTCCTCCTGAGCTTAATTTTTTATTAACCGGCAAAGGCTTTTATCTTAATCTTGATTCGAAGAAACATTTTAACGCTCTTACAACAAGTTGGCCAAAAGACATTTTTACCCATCTTTTTTCAAAGAAAGAGATGGCGGTTTTTAACGAATATATGTGCAGGCCACAAAAAAAATCACCAAAAACCATTTATCCAACGTGGCTTGTGGAGTATGATCGAAATGCGATAACCAAAGACCTGAAAAAAAGGGGATTGATAAAAAACGAAGCAACAGGCTGCCCTTTTTTACAGTTTGCCAATCAGTACCACTATGCCCAATACGGATATGAAATAAACGAATTTTATAGGAGCAATAAAATATGGGAAATGAAAAACAGAATTATGAGGGATTCACAGAACGAATCGCATCGTGAAAATTAATAAGTTTGTATAATAAGGAACATGGCTTATTTCATCTGCTCATCTTGTAATTACGGAAGCGCCTCGTGGATAGGAAAATGCCCCGGCTGCGGGGAGTGGAATACGTTTGTCCAAAAGCAGGATGAAAAGCAAATAACGAAAAAAAAGGCTTCTCCAACACAATTTTCAACTCTGAAAAAAATGGGGAAATCATCCGCCCGTCAGTCAATGGGTATGTTTGAATTTGACAGGGTTCTTGGAGGAGGAATAATTCCGGGAGAGGTCGTTCTTCTCTCTGGAGAACCAGGTATAGGAAAATCAACCCTTCTCCTGCAAATAATCAAAACAAATTTAGCGATTTACGTCTCAGGCGAAGAATCCCTTGAACAGGTACAACATAGAGCGGAGCGGCTTCGCGCTGACATTCAACACATTTTGTTTTCCGACAGTGCAAATATTGATCAGATTCTTTCCGGAATTGAAGCACAGAAAAAGCCACACCTCGTCATTCTTGACTCTATCCAAACACTCTATACCGACGACGTCGAGACTCCGCCAGGGAGCATTAATCAGATAAAAGAAGTAATGAATAGGGTTATCCCTTTTGCGAAAAAAAGTGGTATTCCTTTTTTGGTAATAGGACATGTCACCAAAGACGGTGATCTTGCAGGACCGAAGACTCTTGAGCACATGGTTGACTGTGTCCTCTCTCTTGAAGGAGACACATCGTCTCCTTTCAGAATTTTGCGCAGTACAAAAAACAGGTTTGGATCTGTTGATGAAATTGGAGTATTTGAAATGAAGGAGGACGGACTCCATGAAGTCAACTCCGCAACAGCACTTCTTGATACGGCACAAAAGAGAGAGATCGGCAAAGCAATTGTGGGAGTATGCGAAGGAAATCGGCCAATGTTTCTTGAGGTCCAAGCTTTGGCAGTCCCCACAACATTTTCAATTCCGCGCCGTGTTGCAAAGGGTATTGATTTCAACAGAGTCCAGTTGTTAATTGCAATAGCAAAAAAATATTTGAATCTGAAGCTTGATTCATACGACATATATTTCAACGTTATTGGAGGGATACGAGTAACATCTCCGCTTGCCGATGCCGGCATTATTGCCGCACTCTACTCTTCGGTACTTTCCAAAACAATTGAGACAAATCAGGTGTTTATTGGAGAAGTGGGATTGCTCGGGGAGATACGTTCGGGATTTCTTGGAAAAAAAACATATTCTGAAGCAAAACGATTGGGATTGAAGCCACTTGATCCGGTTGCTTTTTCGTCAATAAAGGATATAAAAAAATTTATTGTGTCTTCTTAAAAATCTTTTCTAGTACGGTTTTCTTGCCGTTTGCACCGACTACTTCTATACGCAGCTTATTGTCCCCGTTACCCAGTGGAAACATAAATTCAAAAATACCTTCTTTATTTTGATATACCCTTTCCCCAAAAATCGTTATTGTCGCTTCTTTCTCCGTCTTTGCAACAACCTTTACCACTACGTCATGCCGAAATACTGTCTGTGTGGGAGAGAGCAGCTCTATTTGAGGAGGTCTTAAATATTGGAACAATTGAAATAAAAAATAGACGACAAAAAGAACGAGCACCGTCAAGAAGCCTACCCATACCGCTTTTTTTGAATCTGCAGATAAATATTTCTTTGATACCCGTTTTTTGAACCTAATATCTTCCTGCTGTTCGTATTCCCGTCTAAAAAAAGCAAGGACCTTTCGGTAGTCAAGTCCCAAAAATTGCGAGTAATTTTTTAAAATGCCTGAAATGTATATTTTTGACGTGAAGACATCCCATCTGTCTTCCTCGAGAGCTTGTATGAATTTTGCGCGGACCTTGATATGTTTTTCAACATCGGAAAGAGAGAGTTTTTTTTGTTCTCTTTTATTTTTAAGTAAGGAGCCAACTGAGACCATACAATCGTATTGCTTACAAAATCAAATAACGTTCCTCATTCTTTTACACGTTCTCCATATTCACCCGTTTCTGGATTGACCGTCACTAAGTCGCCTACTTTTACAAATAGTGGGACCATGACAGTGACGCCAGTTTCAACTTTTGCCACCTTCTTAGCACCTGACACGGTATCTCCTTTTATTGCATCCTCTGTCTCAATTATCTTTAGTTTTACGGAAGATGGGGGTCTCATTGTGAGTGGTTTTTCATCATACACATAGACATAATATGAATTTCCCTCTTTCATATAGTTTGCCACGTCCCCGACAACGCTTAGGGGAAGAGTGTATTGGTTGTATGATCTTTGATCCATGAAATAAAGACTCTCTGTATCTTTGTACAAATATTCCATTTCCAAACAGGACACCTCAAGCACGTCAACGTCTTCATTGGATTTGAAAGCGTAATCAATATTTTTGCTCGTTATAAGATTCTTTATACGGGCTTTCATAAGGGCAGACCCTTTGCCAGGAGAATAAAAATCGGCTCTTTGCACCTGCCATATCGCATCAAGGTGTTTAATGAATTCTCCCTTTTTTAACCCACTCGCTTTTGTCCGCATACGTGTTTGCTTATGAAATAGTAATTAATTTAGTTTCCTCAATGGTTTTAACATTTGCAAAAATAGCTGCCAGTCTGTCAAATCCAATAGCTATTCCCGCACAAGGTTCCAGACCATATTGTAATGCCTGTATGAAGCCTTTGTCAATTGGATGCGCTATTCTACCGCCCTGTTTTCTCTTTCCATCTTCCTCTTCAAAACGTTTTTCTTGTTCTTTCCAATCAGTAAGTTCCGAATAACAATCCCCGAGCTCTACACCTGCAATATAAAACTCAAATCGCTGAGCAGTCTTTCGGTCTTCATTAAGTTTTGCAAGAGCGGCAAATTCTGTGGGGTAGTCATAAATAAGAGTAGGCAACCCATTCATCCCGAGGTGCGGTTCTACCTCTTGGACATATAGTTGAGAAAAGATATCTTCGTATGTAGTACTATCAGCGACGACATATCCTTTTTTCCGTGCTGCTTCAAGAAGCTTTTTGTGATCAAATAGCTGTTCTTCCTCTATATGTGCATAGCGTAAAAAAGCCTCTGCAACGCTTATTTTCTCCCATTTTTTTAATGACACCGAAACGCCATTATAGTTAATTGTGTCACTTTCTTTTCCATTGAGCTTCTTGTTGACAAATTGCAGCATTTCTAAAACCAAGTCCGCAATATCCATATAAGATGCATGCGTCTTATAAAGTTCAAACATCGTAAACTCAAAAGAGTGAAGAGGAGAGGGTGGATCGCTGTTGCGAAATGATTTCCCTATTGAATAACAGTCTCCAATTCCGCGGGTAAGGAGTCTTTTTAAAAACAGTTCTGGTGAAGGTGTTAAGTAAAGCGCTTGTTTTTTATCAGTGTAGATAAATTCCGTTTTAAAAACTTCCAAATAGGATTCCGGTATCAATTCGGGAGATAATACGGGAAGCTCCACTTCAAGAAATCCTTTTTCATGCAAAAAAGCATGCACAGCTTCTTTAAATGAAAGAGACTTCTTGTACGCAGAGAGATTGTTGGGGAGTGTCTTTATCTGCATGCGTTATTTTAATTCTTTTTTTAAATCTTCAAGCAACTGACGCGCCTTATGTGAAAGTCTTTCCGGAACTTTTATCTTATAGATGACGTACAAGTCTCCCTTTTGTGAACTCTGGGGATGAACGACTCCATGTCCTCTTAGTCTCACTGCAGCTCCAGACTCTGTTCCCGGACGTACGCGCAGTTTAACAGGACCATCAAGCGTTTCAATTGCTATTTCCCCTCCTAATACAGCCTGGGGAAATGAGAGGACTTCTTCGACATACAAATCCTGTCCTTCTCGTCGATATCTTTTGTCTGGACGTACGCGGACCACCACATCAAAGTCTTCAAATCGGATACGCATTCCGTCATCCACTCCTGCCGGAATTTTAATCGTGTGACTTTTTCCTTTTATGACGGTATCTTTGGATACTCCGTGAACTGCTTCTTCAAAAGACAGTTCCATTTGATACACATCCCTTTGTTTTCTGGTTCTTCCCCCTCTGTTGTTAAATCCGAAAAACTGTTCAAAAATATCAAAAGGGTCAGAAAATCCTCCGAAGTCCATTCCCTCAAACGGATTTTGTCCGCCTGACGTAGAGTAGGTGTAGGAGAAGGGTCCTTGTTGTTGCTGTTGTTGGGCGCCGCTTGCCCGATTAAATCCTCCTCTTTCAAAGGCGTCTTTCCCGTATTGATTGTACATTTCGCGCTTTTGAGGATTTGCGAGAACTTCGTATGCTTTATTTATTTCCTTGAATCGTTCCGCCGCTCCTGCACTCTTATTGCGGTCTGGATGCCACTGCAGTGCCTGTTTGCGGTATGCCGCTTTTATTTCCGCATCACTTGCGCCTTTTTTTATCCCTAAAAGTTCGTAATAATCCATAGCTAAACTGTCTCAATAGTATCTCAATCATGTAACAAAATGTAGAGACGCTATTATAAAGCGTCTCTACATGAATGTGCAACTCAATTGCCTTAGTTCACTACTTGACCTTCTTCGACGTTCTTTTTCTCAGTTGCATCTTTAGGTGTCGCGTCTTCGCTTTTTGGTTCTTCGCCTGCTGGTTGTGCACCTGGCACTTTATCGTTCTTGCCGTACATATACTGACCTATTTTCTGTAGGTCGTCTGACAGTTCATTCGTCTTCGTTTCAATATCTTGTTTCGTTCCTTTTTCAAGCGTGTCCTTAAGGGCCTTTATCTTATCCTCAATACTTTTCTTGAGATCTGCCGGAACCTTGTCGCCCGCATCCTTCAAGGATTTTTCTGAGGTATAGATAAGACTGTCTGCCTTGTTTCTTGCCTCTATTTTTTCTTTTTCTTCTTTATCGGACTCTGCATTCTTTTCCGCTTCTGTCTTCATTCGTTCAATCTCGTCTTTTGTAAGTCCTGTTGATCCGGTGATCTTAATCGCCTGTGTTTTTCCCGTTGCCTTATCTTTGGCTGTGACGGTCAAAATTCCGCTCGCATCGATATCAAACATAACCTCAACCTGAGGAACTCCTCGAGGGGCTGGGGGAATGCCATCTAAGATAAACCTCCCAAGTGATTTATTGTCTCGCGCAAGGGGTCTTTCTCCCTGCAGAATATGAATCTCCACTTGGGTTTGATTATCTCCTGCTGTTGAGAATATTTCTGATTTGGACGATGGAATAGTCGTGTTCCGCTGAATAAGAGGAGTAAGAACGCCTCCAAATGTCTCAACTCCTAAGGTAAGGGGTGTGACATCCAAAAGAACAACATCTCTTGTTTCTCCTGTTAAAACTCCCGCTTGAATTGCTGCACCAACCGCCACCACTTCATCCGGGTTAACGCTTCTATTAGGCTCTTTGCCGAAGAATTTTTTTACTTCTTCATATACTTTTGGCATACGAGTCATTCCACCCACCATAACTACTTCGTCGATTTTTGAGATATCAACTCCTGCATCCTTCATACATGATTTCACAGGAGTAAATGTTTTTTCAATGAGACCACCTACCAGTTGTTCAAGTTTTGCGCGCGTTATTTTCATAACGAGGTGAAGTGGTTGCCCATCCTTGACCGTGATGAATGGCAAGTTTACTTCCGCTTCCATTGAAGAGGAAAGTTCTATTTTTGCTTTTTCTGCCGCGTCTCTCATTCGCTGCAATGCTTGCTTGTCTTTCCGCAGATCAATCCCATTTTCTTTCTTAAATTCATCAGCAAGAAAGTCCAATATTACCTTATCAAAATCGTCTCCTCCAAGATGGGTGTCGCCGTTTGTCGCCTTTACCTGGAACACTCCTTCACCAAGTTCAAGTGTCGTCACATCAAACGTTCCTCCTCCTAAGTCATAAACAACTATTGTGTGTGAGTGCTGCTTATCAAGTCCATACGCAAGTGCGGCAGCTGTCGGTTCATTGATTATTCTGACAACCTCAAGTCCGGCAATTTCACCCGCTTGTTTCGTTGCCTGTCTTTGGGCATCGTCAAAGTATGCTGGCACTGTGATAACTGCTTTTTCGACTTTTTCTCCAAGATATGCCTCCGCGTCTACTTTCATTTTTTGTAGAATTTGTGCAGAAATTTCCTGAGGAGTGTATGTTTTTCCTTCAATCTCGATAGTTGCCATTCCCTCACGTCCTTCTTTTATTGTGTAGGGAAGCCATTTCATGTCCTGTTGAACTGATGGGTCAGAGAATCTGCGTCCCACGAGACGTTTCACTGAAAAAACGGTGTTTTTGGGATTAATAACCATTTGTCGTTTTGCAACATCTCCAACTACTCGCTTGACGGGGTCAACAACTGATGGGACCACATTTCGTCCTTCCTGAGAGTTTATAACTTTCGGTTTTCCTCCCTCCATAACTGCAACACATGAGTTTGTTGTGCCAAGATCTATTCCGATTATTTTAGCCATATTTATTTAAAATAATTAATAATGTTTTAAACTTTTTTAGAAACTTTTACCTGGGCTACGCGAATGAGTTTCTCATTGAACGTATACCCTTTTCTCAACACCTCAACTACCATTCCATCCTTTTCCCCCGGAACCATGTCGAGAACCTCCGCTGTATACGGATCGTATTCCTTATCCAAAACGTCAATTTCCTTCAGGCCCTCACCCTCTAAGACTTTCATAAAACTGTTTTTTATATGGACAAGACTTTTATCTTGTACAAAGGCTTCTGCTCTATTCAGGTCATCAAGAAAGGGGAGCAGTTTTGAGATCAATTCCTTATTTGCAAGGGCTACCAGCTCAACCCTCTGGTTCTGAACGTGTCGTTCATGATTTTGATAGTCGGCAAGTGCTCTCAAATATTTTGCCTTATACTCTTCGACCTGTTTTTTCATTTCTTCACATTCCTGACACCCCTCCTTGCCTTCGCAACAACAGCACTCTTCATTACATTTTTCTGTCTTTTCCACTTCTGACTGCTGTTTTTGAGTGGCGTCAATAGGTTTTTTTTGTTGTGTGTGTGCCATACGCGTTACTGATACTCTAACTTATAAATTTTGTTCTTTCATGATCTCTCCAAGCAGAGTTGAGAAATATTTTATCTGGGGAGCGATAAGATCGTAATGCATGTTCTTTGGTCCAACGACACCAATTATCCCTTTTGTATCATGCGCTTCAAATTCTCCAAAAATACTCGCGCATGCGTCAAAAACTGGATCCGCATACACCTCATCACCCAGCACAAAATAGATATCCTGATTCTCTTCCGATAAAAACTTATTTAACAGTTTTTCCCAATATTCCATTTCCTCCAGCCTTTGAAAGATTTGTCTTTCAATTTCTCGATTTACAAACTCTTCAATATTCAAAAGATTCGCAAGGCCGGAAAAATAAATACCTCCGTTATTCGTGGCTGCAAGGGAAACAAGCCCCGTTCTTTGGGCAAGCACTCTTGTTGCTTGAGTCAACAACTTATGCATTTCGCTTCGTTCATCCCATACGCTATTTTTATATGCGACTTCATCAGCCGTCGTTATTTCTTTCCGCTTCATTATCTTATTGATATAAAGCCTGAATCCTTTGGCGGACGGAACGCGTCCTGAGGAAAAATGGGATTTTACGATATAGCCTTTTTTGGCTAACACAACCATTTCATTTCGAATGGTTGCTGGCGAAACACCCAATTTATATTTTTTCTCTAATATTTCAGACCCAACCGGTTCACCGGTTTCCGTATGTTCCTGAATAATTGCCTTCAAAATTTCGAGTTGTCGTGCTGTTAATTCTTCCATTAGCAATAATATATCAACTCTGCTAACTTATGTCAATAGGTATTTTGCTATACTGTCTGTAATGTACGAAAAGTATTTACTGGTTTTAGCCGTTGCCGGATTCATTTTTAACGAAAAAGGAGAGCTTCTTGTCATAAAAAAATCATCTCATGAGCAGGTGGATGCTGGACTCTGGACCGTACCGGGCGGAAAAATCTATCCCCAAGAGCCTATTATTCTTGGCTTAAAAAGAGAATTACTTGAGGAAGTAGGAATACACGTCGAATCTATTGAGTGGATTGGAGAAGACGTATTTCAGGAAAAAGAATATATGTTCCATGCACAACATTTTAAGTGTAAAACCAAAGACAATGCCGCAGCCATCCGTCTTGAAAACAAATTGACCGAATATCGATGGATTAAAAACTTGGAAGATATCTCTTCCCTTCCCTTTGCAGAAAATATACGAAAACGAATTATTGAACTTTATTCAAAAAAATGAAAATCGGTGCACATCTTTCTATTGCCGGCGGGTATTACAAAGCTCTTGAACGGATAGCAGCAATTGGCGGAAACTGCCTTCAAATTTTTTCTTCCTCCCCAAGGGGATGGAACTATGCACAGGCAACGGAAGAATCAAAGCACATGTTTATTGAGACAAAGGAAAAATTAAAGATTGACCCCGTATTTTTTCACGCGTCATATCTTGTTAATTTAGGAGATGGAGGTGAAATAGGAGAAAAATCAAAAAAATCTCTTATTGCGGAGCTAACCATTGCATCTCGACTTGGAATTGTGGGCAGTATAATCCACCTCGGATCATTTAAGGACTCCACCCCTTCCCTTTGGGATGTTTCAAAAGATAAGAAATACAGTGTGCTTATTAACAATATTCTTGAGGTCCTGACGAACACTCCAAAAGACACTTTCTTTATTATTGAAAATGCCGGGAACAAAAAAATTGGGCAATCGCTTGATGAAATAAAAAGCATTCTTCTTGATGTGAACAATGAACGTGTCAAGATATGTCTTGATAGCTGTCATCTTTTCTCAGCGGGCTATGATATTCGCAAAGACGGTGGTTGGGAAACATTTCTTGATGAATTTGACTCCGAAATAGGAATAAAAAAACTCGCAGTGATTCACATAAACGACAGTCGAGATCCTTTTAACTCAGGGCGGGATCGGCACGAAAATATTGGAGCAGGGACATTGGGACTTGAACCGTTCCGACACATTATCAATCACCCCTTATTAAAAAATCTTCCTTTCATCATTGAGACTCCGGGATTTGACGGTAAAGGTCCGGATAAAAAAAACATCGATATTCTTTCTTCCCTCAAAGCACAGTGAAAAAATCAGTCTAAATATACTTTGATGTTTTTGAGATGTTCTTCGTATGTTTCTGCACAGTGTATCATTCCGTTTTTGTCGTGCAGATAAAAAAGACACGATGTTTCTTCCGGATTGAGGGCAGCTTCTATATAGTCAATATTAGGACTACAAATGGGTGTCGGTGGCAGTCCTTTATAAAGATATGAATTATACGGAGAGTCATTTTGTTTTTCTTTAATGTCTACCGCTCCCCACCAATTCCCATTCTTATTTTTGCCCAAGGTATATTGCATTGTCGAGTCGATTTGAAGAGGCATCCCGACATTCAGTCTGTTCCAAATTATTCCCGAGATAAGATGCATATCTGACTTTCCGGCAGCTTCCCGCGCAATAAGGGAAGCGATTCTTAGTCCAGTTACCCATCTAATGTTTGCGGCAACATACTTGTTAGCAAATGGCGCAAATTCCTCATTAAACCTGTTGATTAGTCTATGCGCAATTTGCTCTCCCGTCTCATCATTTGGGATAAGGTAAGTATCGGGATAGTACACTCCTTCAAAATATTCAGGTTTCGTATTGGTGTAAACCGTGTCCCATTTTTTGAGTTCTTCGTCACTCCATCCAAGCGCGCTTGCAAGAATCTCCCCTATTTGTTCTTTACGCAGACACCCTCCGAAACTTACCCATACAAGATCGGGGGTGCTATTTATTTTCGTAACAATATCCCATGTCCACATATTGTCTGACAGACGGTATCCTCCTGGTTGTATTTTGCTATGAAGTAAAAAAATATCTTTTAAAAAATTAAAAAGTTGCCTGTTTTTTATGAATTTTCCTGTCTCAAGCGCCTGTACCACATCGAAGTTCTCCTGATTTTTTGGAACAATAAAAACCCGTTCTTTGCCTGAGCTCCCTATCGGTCCGCCGTATATCCAGTAAAGGACAAAAAAACAAAGGAAAATGATTACTAAAAGCACTATTTTATTTTTCATGTGAACTTTATTATACTTTTTTATTCTAATATCCTGCTGAATAAATCGGTGATACAATTACATCATGGAATTGCGTCTGTCAAAATCGGTTATTAGCTTCATGAACACCCTCCGAAAAAATGGATTTGAGGTGTATGTGGTGGGAGGAGCAGTTCGTAATTTACTTTTAAAAAAGCCAGTCCTCAACTGGGACTTTACGACAAACGCCACTCCGGAGAAAATCCAGGAGCTTTTTCCGGACAACTTTTATCATAATGTATATGGAACCGTTACCGTTAAAACAGAAGGCGAATTATTTGAGATAACCCCCTACCGTAAAGAGGCGGGGTATGAAGATAATCGTCATCCGGAAAAAATTGTGTGGGCCAAAACTCTTGCGGAAGATTTGGGAAGACGTGACTTTACTATTAATGCACTTGCCTATGATGGGGAAAACATCGTTGATTTGTTTGAGGGTCAAAAACACCTGAAAGAAAAAAAGATTATAACGGTTGGCAACCCCAACAAACGATTTCAAGAGGATGGACTTCGTCTTATGCGCGCTGTCCGTTTTGCTTCCCAGCTTGGTTTTCTTATCGAAGAGGGCACTCGCCAAGCAATACAAGATAATGCTGAGTTGATAAAAAATATTTCTTGGGAACGCATACGGGATGAGCTTCTGAAGATTATTGCAAGCGATTACCCCTCAGAGGGCATTCTCTTTCTTCACAGCACACGTCTTCTCAAATATATTCTTCCGGAACTTGACATTTCTTTTGCCGTTCCCCAAAAAAGTCCGCGCCGTCATCATATATTTGATGTGGGGACTCACATGGTAATGGCTCTCAAGGCGTGTCCTTCAAAAGATCCCATCACCCGCCTTGCCGCTTTACTCCATGATATCGGAAAAGTAAAAACATTTAATAGAGACGAGAAGACACAGATAATCACATTTCACAATCATGAGGTTGTGGGAATGCATCAGGCGGAAGAGATTGCAAAAAGACTTCGTCTTTCCAACGAACAAAAAACAAAACTAGTAAAACTTATTCAGTTTCATCAATTTACCGTAACCGAATTACAGACTGACAAAGCAGTGCGCAGATTTATCCGTGAAGTAGGAAAGGAGTACTTGACAGATATTCTTGACCTTCGAACGGCGGACCGGATTGGGTCTGGCTCGACCTCCACTTCATGGAGACTTGATCTGTTTAAAAAACGAATTATTGAAGTCCAAAAAGAACCCTTCACCGTAAAGGATCTGAAAATAAACGGACTCGACGTAATGAAAATCCTCGACATAAAACCAAGTAAACAGGTTGGAGATATTCTTGACGGTCTTTTTGAAAAAGTAATAAACGGGGAAATAAAAAATGAGCGCGAAGAACTTCTGAAGAATATAAAAAAATAGGCTCTATCCTTTATTCTCTTTTTCCGTCATTATATACGTCATTTCTCCATGGCCTGGATATACCTCAGTTTCATCCGGCAAACTAAACAGCAGTTCTAAAGATTTGTGCAACTTCTTCTTATCTCCATATGCAAAATCAGTCCGTCCGACTGCTCCAGAAAAAAGGGTATCCCCAGTAAAAATATTTTTTTCACCTGAAAAATACAAACAAACACTCCCTGGCGTGTGACCGGGTGTTGGAATAACGGTAAAGACAAAGTTTACAATACGAAATTCTCCGGGAGTAAAATATTCTACTTTCAATGGCTGAACTACCACAGGAGAATGGTCTAAAAAGTGTTGTGCAGATTTTTCAAGCCTTTCGATAAGGAATGTATCCTCACGACCCATATAAAGAGGAATAGGAAAACTCATTTGTATTTCCCCAACCGCCATTGCATGATCAAAATGTCCATGTGTAAGACATATTCCTACAAGTTCAAGATTCTTTCTTTGCAGTTCCTCAAGAAGAAAGGGGGCATCATCTCCCGGATCGATAATAAGAGCCTTCCCCTCACTCTCCAGCAGATAACAATTTGCCTGCAGTTCCCCAAGACTGAAAACGTGTATTTTCATATGTGAGGAACTGGATAGGTAATCCACCCTTTTTGCTCCTCCCTCTTTAGCCAAACGTCAATGCTTTTTGAAGCTCTGTCGACAACAAACCGCGCAATGGTATTGTTCTTTTTCTTATCTTTTTCTAAATTACTCGTATTCTCAAGCAACTGTTCCACATCTTTCTTGTCTTTTACGGATACAGTTTGTGAAGATGCATATTCATACCTTTCGTAGGAAGACGTTGTAGGCGCGTGAATTTCTTTATTTTTTAAATCGGTAAGGTAATGGTTCGTATGCACGTACGGAGTCTTCGGCATCGTAAGCCGTGCTTCACCTGCCGTTGATTCAATATTCCACACCTGTCCGTTTGGAGAAGAGAAAGTGTGGTTGTAGCCTAAGCTTCTTGGTATCTTTTTTAATTTTTGGAAATCCTCTTCCGGGTCCTTCGTTTCAGAAAGCCACCTGGCAATCATATTGCGCGGGACCCCGATTTGTTCATCTGTATGATTTAGGGTGTTGACCGTCTGAGTAAACCCAAATGAATTCACACTTGCGGCAGTGCCTCCCAACCCGTTGTAATAAAATAGTTCAAAAATCGTTACCCCTCTTATTGTTTTTTCGAGTATCGTAATACGTTTTTTGTAGTGATCGTCAAAGTCTTCATTGTGTCCGACAAGTTGCCCATTTCCCACATAACAGGAAGTACATTTGTCAGGATAAATATCGAATTCTTCGTTTAAAAAAGTCAACCAAAAAGAATCAAAATTCACTCCCATCCCTTTTGCATATCCTTCCAGTTCTTCAATATAGTGGGGGAAATATTTCTTGGATATTTCTAAATACAGCTTTGATTTCTCAAGTAAAGAAGGAACCGAAAGCATCTTCGAAAGAATAGCATTATAGGTAAAAAGAGAGGGGCTCTTGAACAATTTTCCAAGCGTATGTCCGAGTTCAAAGTGTGTTTTTGCTGCAATTTTATAGAAATGCAGATGCTTCATTTTGTCTTGTTTTTATTCATTAACCATATGAGTATCGGTGTTGCAACAAACGGGGAAGAATAACTTCCTGTTACCGTTCCGATAAGAAGTGCTGCCGCAAAGAATCGAATTGTTGCGCCGCCAAGGAGCAAGAGAGCCACTAACATAAATACAATGGTAAGCGAATTATTTAAAGATCTTACCATCGTTTCACTTACTGCCTTGTCGCTTAAATCTTCAATAGAAACTCCCTTATGTGCGCCCGTCTTTACATATTCACGAATTTTATCGAAGATAACAATGGTGTCGTGTACTGAGAAAGACATTGTTGTCAACATTGCAGTTACAAACATCAAATCGAACGGCGCACCAAAAAAATGCGAAAGTAAAGAGTAGGAACCTATTAACACAAAAAAGTCATGCACCATCGCAAGAATCGCAGACAATGCAAACTTAACATCCTTAAATGCAAAGCTCATATAAAGTAAGATACCGCATATGGCAAGTAACGCGGCAACAACGGTTTTTTGAGCCGTTTCTTTTCCGAGCGTTGGCCCTACCGTTTCGAAACGGAGGGATTTTATTTGCGTTTTTAATGCTGTTTCTATCGTTTTTCGAAGCGTTTCTTCTTGCTTGTCATCAAGCGGGTTTGTTTGCATTTCAATAACTTTTCCGCTTACACTTATTTTTTCAAGGGTTATCTTGTTTTTTTTCAGCAAGGCACCAAGTTCTTCCTTTTGTGGTACTTTCGTGAATGAATAAGCAAGCGTCGTGCCCCCGGTAAAATCTATCGAATAACGAAATCCCCACTTCACAATAGAAAACAAACCGGAACCGATGACGAGTACGGAAATAAGGATATATAGCCAAATATATTTATGAAAATGAATCATACGTGCTTATAGAATGTTTGAATAAGTCTCTGAGTAATAACAACGCCGGTAAACAAACTCGTTGCAACACCTATTCCAAGTGTGAGTGCAAAACCTCTTACCATACCAAACTGTGGGAGGAAACTCCAGTTGAGAGGATTAAAAAGGATAAACGAAACGAGGAGTGTTGTAACGTTTGCGTCTTTAATTGCATCCAGCGCCCTTGTAAAACCAAGGCGGATGGAGGTCTTCAAATCCTTTCCCTTCCTTTGTTCTTCCTTTATGCGTTCAAAAATAAGAATATTTGAATCAACAGCCATTCCAATGGAAAGGATAAATCCGGCAATTCCGGGAAGAGTAAGTACGACTGGGATTGCGCGGAACATCGCAAATGAAAGCATTCCGTAAAGGGAAAGAGCGACAGTTGCAATAAGACCCAAGCGTCCATAATAAACGATCATAAAAAGACACACCATTGCAAGTCCGACTCCTCCTGCTATGACGCTTTTTTGGACGTCTTCAGCCCCGAGACTCGGTCCAATATTCCTTTGCTCAATAAGCTGAATAGGAAGAGGAAGCGCACCGGAGTTTATCGATATTGCAAGTTGTTTTGCTTCTTCAACCGTAAAACTTCCGGTAATAACTGCATTCCCTTCTGAAATCTTTTGTTGGACGACGGGAGCTGAAATGGGATAATAATCGAGGAAAATTCCTACCGGTTTTCCTATGTTCCGTGCTGTTATTTCTTCAAACAGTTTCGCGCCATTCTGAGTGAATTGCAACGATACTTGTGGTTTTCCCGTTTCAGGATCAAATACGACTGTCGACTTTTTTATATCTGTCCCGTTCAGTCCTGTATCTTTGCTTAATCTTTCAAGAAGCGATGCGGTTGAGGCATATTTCTGAGTCGCATCTTCTTCCAAAAAATGAAGTTGTGCTGTCTGCCCTATCAACCCTACCGCCTGAGATACGTTTTCAATTCCCGGTAAATCGACAGATATTCTGTTTTCACCATTTGATTTTGAGGCTTGTACAACTGGTTCTGATACTCCAAAATAATTAACGCGTTTTTCAATGATATCTCGGGCAGAAAGTAATGCATCCGATACGTCCTCTGGCTTTACCTTGCTCACGTCTGCCTTAAAGACAAGGTGACTTCCTCCTTTTAAATCCAAGCCCAACTTTGTTTTAAAATCTTTTTTTATGTGGGTACCAAAAATAGGAATATCTATAGAGAGAGGATTTATCGTGAAGTGTATTTTTGATTTGTTTACCGCAAAATTCACCGGTACATTTTCAGGCAAACACATCCAAATGAGAAAAAACAAAAGCACTGCATACACGATACGGCGACTATTCATAGGGTGAGTTATTTCATCAGTTCTTCTTCAGAACCAAAAATCATAATTTTAGGACTCTTTAAGAATCGCCACATAAAGGGGTCGTTGTTTCGTTTGCGGAAAGAGAATTCTTCCTCAGTCATCACGGTATAGTTTATTTCTCGCTTTAGTGTTCCTTCCATCTGTTTCATAAACTGCTCAATTTCTGGAATGATGATAGTGCCAACTAACACGAAATAGACTTCATCCTTTTTGATTTCTTTTTGATGAGCAAATTTAAGGGAAAGGGCGGCAAATTTTATTTTGCCCAAACGGGGAGATTGTTCGCGAACTGCTTGAGGGAATACACTGAGCTTTGCAAAAATCCTCAAAAATTCGTCATAAAACATATACGATCTATTAAGCGAATAAAAGACCTTGTTTAGTCTTTTTTCTCTATGAAGAATTTTTGCTTTTTCCAAGATATCAAGTTCTCGCTTCACCGCATTCACTTCCTCATCAATTTCGCGCACTATGCTTCGCAGATAATATAAATCAGTTGTATGAGTGTAGAACAGACTCAAGATTTTCCTTCTTGTTTTAGAGGGAATAACTGATTCGAGCATATCAACAACAAATTAATACGTAACTTTATTTCCAATTGGCAATACCTCAATAAACACTTTTCCTCGCACTACTGATATTTCTTTATCGTTCTCATCATACCATTTCATGCGTGCTTCTGGGGTCTCTTTGTTCCATGTTGCTTTTATCGCTTTGCCATTTTGGAAAACAAGCGCATCTCCGGTTCCTGTTAATTGATATAAGATATGTCCGCCGTCATATCCGTCATTTGCAGGGCTTTCTTTCGCAAAAACAACCACTACATTTTTTGCTTCGAGTTGTTTGCCGGTGTTTTTGTCAAGATGTGCTTTTCCTCCATCAATACGTGAATAGGTGTTTTTTGCATTGTTGTAATTCCATATCACAGTAAAATCATTTGCAAGTGAGTTCCAGAAACCAAACTGAATTTTGTTTGTGGTTCCTCTGTCAGATGCCTTTGCATCATCGGCAAACTTCCACGATTCAAATGTTTTATTCCATGCAACTCCGTCAGAGTCAACGTTTGTTAACTTTCTATTCTTTGCGGCATAATCCCACAGTTTTGTTGTTGATGAATATACCGTGTGCTCTGTTGCAACGTTAGGTAGTCTTTCATAATCGCGCCAATAATACGGAAATGGAACACCGAATTGATTAAGGTCATTATATGAACTCCATTCCAATTTTTGAATCAATCCTAATGCATCCGCTTTTGCGCCATTTGCACAACCTGACCCGGTCGTCTCGTCACAGTTTGCTCCTCCTACGTGTGCATATAATGGATACTCTCCATATTCTCTTAGCATGGTGATGAAGTGTACTCGAGCAGATCGGACAGGACCGATAGTTGATGCATCTTGACAGTAGAAGATACCGAGAAAACGGGTTATTCCTCCTTCGGCAACGGCTTCGTAGACCACGTCGGCAGATGACAATCCTGACTGGGGTCGCGCTTCTACGTGGTTCTCTATCGCAACTCCAAGGGGTCTCCGCGTCACCCATTTATTTTTCTGAGAAACCGTCATCATCTGTCCGTTAATAGGACATTCCTCTGTGCGCGGTTCGCTTGTATCCTCTTCTTGAGTAGTACTCGCTTTTTTTGTATCAGCTAGTTTTTTTTGATTTTGTTGTGAAGAAACAAAAAAATAACTTCCTCCAAAAGATAAAAGTCCAATGACAAACGCAACAACTACCACTCTCTTTATTTCCATAAGAATTGTATAAATTGTTTAATTAGTTGTAATACTATGTACTATACATCATTCCGCCTTACGAATGGCCTCTATTTCTTCCTGGGTTAATTCGTAGTTTATTCCTTTTCCGTCCTTTACTCGCTTTGCATAGACCCGTATTCCATCTGGAATATAGACAAAATTAACAAGAAGCCCCGTGTTCAAATCATTAAGGAGTGCAATAACAAAACTTTTCTCCCCATCGGTTTTCCCGAATGCATAAAAAGGAACCAATCCTATTTTACGATATGTCCTATGGGCGGCAAGCTGCAGCTCGGTTATCTTTTTTTCCATCCGCTCTTTTGTCATGTGAGTATCCTCGGATTCACGAAGAAGCGCATCCAAAACAGCGTCAATAGAACGCGCACCTGTCCGAGATGATAGCTTTGAGTAATGTTGTTTCGTTTGGAAAACGACAAAGGTAAGAAGAACGAGCCATCCGAAAAAGAGAGCCATCACAATATTTACAATCATGATACTAATTTTATCCACTTTACAAATGCGTGTCAATGGAATTGTGTATTGTCTACTAAAAATCAGCCTCCTTGACAAACCACTCTTAGTGTGATTACAATTACACCATGCCTAAAAAAACACGGCTACAGAAAATTCGAGCTGCCCAACATGTCATTTCGGTCACTTCCCCTTCCCCCATGCCCAAGCCTCAAGAATCCGATTCCAACGCGACAAAGACGATTAAGTCAGACATGCTCAAAAGCATTCTTCTTTCGTGCCTCATAACTGTATTTGAAATTGCTTTATATTTTGTATATTATCAGCGTGTATGGGAAAGGAGGTGAACATAAATCTATGACAACAATGTATTGTGTTAAATGCAGAGCAAAGAAAGATGTTTCAAACCCTGAGCACGTTACCATGAAAAATGGTAAGCCAGCAATGAAAGCAAAATGTCCAACTTGCGGAACCGGAATGTATAAAATCGGTTC
>CAZUEQ010000006.1:0-28331 GCA_964619475.1 uncultured Gammaproteobacteria bacterium | reverse complement strand
CCTGTATTAATTGCGTCCGTTATATTCGTTGGAGCGAGGCTACCGAGAGTCCGTTGAAAGAGGTCGCTTCCTGCAGCTCCTGCCCCGACTTCAGTCCACACTGTTCCGTTGTTGTAGTACACTTTTGCGGTGGTGCTGTTGTAGTAGAGTGAGCCTGCACCAAGGCTTGTCGGTGCGGACGTGAGTTCTCCGAGTTTTACTTGTCCTCCTGAGCTTAAATTGCCGGATGTTGTTGCACTACCCACAATATCGAGTGCCATGGAAGGAGTTGTGTTGCCGATTCCCACGTTTCCGTTGGCAAGAATGGTCATGCGTTCTCCGAGTGTTCCATAGTACGTATTGAATCGCAAAGCCCCACCTTGAGTTGCGGATAGGGTAATATCTCCGCTTCCTGCCGACTGGATGGTGGTTGCTTGAGCACTGGATATGGTAAAGTTGGCACTTGCAAATGTTGAACGTATGCCGGGGTTAGATACGGCAACTAGCAAATCTCCATCCTTATTGATAAAGGGAACTGATGAAGTTGACTGGCCTGGGGGCATGCCCTGAAGTGTCTCTGCGTTGATTGCGTATCCTACGTTCGCAATTTGTTGTCGTGGAGACATCTCATTTGGTTCAGATCCGACTTTGACTCCAAGATACACGGTAGGATTTTCAGTGAATATTGAGGCGGGAAGCTCAGTATTACAGCTGGGACCTGCATCGTTACCGATAAGTGAAGAGAATACCCCATCAACATCTCCATTTGCCGTACATACACGCGTTGAACCTGTAATGGGGATTCCTCCCGTTGCGGTAGTGTAGAAGTTATACGTAATATCGATAGGTGCAGTTATGGGATTGCCGAGCGAATCAGTAAGTCGGCCTTGAAATGAAATGGTCCGTCCCGCCTGGATAGGAGTTGTAGAGTAGGCGAGTGGCGTTTTTACTTTAAGAAAAAAACGATTGTAGATCCCAGCGCCCAAAATACTGACAGTAAGCGCAATGAGGATATAGCCAACGAAGCGGAGAGGAAATTTTCCCTTATTTGGCAAATTGTTTAATGATGGCTTTGTGACAGGTTGGGTATGGGTTATTTTCAATAATTGTTCTGAAAATCGTTTTGCATCATCTTTTGACACCTTATTTTCTTTTGACAACCAATCAATGAACGAAGTGACGGTAAGTACTTTTTTTACCAACTCAGCGTGGCCATACTTCTTCGCATTCAGTTTTGTGATGTAGGCGGCAATGGTGTTATTGGTAATATATTTCATTGTGGGTCAAGAGCTTTAAAACGCTGTATAGAGAAACAAGTTTGATTGTGGCAGTGATAGCTTTTGCTTGCCAAATCGCTTGTATGGAATCGAAAAACTTGTTTCATTCTTAATAAAATTAAAACTTTAACATCACTTTTTTTCGTAAAAGGACAGATTTTTGGGGTTCAAAAAACCGTCTACTGGAAGATTCGTTCTCATAGGGAGATCCTTCCATAGCAGGGTCAAACCATATTTTAAGGCGCTGTAAAGCCCCTTCTGCGAATCTATTTGAGGTGTTTATAACAGTTTTCATAAGACCTATATAAAAAAATAATAATTTTCTTCCTTATTTGTCGGTAAGGAATTCCGATAACACGTTGTTGCAATAATCCAAATCAAATGAAGTATTTACTATCTTTTGTGAGTGGAGATAAGCAGCGATTAATCCTTTTTTTTCACTTTCCTCTTTTGAGTCATCAAATAATTTAGCAGGGTTTGTTGAAATCCATTTTTGTGCAATACAAAACGAACAGAACTTTCTCATTGTTGAGAAGCGCCGTTTAGCGGATTTGTCTGCCTGTAAATCCTCGTTAATGTAAGTAGCAAACCGGCTGAGGGAGGAGGTATTTATGTAGTTTGGAATGTCTGATAAGGATAATTCTTCAACTCCATACGTAAATTTAAGCCAAGAAAAAAAATAACGTAGATCGCTGCAATAATTTTTTAAAGTAGCGTCTGAAACATTCTCCGCAGAGAGATATTTTTTAAATTCAGCTTCAATTTGAAAAAAATTATACCTTTCTCCCATATCTATCAGACTAATACATTTATAATAACGATGTCAAGAGTAGTTTTAATACATTGTGATATAGTTATCTGCCCATCGAAACAGAGGGGAACGAGGGAGATAATCATAATTTAAATGAATTTAATTTAATTACCGCAAGAAATATTAGCTTACCTAAATATATCAATCAATATCAACAGACCTATAAGAAATAGAACAGTAGGAATCGAAGAGGTTTGCTAACTGTTTTTTATGAAATATTTATTTAATTATATTTAAACCTACTCATAAATATATAAAATTTAATCATATATGGGGCTATGACAAGCTCCAAAGTAGTAAAATCGACAAGAGAGTAGTAGTGAACCGTAAGAAAAGATGGGGAATTTTATGATTATCTATTCCTGATTCTTGTGATTTGTTATACTAAAGGTATGCAAAAGTTTTTACTCTCCGCCATCCTTTTTTTTCTTATATTAATTACCTTCTCCATATTTTTCTTTTTTTATGAAACTCGTTTTTTTGGGAGCCGTGCGAGTATGAACCAGGTCGATATTTCCGCGGATAATTCATATGTGTTTGTAGCACCTCTTGTTGCAAAAGCTGACGGACAACAAAAGGAAAGGGTTACCGTTTTTGTTCTTAATAGTCAAGGGGCAGGGGTATACGGAAAAAAAGTAGTGCTTACCAATAATGCGAGTGTTATCGCCACTGAAGTACAGCCGACCACAGATCAAACCGGTAAAGCAGTATTTGATTATGCCTCTTCGCTTGCAGGTGATTACTATCTTGAAGTGCAGATTGACTCAACTACTCTTCCTCAGAAAGCACACCTTTCCTTTAACTAAATGGTGTTGTTATGACGGTCCGTATTGCTATTCTATACTGACGGGAAGATTGTGTGGGGCCTTCATGAGATCATGGGGAAGCGAAAGCAACTCCACGCTACGAAGCGCAAGCGCTCTCCGTTGACTTGCCAAAAAGTGCGGCTTAAGAAACCGTCTTAACGCATACATAAGGAGGATGTAGAGTTGCAAAAGAATGACTATGTCAACAATATGTGCGCGCAGTGTGCTAAGGAATGTCGAAAAAAATTTGACAAGTAGCATCCAAATGGGGAATATATTAAGAGCAAGTGTTAGACCTTTTGGAGTAGAATTTCCTGCATAAAACGCGCGGCTGAACATGCGAAGAAACTGAGAGCCGGCAGTTGGGAGAGTTATTGAATAATTGCCTTTTTCGTCCGATTTTAGGTCCACAGTGGGTATTGAATACGCATAAGCGGCAGGGATAAGAGACAGCTTTTTCCCCTGTTGTAATTCGTCGGTAAATAGGGATAATTTTACGTCAACACTCGGAAGAGACTGGCCGCTTAATTTGACGGAATCACCGATATATGCATCTCCTGCGCTGATTGAGGTTGAGGGGGGGAGAAGTACGGGGCCTATTTGGTCGAGTGAGTCAGTTCCGGGCGGTGGGATACAAAGGGGGGGAGTGGATCTGTTGCTTGTATCGTATGCGACAAGGCAAATGTCTTCCTTAAATTGGGAAAGGAACAGGTATTTGAAGCGAAAATTTCCGGCAGCGTCTGCAAATGTTTCGCTGCGAATACCGGGATTTTCAATGACCACTTTTGCACCGGGAGAGGTGAGACCGAACAGTTGGAACTGTTTGTCCCCCGTCGCAGGAGGATGATATTCTGCTTCATTTCCCACTCCCACTGACACAGTAACCGGTTCATCAACGGGAGTAATAACAGCTCCAAAGACGCTCCCCGGGTTGCATAGGAAAGCAGTGACAGCAACCGTCAATAACACCCTTCTCATAGTAGAACGAGAAATTGCGATGTATTAATCCTTTCTCTTTTTCAATTGATTCTTCAATTTCTCTATTTCCTCTCGTTCCTTGGAAAGTTCTTCTTCAAGTGTTACTTCACGAGATATTGTGTTCTTATAGAGTGCTTTGCCGAGGAGAAAGAGAATGATAAGGGCAAGGACGACGATAATCATCGCTCTCCATGGCATGACCCACACGTAAAGTGAGTTATTAAGAACCTGTCCTTTTTCACCATATGAAGCTGCAAGATTTACCTTAAACTTTCCAAACATCCATTTCTGTCCAAGAGTGGTCGTAAATGATCGTGCGGCATCCGGAAATATGTTGGATTCTTTTAAGTTTGTCTGTGCAACAAGGCTCCCTAGGCCATCGGAAAGAGTAAAGACTCCTCTTGGTCTGATATGAAAGTCTCCTGTATTATTTATTTGTCCTGTGACAACTATTGGTCCAAATTCCTGGAACGATTTAGCAAATAATCCTGAAATAAATGCATTTTCAGTTATCGGACCGCTGACGCGAATGTAAAGAAGTGAGGCGATGCGTGGCGTAATGCTTGCACCGGACTCACCAACAGGTTGAGCAAAAGGGGAAACAGGTTCAAAATATATCGCGGCATACCGTCCTCCGGCTTTTGCATCTGCGGGAACTTTTAAATTAAATTGCACGACCGCCTTATCATTCGCAGCGATTGTCATTCTGTCAAAAGGAAGCTCAATCCACTGTGAAGCGGAAAATTTTGGGGAAGCCTGTTCTGCGTTCTCGATGATGCGGGGAGTTCCCTGATCATCATCAACGATAAAATCAGCCACTTTTACGAGGCCTGAAATAGGACTGTCTGCTTGGTTATAAAATTTTACTGATAATTGAGTTTCTTCACCTGGATTTATTGTTATTTGTTGGCGTGCAGGTCCGACCGTTAATGGGAGAACTGTTTGTGCATGTGTCTGAACGGCAAATGCTAAGCTGAGCGTAACCAGAAGGGTCCCGAGTATTTTTTTTGTCATAGAAAATAATGTTTAAAATAATGCACTCGCCGTATATTTAACTTTGTTAAAGTAGTATCCAGCAGGCTGTGTTCCGGATACACTCAATCGATAGACAATGCATGCGGAGCTTCCATTTCGAACTCCCGTTGCAGACATAACATTCTGTTTTGCCTGTGACTGTTCCTGGTCAGGAAAACTCTTTGCAGAGAATGTTCGAGCTGATTCGTTATAGAGGAACGACGCATCAGTTCCTGACTGATTGCTGAGCGAGTATCCAAGCCCGTTTATGGTATTTGTGGACCAATCAGCTGAGGTTGAGAACGTGCAGGCCCCACCATTACACGTCGTATCTTTAATACAGCTTGTTGTTTCATCAGCTGCACCCGTACAGACTTTTCCATCTTTTCCCATCTGATCGTTTGCTTCGACCTTTACGGAATAACCACCTGGCGCGTTTGTCGAAACGGTAAGTTGTTGTGCGCCGTTATAAAATGTATTTGCAGTGATGCTCGCACCGAAAGGAACGGTTGTTGCAGTTGTCGTAACAAGTGTTCCGGCTGGTGTAAATCCACACGTTGTGGGGAGATTGGCGGATGTGACTGCCGCGACGGTGAAATTAAGTGTCTCATCAATTGATGCACTTACCAAGACGCCTTCAACTGGAGCAACTTTAATTGGTACACTATCAAGAGTTGTTCCGGCACCTGCTGCTCCGCTTTTAGTATAGGCATTCAATAAATAGGTATCAGCAACTCCTTGTGTATGTGTTAAGTTCGGTGCAGGATTTACGAGACCTTTTGTTGCTGTTCCAATTACAACAGTGAGATTGGCGCCAGCTGCTAAGGCAGCGGCTCCATTTGACCAGTTACAATACAATTTATGTGGTGTTGCGCCTGTTCCAACGGTGGGAGCAGCGGCAGCAAAGCCAGCAGGACAGGTCATATCTGATGCTCCAATAAGGTTAAGATCAAATCCGTTGCTTCCAACGGCAGCTGTATCAGGGGTTCCATCGTTTGTAGAAGTTGTACCAACGGCTGCAGGAATATCAATCTCTATGCTTCCTCCAACAGGAATCGCACTTGCGGTGTAAAAATTCACTGCTAACGTACCAGATTGAGTACTGTATATCTTCATGGCGTTAGTGATGGGATTAGTTAGTGCATTTTTTAATACGAATGTTGTTCCATTTGCAATGGAGGCAACTTGCAAGTTGGGATTATTACCTACTCCGATATAATCGTTCGGGAAGAGGTGATTTGTATCATTGTCAGCATTTCCAGATCCAGCAACGGTAATAATAGTAAGACCTGCTGCAACTCCGGCGCTTACTCCTGCGTCATAGGAAAGTCGTGGGTTGGAAAGGGTGGCTGAGGCGGAAGAAAGGCCTGCGGCGTCAAGCTCACGAGGTGCAAATAACGAATAATTACTAAGCTTCTTTGCAAGCGGAAGCGTACGGACGGAAGAGGGAAGGAATGGCATCAACTGTAGTGCGAGAAAAAAAACCAAAACCATTGCCGAACAACACTTCCGTTGGAATTTGCACATAGTGAATACTTAATAGATTTGGGAATTAATATCTATTATTCTTCATTAAAGGATATTTCCATAACGTTGTCAAGAGCAATTCAGGTATGGTATGAGTTTATTTTTCAAACAGACGGCAATTTTTGTAGGGACTGTTGTGACTTTGATGTAAAATACATCTTGACAGTTTTTTTCCGTCTGCTATAGTAAAGGCATATATGGGAATAAAAGAACGTCGAACGAAAATATTACTCTCTCTCTTTTTACTATCCGACGTTGACTTTACCGAAATTACTTTCGATGAAAAAGTACAGGGTATTTTCGATTTTTCGCTTAACCAAAAAACAAAAGGGTCTCTTACTTCATTACTGAAAGATCAGTGTATTGAAAAAGGAAAACCTTCTGACGAATTACCGAGTTACAAACTGACAGAAAAAGGATTCCACGAACTATGTCTCTATTTTCCTTCCTTTAGATTTCTTCGTGACACATGGGACAAAAAGCTTCGCATTATTTCTTATGAAATTCCGGAAAGTAAACGTGAACTTCGCGACAGATTGAGACGAGAAATGCAAGGATGGGGATTGGGGCCCTGGCACAGGTCATTTTGGCTTACACCGCACCCAGTTATTGAGACTCTAAAGGAATTAGTATCAGGAAAGGTGGAGGAACAGTATATTCAGGCATTTGAATCAGAACATGCCTTTGGTGACAAAGCAACCCTTATTGAAAAAGTGTGGGAGAGGACAGCTCTTGACAAGAAATATCGCGAGCTTTTCAAGAAATGGCACGCTATTTTGTCAGGCGACGGAGAAAAAGTTGCAAAGTTCACACAGGTAGTAAACGAATTTGTCAACATACTTCGTGATGATCCGGGCCTTCCAAAGGAACTTGTCGGAGAAGGATGGATTGGAGTTGAGGCAATGAACATCTTCAAGGAAATCCGTAGTATTCTTCTTTCTGCTTAATTAAGAGGAAGCACAACATCTCCCTTCGTGTCTGTACGAAAAAAAGATATTTTTTTGGCTTTCAATACTGCTAAAGCCTGGTTTGATGGATGTCCATAGACATTGTTTTTTCCCACACTTATCACAGCAAGGGTAGGGTGTGCCAATGAGAGCGAAAGAGGGGAAAGGCCGTACTTTGAGCCATGATGAGGCACTTCAAAAATGGTTGTTTCACGTGGCATGAGTCGATAGAGCTCGAGAGCAGAAATATCCGAAGGTAAAAAATATATATTTGAAGAGGAATAAATGCTTACGACATTTGCCGATTCATTCTTGTCGGAGCTCTGGGAAGACTTTTTAATTGAGAACAGACATGTCCCTGCACGGAAAGAATACCGCTCTTTTATTTCATTGTACCGGGAATTTGTTTTTGGCTGTTTTGCAAGTGCGGGCCCAAATATATTTTTTACGGTATATTTATCCAGGATAAGAGGCAGTGCTCCATCATGATCCTTCTGGTCATGAGAAATAATAACAACCTCAATTGTTTTGTCAAAGAGGGGCATATAGCGTCCCAAACAGGATAATACGCGTCCGTCCGACCCTGTATCGATAAGCACCTGTTCACTTCCCATTTGGAAAAGTGTTGCCGCACCCTGTCCGACATCGCAAAATACGACTACTCTTTGAGTTACCTGATACAGATAAAAAAGGATAGTAAAAATGGAAGCGAGAATCATTACGAACGTTATTTTTCTTCTTCCCATATCAATTCCACTGGATATAACTGAAAGGAATTTTCGACAAAGTAGTCATGACAAAAATAATAGAATTTAATAGGGCAAAAAGAGGAACCGCAACACAGTCTGCAAGCGGAGGAAAGATCAAATGAGAGACGGATAAGGTAAATCCACCTATCATAAGGGGAACGATGCAGGCAGATACGAGCGCCGTTGCAAGTGGACCAACAAACGAAAAACTCTTAAACACAAACCAGGTAATGGGGGTTGTGCAGAGAAGGACAACACAGGATTCCAAAAAAACCTGAATAAGACCATTTTTGGGAAGTGAAACGCGTTCTTTTATATAATCCCAAACGAAAATACCGATAGTTGCTAAAACGGAGAGTTGGAATGATAGAGAAGTTATCCAGTCTGGTTTTATTGCCGCAGTTATGAGAATAGTAAGAAATAAATTCCACCACCCGTAAGATACCCTTCCTGTGAGAGAACATACGGACGTGCAGATAAACATGCACACTGCTCGCATAAGAGGAGCTTGGAAATCAACAATATAAATAAAAAAGGCAAGAAAGGCCACATTGAGAGCAATACCTTTCTTTTTCCCTAATCGAGTGCAAAATGAACCGGTAAGTTCGGTAAGAAGAGTGATATTTGCGCCAGACAAAACGATAAGGTGTGCAAGTCCGGTATGGACAATGAGTCGTTTGAATGAGGGGTCGAGAGTAATAGGAATGCCATACGTAATCCCCTTGAGAAGCGACGCGTGCGGTTCGGGAAGTGAAGCATCAATGCCGACAAGAAGAGAGGACAAAATCGCTTGCATATCTTAATTCGCAACAATTTGATTTTTTATTTTTTCATAGACAGTTGATCGAAGAACGTTGTTTGCAACGAGATCTTCTATTTTTCTGTACGGGCGTGATTTGATTATCGCATCTGCCTGAACTTTTCCGATACCGGGAAGGGTGTCAAGTTCATCGACCGTTGCGAGATTGATATCAATTTTTGCATTCTCTTGTTCATTTGTTTGTGTTGTAATAACAGCTGGTGCGGTATAGTCAAGATTGCGTTTGCTTTCCTCAACTACACCGCTTGACGTATCTGACTGGTAAGGAACATATATTTTTTCCTGGTCAGTGAGAACGCGGGCAAGATTGAAATTCCGCTCTACATATGCCCTGTCGGCAGTATCGGTGAGACCTCCGGCTTTTTGTATTGCCTCATTGAATCGAGAAAGGGCAACAAACTGATAGACGCCGGGTTTTGTAACAGCCCCCGAAACATCGACCGACACGTACTGCAGTGTGCTTTCAACGTTCTGTGTGTTGGGAAGAGGGGGTGTTTTTTGTATGGTATTTTTTTGGATAATGTACAAAGCTCCTGATGCAACCGCAACGAAAAATGCGAGAGAAAGAAGAATTATTTCTCCCTTGAATCGGGAAAAAAACGGCTGAAATGACGAAAAAAATCCCTCCATTTTCCTTATCATAAGAAGAGGGAAAGCATGCGTCAATGGATTATAAACAACATTTGTTTCTTTTTTATTGATAGAGAGGTCTTTACTCTTCCTTTAGTGGTTTATGTTTTGAAGCGAAAATAACAACACCTCCACAAAGGACAAGTACGACAAATAAAAGAGTGAAAAGACGAATGGGAATTCCTATGCAATCTGTCTGTGCAAAAAGAGTAGGGGTGTTTTCTCCAAATGATACGGAAGCGGTAATAATATTTTTTCCGAGTTGTAATCCAGACAGATATGCGGTCTGATTGGAAGGAATATCCGTCTGGGGAGGATTTATTTTTACTATTCTTTGTGAATTGCTTAAGATATGTTGCGGTAAGATGTCATATGATGTAGTTTTTTTTCCAGAACGCACCTGAATTGTTCCCTGAGGATCGATAAGCGTGTTCCCGGCATTGCGGATGCTAAAGGTAAGAGGAAGGGGCGTTCCCGTGTCGACAATACGGAAAATTCTTTTTCCTAAAGTAAATGTATAGGTGGGTTTAATGGAGAACTGGGCAATCGTTCCTTTCGCTTCCGTTATTCCAGTTTGTGTGACGTTAATAAGAAGAGGGGACCCCACGGCGGCTGAGGCAATGCTTGTCGTTTGTCCTCCGACTGAGAATGAGGGGACCGTTTCTGCAAGTAGTATATAATAGTAATCTCCCTCTGGAACCCCCTCCGGTATCTGTATCTTTACGACTGCCTGGCGCTTTTCATTGGATTTGAAGAAAAATGGTTTTTCAAATGCTACGTCCGTATTTTCGAGTGAAAACAGAATCGGTCCTTCAAGTGTATCGCCAACCGAAAGCGCTCCTTCCTGTCCTTGGGGAGTAAAGGGGCGAATGAGAAATTGGAGTGGTGTCGGATCACCGGTATTCTCAACCGTATAGGCAACAAGAATAGATTTTCCGGGTTTAATATGTGTTTGGACGATAGGAGGGTCAAGAGAGAGCGTTATCTGTTGGGCGAAAGAGGGAACAGCAAAAACGTATTGACTGGAAATAAGAAGAAGCACCGTTATGAGTATTCTTTTCATATTCATTAAAATGACGGGGTTGCAAGAAAACGAATAACGGTCGCATAACTTCCGGCGGGTTGAACGGACGAAATATTTGTTTTCAGTGTGATAACAGATTGGTGTGTTGTATCTCGTGGTGTTCCGGCAAGGGAGGGGGCTGGTGAATAGGAAGGATTCGGAGTGGGAGTCAGGTTTGCTGTAACATTAACACTTTGCATAATAACTGCCGGATTCTCAGGCACGAGCGCGTTTGCAAACGGACGAAAATAAGTGCCATTTATGAAATCAGTGGCGATGTCCTGTCCCGTCATGGAATATCCTAAGCCGTATGCAGAAGTGGATGTCCATTGTTTGGCAAGAGTAATGGAACAGGTGTCTACTCCTCCGTTACAGCTGGTTGCCGGAATACTGTTTGAGCCCAACACTTGCTTAAACGGTCCATCTGCACGGACGGTAACAATATATTGACCCGCTCCTCCAAAGGAAACTTTAAGGGTCAACTGACCAGTCGCGGGACTGCTCGGGAGGAGTGTTCCGAAATCTACTTTTGTATTTGAAAGCGAGAAAGTAAAGGGAATACGCGAATAGACGTATTGAAACCCTGCTTTTATGGTAAAACCATTGGATGCGAACTCTTTTGCGGCCGCTTGGCCAAGGGAGGTGGTAAGCGTATATGTGTTATTAACTGTGTCGGTCATTTTTTGTCCTCCGATATCAATGGTTCCGAACTGGATGCGATACTGATCCGACTCCATATTTACTGCCTGAGCGGGATAGAGGAAAAACAGATAGAGAAAGACAAAAAGAAGAAAAACAGGGACAAACCGTTGAAAGCATATTTTTTTCATCTTATTTTTGCTCTTTTTCAAACATATCAATGAGTTTTTCCATACTGTGCACCTGTTTGCGAATTTGAGAAAGTTCGTGATCGCCAAGAAAATTGTCAATCGATTTTTTAATATGATTTAAATGGTTTTTCATCATCAGTGATAAAAAAAGGTAAGTATCTTCTTTTTGTTGTTTCATACTTTTTTCAAGTCGGAGCGTTTCTTCGTACTCATTTCCAAGAATGAGGGCAAATGGCGTCATACACGCAAGGGAAAAAATAGGAAGAAGGTGGCTCAGTGAACTATTTGCAGGAAGGGTAAACAAATAGAAAATCATAAGGGCAAGAGTCATAATTATCGGGATAATAGGCTCAAGAAGAAGAGTGAGCGCAAACAGTAAGAAATAAATAAGGAAGAAAAACTCAGAGTGCAAGCCGCCGGTTGTGTTAACAACCACCATGATGATAAGGGTAAAAACGGTTGATTCCAAAAGGCGGGTTCTGCGGGAAAACAGATTTATCCTTCGTGCAAAAAAGAGCACTACGAAAAGCCCCGCAGCTATCTCAATATCATATGCAGCAAGAGGTGTTTGGGGGAATACAAAGGAGAGTGCAATACAGACAATAAGGATAAATGAATGGACAAGTTCTTTGGTCATAATACTCATTATAATGAAAAAAACTGTGCTACAATTACCATTATGGCAGCAAAACCAAATATCGGTCCTCGATTTGCTAATGGCATTGTTGACGAGCTCAAAAAAGTAACATGGCCAACACGCACACAGACGATTCGATTAACTTCCATTGTCATTGGGATATCCTTGATTATTGGGATTTATATCGGTATAATTGACGTTCTATTGGCAAAGGGCCTCGAATTATTAACAAAACTCAGATAAGTTTATTTTTATTATGGATGCCTCGCAGGTTAGTGCAGAACAAAAAGAAGCTTTAAAGACAGCTGTTGCAGTCGGTAATGATGCAAAATGGTATGTCATTCACATCCAAACAGGATATGAAAATAAAGTAAAACAAGCGCTCGAACAGCGTATTAAAAGTCTTGGAGTAGAAGACAAGATTTTTGATATCGTCATCCCGATGCGCGATGTTATTGTCATAAAAAAAGGAAAAAAAGCAAAAGCAATTGAAAAGGTATTTCCAGGATATATATTGATCCGCATGATCCTGAACGATGATTCATGGTTGGTTGTCCGCACCACAGAAGGAGTAACTGGCTTCGTTGGAGCCGGTTTAAAGCCCACTCCTATTTCTGAAAAAGAGGTGCAAGCGATAATGAAATTCGTCCAACAAGAACAACCAAAGTTCAAATCAAAGTTCTCCGTCGGAGAAGCGGTCAAGATTACCGAAGGACCGTTCTCGGATTTCTTGGGAACAATTGAAGCGGTTGATGAAGAAAAAGGAAAGGTGCGCGTTCTCGTTTCTATTTTTGATCGTGAGACACCTGTCGAACTCGACTTCCTTCAACTTGCAAAGTTATAATAATCATTTTCTAAACGTATGGCAAAAAAAGTAAAAACAATATTGAAGTTAAATCTTGCAGCAGGAGAAGCAACTCCGGCACCACCAGTGGGACCAGCACTCGGCCAACACGGGGTTCCCATCATGGAGTTTATTAAAGAATATAATGCACGAACGTCAAAATTAAAGGGACAGGTTATTCCCGCCGTCATTACGGTATTTGAAGACAGAACATTCACCTTCATTACAAAGCTTCCTCCAGTATCCGCGATGATTAAAAAGACTCTCGGACTCCAGGTTGCTTCAGGCAAACCAAACACAGAGAAGGTTGGAAAATTGACAAAAGCACAGCTTGAAACAATTGCAAAAGAAAAAATGCCCGATATGAACGCAAATGATATCGAAGCAGCAAAGAAAGTTGTTGCAGGAGCAGCCCGTTCAATGGGTGTTGATGTTGAAGCCTAATTATTATTACATTATAGAAATTAAATTTTAAACACATGGGAAAAATTCGCACACGCGTTCTCGGCCTTGAGAATATTGACAAAAAACCGGAAGCAGAAGTAAAAGAAGAGGTTAAGACAGAGAAACCAGTTGACTTACAAGGAAAAGGAAAAAAAGAGACAAAAGACACAAAGACATCTACGAAAGTAAGCGTTAAAGGAAAAAAACACCAGGCAGCAGAAAAAAAGCTTGAAAAAGGAAAGAAAATGAAGCTTGCTGAGGCTGTTGAACTTTTGAAAAAAATATCATATGCATCATTTGACGAATCAGTTGATGTCCATATGAACGTTGATAAAACAGGTATCAGAGGAGAAGTTGAGCTTCCTTTCACCACAGGAAAAACAGTACGTGTTGCCGTCGTAAACGACAAAGTACTCGAAGATCTTGCACAAGGAAAAATAGAATTTGATATTCTCGTCACTCATCCGTCATTCATGCCTAAGCTTGCACGATTTGCAAAGGTATTAGGTCCAAAGGGATTGATGCCTAATCCAAAAGCGGGCACTATTTCGACAAATCCTGATGAGGTAGTCAAAAAGTTTGAAAAAGGAACACTCCGTTTTAAAACAGAGCCAAAATTTCCTATCCTTCACCAGATGATCGGAAAAAAAAGCCATGAAAGCGCACATTTGGTTGCAAATGCTGATGCTTTAATAAAGGCTGTCGGCAAAATGCACATAAAGAATGTGTTCCTCGCCACTACAATGAGTCCTTCGATTGAGATTGAAATTGAAGAATAAGGAGAAGCGCCTTATAGGTTGAACTTTTTCTTTGCGAGGTAGACGATGAGGTCTGCAGCATCTTCAACACTCATTTCATTTCCCGTCCTAATTACGAGATCGTAATGATGTGCTTTTTGTTGATCATGTTGAAAGAGAGCCTTGGTGAACTCGACTCGCTTTTTATCAGATTCTTCAATTCGTTTTACCGCTTCTTTGTAGGATACTTTCTCATATTTCATTACCCAGTCAATTCGTGTTTTCATTGTCGAGACAATCCGCACCTTTAGTGCGTGGGGAAAGAGAAAATTGGCGCCGCGCCCCACGATGACTGCATATCCACGATTGCCAATCGCCGCTAAAATGCGCAGCAAATGTTTGTAGTATTCATTCAGAGTGAGATATTTTTTTCCGAATATATTGTTCAAAAGCTGTGTCATGATTGGCGTCTTGGCCTCATCTACATCCTCCACCGCTTCTTTTTCTAGTGTTGTCTCTTCGGCCATTTCATCAATAATATCCTTGTGATATATCTTCCATGGAGCACCTAATAATTTTGTTACGAGATAGGCAATAGGACGTCCTCCGGATCCTTTCTCTCTAGAGATGACGATAATAGGAGTTACATCTCCCCCCCGCTTTCTTAAGCCGGTCAATAGGGAGCTGCTGAGGTTCTTATTAATGAGATCAAAAATCCTTTTCATAAGTCCTGTCGTGATTAGTATTGTAGACCAGTTCTATTGTAAAATCAACATTTAAGAAGATTGTTGTTATTTTTCGAACAATCGAAGCTAAATCATGTGGATAATTGATAGTTTATCCACAATAAAAATCTGGTACTATAGATATATGCAGGAAAATACGTCAACGAAGTCCCTTCTTTGGGAATATTTCTCACAGAATCAACGCAATTTGATAGAAGAAGGTCAATATCTTATGAATGAAGTGATAAAAGACCACGCATATACTTTTAAAGACTATTCATTCCTCATATTTCCTTTTGCAAAGGCATATGAGGGGTTTTTAAAACAATTATTTAAAGATGTCCGCCTTATTTCCCACCTTGACTACATATCCGACCATCTCCGACTGGGAAAGCTCATGTCACCCAACCTTGTACAAAAATTGGGGGATAGATCGCTCTATGAAAAGGTTCGGCTAAACGGTTCGCGAGAACTTGCGGAAAAAGTATGGAGTACGTGGAAACTGGGAAGAAATCAGATATTTCACTATTTTCCTCACAACGTAAAGTCGGTTAGTTTTGACGAAGCAAATCAAATAATAACCGACATAATGGATACAATGGAACTTGCATATGCAAGTCTTCGGAAAATGAAAGTGATGCACACATTAAAGGAATTGAGTGTCAACTAAAAAAGTTATAAATCGACGATTACAAAACTATAAGCTATGCATGGATTATCAACGGAAGAGGTATCTCAACTTCTAATAAAATATGGTCAAAATACAATAACAGAAGGTAAGAGAAAGACATTACTACAAAAATTTGTTGAACAATTTAACAACTTTTTAACCCTTCTCCTTATTGTTGCTTCCGGACTTTCATTTATTATAGGGGAGCCTGTCGACGGGGCGCTTATCGTAACAATCGTCATTTTAAATGCATTGTTTGGTATGTACCAGGAGGCAAAAGCAGAAGAATCTATTGCGGCACTAAAGAAATATTCCGTTGCCAAGGTGAGAGTTATCCGGGACGGCGTTGAACAAGAAATCCCGAGCAACTTCATCGTACCTGGTGATATTTGCATCATTGAAGAAGGAGTGAAAATATCCGCAGACGGAATTTTGGTGGAAAATCGAAATGTCGAGATAAACGAGTCGCTTCTCACCGGAGAATCACTGCCGGTTGCAAAAGCAGAAAACGATGAAGTGTTTTCCGGGACGATAGTTTCAAAAGGAAGAGGAATTGTCAGGATAGTCCATACGGGAATGCAGACAAAATTTGGGCAAATAGCGCACAATCTTTCCATAATAGAAGACACCGAAACGCCTTTACAGATAAAATTAAAACAGCTTACGCGCACTATCGGAATAGTAGGGGTCATATCTGCAGTTGTTGTTTTCGTTATATCGCTCCTTCAGGGGTCAAGTTATTTTCCGGCGTTTTTGCTTTCTATTTCTCTTGCTGTTGCTGTAGTACCGGAAGGACTTCCGGCTGTTATGACAATCACTCTTGCAATAGGGGTGAATGAAATGAGTAAGAAAAAATCCATCATACGAAAACTTTCCTCTATTGAAGCGCTTGGCAGCGTCACTCTTATTGCCACTGACAAAACGGGGACGCTAACGACAAATAAAATGAAAATAAAGGAAGTATATGTGGATGAAAATCTCTACACCAACGAACTCCCCCATTTGGAAAATCACCCCTTCCACCATCTTGTTCAAAACGGTATCCTCTGCTCAACTGCATCGCTCGTTTATAAGCATGACCATGGGAGCTATGATGTGTTAGGAGACCCGACAGAAGGAGCGCTTTTATATATGGGAAAAGACTTAGGAGTTGATATTGAAGATCTGCGAAAACAGAATCCTATTCTTGATGAGGCGCCGTTTGATAGTGTTACAAAACGGATGTCAGTTCGTATCGGAAACACCATCTATACCAAAGGTGCGCCAGAGTCCATCCTTGAGGTGAGTAGCCGTATTCAGAAGGGAACTCAAGAGCATCCACTTACCCCTGAAGAGCGAAAAAAAATAGAACATCAGATGGACGCTTGGGCAAGAAAAGGGCTACGGGTTCTGGCCTTCAGCTATAACAGTGTGTCGGAAAACGCAAAACCAACACTTTCTCATTTAAAGTTACAAGACCAAATATTCTTAGGTATGGTTGCCATTCACGATGCTCCGCGCCCGGAGGTGAAGGATGCAGTAAGAAGAGCACAACAGGCAGGTATTCGTGTTGTTATGATTACGGGGGACAATGAGCGGACCGCTGAAGCAATTGGAGTAACGTCCGGTATTGTGACGCCCGGCTGCGACATCGTAACGGGAGCACAGCTTGAAAAATATTCTGATGAAGAGCTTCTTGCTCTTCTTCCTAATACAAATATATTTGCTCGCACGACACCATTTCATAAAAATCGCATCGTAATGCTTTTCCAAAAATTAGGTGAGGTGGTCGCAGTAACAGGGGATGGGGTAAACGACGCAATAGCGCTAAAACAGGCGGACGTTGGTATTGCAATGGGGCTTGTCGGGACAGATGTAGCGCGAGAGGCAGCTGATATGGTGATAACTGATGATAATTTTGCCTCTATTGTTACCGCAGTTGAGGAAGGGCGCAATATTATTAATAATCTCAAAAACGCTATTCAATACCTTCTCTCTTGTAATATCTCGGAGGCAGTAACACTTATCGGAGGGCTGATGTTAGGATTTAATCACGTGTTATTTCCGATACAACTCCTCTACATTAATCTAGTGACGGACGGACTGCCCGCGCTTTCTCTTGCATTTTCTCCGCGAACGCGCAACCTTATGGCAGAAAAACCGCAGAAAGAACTTGAACTGCTTCAGAAAAAAGAACAAACGTATATTTTATTAGTAGGCACCCTTACCAGTATTATTACCCTTGTTTCGTATGGTCTGTTTTTCCGTGTTTCAGAAGGGGTAGCAAAAGCTGCAGTCTTTTCTGTTCTTACGCTTATACGATCATTTATCTTTGTCGACTTATGGTTGAGTCATCGGCATATCCGCTCACATATTAGAACGCTCCTTACGCCACTTTTCTTGGCAGTGTTTATGCTCCCGTTTGTTTTGCAGTTGGGGATTGTCCGTATTCCGGCACTTTCAAAAGTATTTAGCATTTCTCCTGTTTCATACGTCCAGTATGCTTTATTTATTGTACTTTCCGCCTCTGTTCTCTTTTTTATTCGGGGAGTAAAAAAAATAGTACATATATAATACATATTGTATTTCTTTTGAAGAAAACTTATAACAAAATTCCCCACACACGAGAGTCCTTTTGTTGAAGCTCCATAAACTATTACATATTATTATTGCTAATACCTATAGTTTGATATATAATTCCCTTCTTATATGGGATTGGAAGCTGCCCACAAAGGAACGGAGCCAACAGTAAGTCCTCAAATGATGCGTGCGTTAAGCACGCAAATTTCTACCATCAGAAAAATTGCCCACAGAGTTCCCGCTACATTGGAATCAAGAAAAAACAAAACGGTTATTCTCATTGCCCTTACTGCGCTTATTCTTGCAGGATGTGCCCCCAGCATGACCTCAGCCGAAATACGAAATTACCAAGGCTCTTTTAGTGGAGTAGATGCGCAAACGACTCATAACGTAAAAGGAGGATATAGCGACGACTTTACGTACACAAGCGCCGTTAATCAGCTTGTTGCAGCTGCACAGGCAAGAGGTGTTTCTCAAGAGGACATCAATCTCGCTCTCTCCTCAGCCAGCATTGAAACACGACTTAGCATACTCAGTCAAACTCCGGGGGCGAATGCAACTATTGAAGTGCATCCAAAACCCGATAAAACACATACTCCAGCAACACTCTCCATTGTCCCGTCGGGAGACGGTGTTTTTAACGTTGTGGTGGCAGGGCAAGAGTGTTTAACCGGACAGGACGTATGTACTATGCCAACGACATTCAGTTTGAATATTTCTGCCGATAATACCGCTCCCGCAATCGCTCTTGGAAAACCGAAATATGTAAACGGAAAACTCGTTGTGGATGCTGCTATTTCTGACGCATCGGGAGTTGGAACCACAGCCGCAAATACCTGCGGTAATCCGGATGGCTCAGGAAAAGTACCCCTTACAATGGAAAATCAAGGAGGAGGAAATTTTTCAATAGTGATAAGTCCGAAAACGGGAGAGGTCGTCTGCGTGGAAGCAGCAGCAAGTGATACTTTGGGAAATACTTCAAATTCTCAAATCTCACGTTCGGAAGAACCATACAAAATAAATGCCGGGATAACAACAGGGAACGATGTTGGTGGGGACGGAAAGCCAACGGGAACAATAAATTTTACGCCATCCGGTTCTGCAAGTTTTGGGGTTCCGGTAAATACAAATGTCCAAGCGTGTGATGGCTCTCCCTTGACAGGAACCATGGGAAATGGCGTCCTGACAAATGTTGTTCCAAAAGTGGAAGATACCTGTGCTGTTGCAGTTGTTTCTGATCAGTTTGGAAATGTTACAAAAAGCGCGGAGGTTCATTCTCCCTATAAACTTGATGTACATAGCATCAATCTTCAACAGAAGGACGACAAACTTCACGTAGAAGGGCAGACACAGACGTCAAACGGAGTTCCGGCGGTAAATGTGGTTGTTGAAAGTTGTGCGGTAAACCAACCAATTGCACTCCTTCCCGTCGCGCCTGATACGGGCATTTTCGTTGGTGATATTGCTCCGTCTACTGTGGGAGATAACTGTATTCGAGTCGGAGCAGTTGACAAATTTAGTCAAACGGGGCCGCTTTCTGAAAGTCATGGACAATATGTTTTTCACAAACCTCAAGTAAGTGTCCAGTTTAGTCCAAAAGATGCCTCACATATGTTTATTTATTTAAATGCTCCGAGCGAAGCGCTTCTTAAAAGCGTCTCAGCAAATGGAGAACAGGCACAATGGAAAAAATTTGGAATGAAGGGTCAATTCACGTGTACCGACCTGGGAATGGATGGCGTTGATTTGGCAGGAAATAAATGGCAGGTTGAACTGTCCTGTTATCTTCCGTCGGGAGACGTGGGAAGCCCATTAGTTCATTTGAATATATTGGATAAAAATGGATTTTCATTACAGGCAACATATCCCGTTGACTCCAATTTTACTGTTCCTCTTCGTGAAAATCCTTCCGTTTGGGAAGAGGTCTCCTATTTTGGTCCGTTGTTGGCCGGAATGTTGCTTGTGTTATCAACAGGGGCTGTAGCGGGAAAAAAATATGGTCCCGGACTGTATGATTTCCTTCATGAATCGGCTCGTGCAAATGCAATTTCAGACATCACAAAAAATGCACTGAAAAGTACGGATGACTTCCTGTCTCAAAATAAGAAGGAGAGAAGCTTGTCGGGATTTGAGAAACAAATAAATACGATTCTTGATGCAAAAAGCGCAATAAATGCAAAAATTCCTCCCCGTGCTCCGGAACACATAAAGCGTCCGCGTCAAAAACGAGGAGAAGAGTTTAGGGCTTTGCAGATTAAAAAACTGGAGGCATCAAGAATAGAACTATTAATAGATAAAACGTTTCAATACTTCAACGAATGGCATCCCGACGAAAAGGCAACTCCATCTGATGGACGTTATGCACATGAGTTGCTAGAGGCCACAAGAGATATTAACGACATATATTCTTCTCGGGTTCTTCCAGATGCTGATCGCATGCAACGAAGAATATTAAGAGTATATTCTTCAAAGATAAAGGAATGGATTTTTGCTCACGTTGATACAGAACAGGGATTAAGAGGAATGATTGAGGCGGAGAAAAAACAAGGCACATCGGCTGATGTACTTGAGTTATTGCTTGATCTTCAGGTAAATGGAAAATATGAGGCACTATGGAAAGGAATACAACTGTACAATCTTTCACTTGCACAAAAAATACGCGAAATCACTCTCTGCTTTGCCGTTGCAAAAAAAGGTACGGTAAGAAAAAATGGAAAGAATGTGGAGATACTACTTATTGATAATCCAAACGTCAGGAGAAAAATTGCCACAAAATTGATTGGAGAGGGAGAAGAGTTTGATGATGCAACAATTATTCTTCATTTAGGAAAACACAAAATGTCAGATTATGCGACAGAATATCTTGAAGAGTCGCGCAGTCTGAGAGAAAAAGTCTCCCTCATTTCCGGATATATTCAAATGGGCGATATTCAAACGGCAATGGCACTTTTTAAAGAAGTGGGAGAAATGGCGGGAGAAAAAGCCCACACCTATAGAGCGCAAATTGCAGGCCTCATTGCGCACAGAATTTACGACCGTATTGACAAACAACTGCCACTCAACAGAAAAATCGACAGGGCAAGCATAGTGGAGTTGGTAAGAGGCGAATTCGGGAACCAAATGAAAGAGTTGCAGCCCTATTTTGAAATGGTTGTTGAGGCAATTGAGAACATAAATATGACTCAATATATATTGAAATAATATGGCTTATAGCAAAGTTATTAAATTATAAATTTATCTATTTAACAGTCATTTATCAATTATTCTTATAGAGTTTGAAACCCTATAAGCTTTTGTTATAATACACACAAAATATGTCTCAAACACCCGGCCGAATCAAACCGTCCCTCAGAGAAAGGTTTGGAGTTGCGCCTGCCACTCCCGAATTAAATCAAAGGCGCGGTAAACTTGCACAAGGAATACAAGAATTGGCAGGTGCTACATTATTGGTCGCTCCACTTCTCACGGATGTCGCAACAGTGCAGGGAATTGCCTTCGGGAACAAATCCGGTGAGAATGGTCTTGCAGAAAGCTTCGCATCTGCTGCCGCACTTGTTGAAAAATTTCATGGGCTGAGAACAGATGAGCTTGTGGATCAAGCAATGTTTTCCATTGATGCCGCAGCGCGAGAAATTGCGGGAGGAACGCTTAAACGTGGCCCCATTACTCCAGCCATACATTTATTTGCAGCAGAAAAAGTAATCGCAGTAAGAAGTTTGAGAACAAAAGAAGATTTTCTTAAAAAGTTATTTGATAAATGTGGCGGACTTGTTCACGAATATGACGGTCAAAAGGACGTGCAGGGAATGATTATGGCACGCATGTTGTATGAAGCAACAGACGGAATAGTTGCTGATGCATTAACCCATGATAAGGAACTTGCCAAAGCAAAAAGCGAACACACAGAAGATAGGGCAATCCAGGCTCTTAATGGGGTCGTCCAAAAGAATCCAGGCGATTTAATAGCCGCACTTGGCATCTATGTTTCCACCCCTAACGGAACCGTTTTTGGTATCCCAAAAAATGACGATCAAATAGATGTTGCTCAAAATCTTTTATTTGCGAATAGAGGAATTGTGAGTCAACAACTGATGTTGCTTGAGGAATCAAATCCTGGAAAACAGATCACTTCGCTTGTTGCAGGTTCTGAATTTTTGGAAGGGGATAATAGGGAGGCAATGGAGTCGTGGAGACTTCTTGCGGAGGGAAAGCTTGCACAAAGTCCCGAAAAAGCAGCTCACGCTGCTCGACAGCTTGAATGGCATAGAACAAACTGGTTCTCCATTGTTAATTCGATGAGTCCTGCTTTATTTGCGGAAATGATGATGATTGCCGATGTAGGTCGCGGAGACAATAGACTATTTTTGAAACCGGCAAAATACAACCCTGGACGGGATGATATTGTTGAACCGGGCATGACTCCCCTTGAGGCATTTGCCCTTACTAATCATTATGAACCCGTCTACGACCGAATGCCCGCAATTCGTATGACTCCCAATACTCCAAAGGGAAAGCATGGGCTTTCAAGCCCCCGCGTTATCACTAAATTTGTCGCGGACGGACTTTTTCCATCAGGAAAAATGAGGAAACAAATGGGTGATCGTACGAAATGGGTAGATAAATTCGGACCGTTTAACCAAGATTACAGTATAGGAATGGTCCCGACAATGTGTACGCTTGACGAATTGAAAAAAATACGTGAGACAGCAATCGCACGATTTCAAAAGAGAAGCCTTCCTGCAGACTCAATAAGAGTCATTTCCGTCGAAAAACTAGGAATGGTCGCAGAAGCAAACGATCACTTCAATAAACTTTTCCTCGATGCAACACTGTCTGAAGTAATGGGAACAGCGACAGAACAAAATGCATTGTTTGCAGATTTTGCAGCAACACAACTATATTTTGTGGGAAGAGCACTGCAATTTATGCCTCAGACGGAACGAGCAACACAAATGTATGGGCGTTTGAATGATTTTCTTGTCAGCATTATGGCAGTACCAGGAGCAGCAAGCACACAGGTGAGAGAAGCTTCCCGACTTGTACTTGAGGGGTGTCTTCCTTACTATCCACAAGATGCGCGCGATGACTTTTTAAAGAAATTTACCAAGATGTGTGTGGAAAATCCAGCTCTTCTTAAACAATGGAAAGAAGTAACGCTTCCGATGGCTCATAGAGCACAACCGTTTCTTCCAGAACTTGGCGAAGAAGGAAAAATGAGTGGAGTTCGTCCTGAAATTGCAAGGGATATATTGTCCCTCACTCATCAGATGTTTAATGCCTCCCCAGACCTAGAAGATAAACCGGGATCTCTTATCGAAATGTTGCTTGGTTCAAACCTTTCGGGCACAGAATTTTCGTTTGCACTTGATGCATTACAAATGACGTGGTTCCTCGGAAACAGGCTTCACTTTACCCCCGGTCAGGAATTTATTGTAGGGAAAGAGGGGAAACGACTTGCAGAGTTAAATACGGAAGTTCAACAGATTACAGCTGACGCGAAAAAACGACTGGCGTATGAATTTGCACGAAGACTGCGTATTGAAGCGCCAATGGAATCCATCCTTGGATTCGGCAGAATAATCAATGTTGTCGAACGACTTTCCGGAGATCAACGGGGAGTACAGGAGCGTCTCTTAAGTGGAATGGCAGCGATGTCAGGTATATTTGAAGAGGACTTGCTTGTTACTTCAGAAGACGGAGGCGTTCGTTTATTGACATTGCCAAAAAAAATTCCGGGAATGGAAGAGGAAGGAATGTTCCACATTGCAACCGATGCTGATGCACAAAAACTTATTGAAGGAATGAGAGCAATTGCCGGTACCGATGAGGGAGGGGTAATTTCAGAAATCATAGGGCAGGCAGAAACAAGATCGAAAACAGCTCCTGACTTAGCGGAAAAGATTATAGAAGGGACATTTGGACGAGGAACGGTGAGGGAAGCGTTAATCCTCCAGGAAGTTGGTAATGTGCTTGGGGCAATCTTAGGAGTTCCTCAAGAAGGGGGAAAAGCGGGCAAGGCTTCCACATCAGTTTCACGAAATATGGCTCCCTTTATTCGTAACCTATGGGGACCATATACCGGCGGCTACGGAAGATCAATAGGGCTCGTAGGACTTCTCGCTGCACGTGATCAAAGTCTGGGACGAGGAGCTGAGGGGATAAGTGGAATAGTTGATGCTCTTATGAGAGCTGAACAGAATGAGGCGCAATTATCCATGGCTATTTCTCGAGACAGCGGAGCCACCGATGCAATAAAATCGTCAAACGAACTCGCACGGGAAATGAATGCAATACTGCTTCAAAGACTGGGAGATGCAAAACAGATGATGGGTGTTACGGATGGCTTCCGGACGGAAGCACTCAGAAGGACCGCCGAGCAGCTGAACAAAATCCAAACTCTCGAAGGTCGACTTGTGAGTCTTCACGGGAAAGCACACGAAGAAGAGTTGAGAATTGCTGAGGAAAAATTAAGAATGAGAAAAATGCAAATTGATGCTGCAGTCACATTCGTCGATGAGCAATTCCCGGCACTTTTACGACAGATTTATGAAGAAAGAAGACAGGTAGTTACTCAACTTACGCAACTTTCCAGTAAGATTCAGGCATCGCGAATGGAAGTCATTGCGTGGTTGATTAACAGCATCGATCCGCACGGAAACCAGACACAGTTGCGTCTTAAACTTCAAGAGAAGTTGAGAGAATATACCGGTACCGATGACTGGATGATTGAGGCTCCATCACTTGCTGATCTGTTAGCATATACGGGTCTCAAAATGGAAGAAGCCGACATCAATAGTCTGTCAGGAGTATCTGAAGCATCAAAAGCAATTATAAGAAAAAACGGAGGAAAGAAATCACCGAAAATCGAGGCCTCTAAGAATTAATTCTTAGAACTTTTTTTGAGTGACCGCTTTTACGATTGCAGATGCGTCGATTTCTTCAAAGTGGAGCAGTTCTTCCGGTGTTCCGGAACGGGGTTCCTGTTTGACGCAAAGATGGACAAAAGTGGAGGGTGCCTCATGTACTAAAGAAAGTGCAGAAAGCACTGCTTCTGCAATGCCGCCCGCTTCGTAATGATCTTCTACAACGATAGTGCGATTGGCCTTTTTTACGAGGGAAGAAAGGGAAACGACGTCAAGAGGTTTTATCGAATAGAGATCGACAACTACTATATATATATGTTTTTTCTCAAGATCTTTTTGTGCCTTCAGTGCTTCGTGAACAGTTATCCCTGCCGCTATGACGAGGGCTGCATATTTCTGCGTCGTATGTGTTGGAGAGTGTATTTTTAATCCTCCTACAGGAAAAGTTTCGTCTTTGGTGTAGAGAATGGGGGTTTTCCCTCGTGTCGTGCGCAGATAATGTATTCCCGGCTGTTTTGCAAGCTCTTTTGTCAGGAAATAAGCCGATGGTGCATCAGCGGGGGAGAGGACAACGCTTTCACGTATACTTCGCATCATTGCGATATCTTCAAGTCCCATCTGAGAGACTCCGTCCTGACCAATAGAGCATCCGCAATGTGAACCGACAATTGTGAGAGTTGCATGAGAATATTGACTCATCCGTATTTGATCAAAAGCCCGGGTAAAAAAAGCTGCAAACGTTGAAATGTAAGGGATAAACCCTATTTTTGAAAGCCCGAGTCCAACCGACATCATGTTTTCTTCATCAATAAACATCTGAAGAAAATGGGAAGGGTTTGTCTTTTTTAAACGTTCGGTGAAAGTTGAGTTGCTCACCTCTGCGTCAAGGGCAACAACTGCAGGATTAGTGCTCCCTAAGTCTTGAAGTGCATCCCCAAAAGCTTCACGCGTTGCGGTTTTGGTCGATGTGTCATAGATTCTGCCACGGCTCTCCTCCCCACCGGTGCTCTTCGGACTTTGTCCGATATGCGCGCCGTTGGGGTCCCCTCCGCCCGCGCCACCTATGACACGTCCTAATTTTTCAAGAATTTTTTTAGTTTTTTCTTGTGTTTTATAATCAAAAAATTGCGGAGGAGTGATAATTCCTTTTATTTTTTTATCATAGGTGCCTATTTCTCTAAGCGCTTCTTTTAACCGCTCGGCAGGCACCGGTTTACCGTGCCATCCTTCTTTATTTTCCATGAAAGATATTCCTTTTCCCTTCACCGTGCGAGCAAGGATCATAATGGGTTTTTGGGCGCGAACGGTATTCAGGGTATTTGCTTTTTTAAACACGTTTTGTATTTCGTCTATGTTGTGTCCGTTTTTAATCTCAAGCACCTGCCAACCGAATGTCTCAATACGTTTTTTATATGCATTACTATCCCAGGCAAGTTCCGTTTCGCCGCTTTGACCCAAACGGTTCATATCGACAATTCCTATGAGGTTGTTTATTTTGTAGAAAGAGGCAACCTCCATTGCCTCCCACACCTGTCCCTCGGCCATTTCGGAATCTCCCAGAAGCACCCAAACAGTGGGTTCTCTTTTCATGGGGATGCCAAGCTCTTTTACTTTGAGACGCAATCCGAGCGCCATTCCAAGTCCCACAGAAAGACCCTGGCCCAAACTTCCGGTTGCAACATCGACGAATGGAAGTTCAGGGGTGGGGTGTCCCTGTAGGTGCGAGTTAAATTTTCTCAAGGAAAGCGTTTCTGTATGAGTTAACACTCCTGCAGCTTCATAGAGCGCATATAAAAGGGGAGCAGCATGACCTTTTGACAGTACAAACTTATCATTAAACGGATAATCGAAACGGGTAATATCCTGGTTAAAGAATCCTCCAAAAAAAAGGACGGCCGTGAGTTCTACTGCCGAAAGAGAAGAGGAAGGATGCCCTGACTTAGCCTCTGAAGTTGAGGAGACAATATTGGCGCGAATTCGCCTACAAAGGTCTATCATTCTTAAACTGCTACTCATATTTTAATCCTAGCATAAATTACGTTATAATAAATAAATGTCCGAGCAAATGAGTTATATTCCTCACCTTCACAGGCGTATCGCACCCGTTGAAACAAAGCAGCGCGAAACGCAGGAAACTCGGGATATGCGCAACAATGCGATGCGGAGGATTTTTGGACCCACCATCAAATCATTTGAATTCCCGGATGACGTGCGAGCTTCAAATGTGTTTAACGGGCTCTTAAGTCATGTGTTTGATGCGGGAACGAACAGAAATGTGAGTTGTGAAGTGTTGACAAAAGAGGGTGTAGTTCATCTTTCGGAAGCCGCAATCCCCATCCATTCCCGGTCTTCTCTCATAACGCACTCGATGGAAGAAATACAGGCCGGTAAACACGTTGAATTCGGCATGATTGATCTGCAGAACTTCCGCAACGCAGACTTTAGTTTAGGGGAAAGGGATAAGGGTGTCCACTCTGCCGATATCATTATCAATAAGTCTGCCCGCGCAATCCGCAGTGCTCTTAGAGAGGTGTGGCTTGAACAGGGGTATATGTATGACAGCAACTCCTATGAACTCGGACGATACGGAGGGGACGAATTTGTGATAGCACTTTTTGGAGATAAAGCAATAGGCGCAAAAGAGATGATAATGAAGCGTGTCCAGGAAAAATTAGGATGCGAAACCGGTCTTTATAAGCAGGACGGCGAGATAAAAAAACTTCCGATTCAGCTGAAAAAAATTGATAATGCGGGAAATATTGTTGAGTGGTTGCGTCCGCCACAAAGTGGAGCGGAAAGAGAAATTTATCTTGACTTCTTTCAACGAGGAACGCTATTTAACGAAACCGAATTTAATAGGATACTCGTTAAGTATTCACCCCACGGGAAGCTTGATATGGACCTTTATAAGCGTGATTATCCCACAACTGCTGGGGATATCTCGTATCCCGAAGGAGTGGGAGACGACCTTGAAAAAAAAATAGCGTATATAACAAAAAATCATCCGGAATTAGCTGTCCCGTTTGGACTGGCGGCAGTATACGACAAAAAAATACCGATTGTATCCCCCAACGGTTTATCCAGACGTGAGAATTTATTGCATATCGTGGAACACTCTATCTTTGACAGGCTGTTGGGAGATATGATTTATTCAAAGTCGCATTTTAGCGAACACATGAAAAGGGGAGAGATAGGTCAACTGTATATACTTGATTTTAAGTTTCTTAAGGAGATTAATACGGGGATGACGTATGCCGATGCCGACATGCAAATAAAAAAGTTATGGGAGCGCATAAAAGAGACGCTGACCGAGGAAGACAGAAAAAAAATAATCGTATCCCGCTTCGCGGGAGCGTTCTATATTGGTGTTCGAAAAGGAGAGCGTCTGGCAAGGGGGGGCTCCTTAAGGGAAATTCGGACG
>CAZUEQ010000005.1:14497-31831 GCA_964619475.1 uncultured Gammaproteobacteria bacterium | reverse complement strand
GAGCGTCACATTGACATTGTGAAGGTCAGGGGTTCAAGTCCCTTAGCAGTCACCATTTTTATGATCACTCTTTTTTCCACCACAACAACTACGTTCTCCTGAAAAGGGGAGGTTGTTTGACGGATTGCACAATCTCTCCCCCAGCAGGAGAGATTTTTTTTAATCCGAAATAGTTATTACAATTTTGTATACTTACCAATATGAACAATAAGAATAAAGAACTGGAATCAATGCGACACTCTGCCGCTCATTTACTCGCCTACGCAGTTACGACCTTATATCCAGGAACAAGAGTTGCGATCGGTCCGGTTGTTGAAAACGGATTTTATTATGACTTTGCTTTTAAAAGTCCCGTTACCACAAAAGACTTCTCCCGTATTGAACAAAAAATGAACGAGTTAAAAAAGAAGGATTTTGCCTTTACCCAAAAATGGGTATCTGTAAAAGAAGCGAAAGAACTGTTCAAAGACGAACCATATAAAATGGAGATAATTGCCGAAATTGAAAAGGGAGAACGCGAAGACTTCGGTCATAAGGGAGAAGTATCTATATATACTTCCGGAGAATTTTCTGATCTGTGCAAAGGTCCCCACATCACTTCCTCAAAACAAATCGGCGTCATAAAACTGCTTTCGCTTGCCGGGGCATATTGGAAAGGAAATGAAAAGAATGCCATGTTGACCCGTATTTATGGGGCGGCGTTTCCCACGAAAGAAGAATTAGACGCATATTTGTGGCGCCTTGAAGAAGCAAAAAAAAGAGACCATAAAAAATTAGGAAAAGAACTGGACCTTTTCGTATTTTCCGAACTCGTCGGTTCCGGACTTCCTCTTTGGACTCCAAAGGGCACTGTTATCCGAGAACTTCTTAATGATTTCGTATGGAAATTAAGACGTGAAAAAGGGTACCAAAAAGTAACCATTCCTCACATCACAAAAAAAGAACTGTATGAGACGTCGGGTCACTGGGCAAAATTCCAGAATGAACTGTTTAAAATAACGACACGTGAAGGACATGAGTTTGCCATGAAGCCGATGAACTGTCCACATCATACGCAGATTTTTGCTCATATCCCTCGCAGCTACAAAGACATGCCGCAGCGCTACACTGAAACGACAATGGTATATCGCGATGAACAAACGGGAGAACTGTCGGGACTCTCCCGTGTCCGTTGCATCACGCAAGATGACGCACATGTGTTCTGTCGGAAGTCACAAATAACGGAGGAGTGCTCTTCTGTATGGGATATCGTCGATTCGTTTTATAGTGCGTTCGGTTTCAAGCTTGAGGTAAGACTTTCTCTTCATGATCCGGAGAATATGAAAGCGTACCTTGGGACACCGGAACTGTGGGAAGAGGCGGAAAATGCGCTAAAAACCATCGCTAAAAACAGAAAAGTGGCGTATGTGGAGGCAAAAGGAGAAGCAGCTTTCTACGGACCAAAGATTGATCTTATGACTCATGATTCACTGGGTCGAGAGTGGCAGGTTGCAACAATTCAACTTGATGTCAATATGCCAGACCGATTTGATCTGTCATGCATAAACGAACAAGGAGAGAAAGAACGAATTGTTATGATCCACTGTGCGATAATGGGATCTATTGAACGCTTCACCTCTATCCTTATCGAACATTATGCGGGAGCATTCCCGTTATGGCTTTCTCCGATACAAGTCGCCGTTTTGCCTATTTCAGATAAATACATTGAGTATGCAAAGAAAGTGAATGACGAACTGATCGCTACGGGAATACGGTCCGAACTTGACACGAGTGCAGAATCAATAGGAAAAAAGATAAGGACAGCAACCTTGCAAAAGATCCCATTCATGGGTATAATTGGACAAAAGGAAGCGGAGCAAGAGGCCCTGTGTCTTTCGGTTCGTAAGCGAGACGGGAAAGACGGCGGATTACAAATGCTTAACTCTTTTATTAATACACTAAAACAATCAATTGAGAACCACGAGTAACTATAAACAACGTTTACCAAGAAAGTTTTATATAACAAATTGGCGAATTGAAGCACCAGAAATCCGTGTACTCGATAGTAAAGGAGATCAGATAGGCGTGATGACAAGACAGGAAGCACTTAATCGTGCTCAAACCGAAAACCTTGACCTTGTCCTTATTGCCGAACACGCCAAGCCTCCCGTTGCGAAGCTCATTGATTTTAAGAAGTTCATGTATCAGGAAGAAAAGAAATTAAAAGAGGCACGAAAAGGAATAAAAAAGGGAGTAGTAAAAGATATAAAACTTTCTCTTTTTATCGGTCCTGCCGACCTCGAACGGCTTCTTAATCGCGGCATAGAGTTCCTCAAAGAAGGAAATCAATTGAGACTTAATCTCGGACTGCGAGGACGAGAGATGGGAAAAACAAAAATGGCATTCGATTTGATAAATGGATGTATTGCAAAATTGGGAGAAGTGAATGTCGCAAAACCTCCAAAACTTGAAGGGCGCGTCGTGCGGGCAGTCGTTGCCAGAAAAAAATAAATATTGTTTCAAAAAAAGATTCTCTGTGATATAATGTTCTTTTGAGTTATCTCAAACCACATCTATGAAAGTTAAAACAAAAACACGTAAATCAGCAGCAAAGCGATTTAATGTCACAAAAAACGGAAAAGTATTACACCGCTCAAAAAATATCCGCCATTTACGAACCGCAAAAGGAAAGAGAAAGTTAAGAAGCTTAAGAACAATTAAGGCATTACAAGGAAAATTCGCGAGTAAAGTTAAAAAGATGATGGGTCTAAAATAATATGGTACGAGTAAAAGGAGGCGTTCATACACGCAGAAAACACAAAAAAACACTGAAACTTGCTAAGGGGTTCTGGATGACGCGACACAAGCAGTTCAAGAAAGCAGAAGAAGCAGTTCTTCATGCTGGAGAATATGCATTCGTTGGTCGAAAAAGAAAAAAGAGAAATTTTCGAACATTGTGGATCGTACGACTCAATGCTTCAATGAGAAAACTCGGAGCAACGTATAAAACACTTGCAACAGCGCTAAAAGCAAAAAATATTGGTGTAGATCGCAAGATTCTTTCCCAGATTGCGATAGACTATCCAAAAACATTCGAACAAATTGTAAAGAAAATCTCCTAATTTTTTTGTTTACAAAAGCAGCGTGCGATACTATACAATAATGCTTGTATGGATATATTAATTTTACAAAAAGAAGCGCAAAAGAAAATCGAAGAATGCACATCTTTAAGTGACCTTGAACAACTGCACACCGTTTATTTAGGAAAAAATGGTGAGATTAATAAACTTCTCCAAAACATAAAAGATCTTTCACTAGAAGAGAAAAAAACTGCCGGAAAACAAATAAATGAATTAAAACAATCTCTCACCCGTTTTCTCATTGAGAAAAAAAGCGTCCTTACCGAAAAGCAATCAAATGATACGAAAATAGACGTGACGCTGCCTGGAACCCAGTTTCCCCGCGGAACCGTTCACCCGATAACCATTGCCATTTCGGAGATATCGGCCATATTCGAAAAAATCGGATTCATCCGCATGTCATACCCTGAGGTTGACTATGAATACTTTGCCTTTGAAGCGTTGAACATGCCTGCAACTCATGCAGCACGCGACGACTTTGAGACGACATTCTTAAGTACTCCTGAGAATAAGAAATTCGGAAGAATGGTGCTCACACCCCACACATCAAACGGACAGGTGAGGGAAATGCTCCGCTCCAAAAATCCACCTATTAGAATGATCAATATCGGGAAATGTTATCGCCCCAACTGGGATCCGACACATACCCCAATGTTTCATCAGTTTGAGGGATTGTGTGTCGACAAAGACATTACGATAGCTCATCTAAAAGGAGCACTTGATTATTTCGTCAAGGAATATTTCGGGGCAGATACAAAAATCCGTCTGCGTCCGCATCATTTTCAATTTACCGAACCGTCATTTGAGGTTGATATTACCTGTACCGCCTGCAAAGGAACGGCAGTTGTCAACGGAAACAAATGCAAGATATGTAAGTCGGGATGGTTGGAACTGGGAGGAACAGGAATGACACATCCGAACGTCCTTAGTGCAGGAAAAATTGACCCGAACATATATTCCGGTTGGGCATTTGGTTTTGGTATTGAACGCGTCATCATGATGAAGTATGGAATTGACGATATCCGCAATTATTATTCCGGTGATCTGCGTTTCTTACAATTATTTTAATATGAATATAAAAATTACCCATAGCTGGCTTCTTGAATACATTGATACTGATGCAACTCCAAATGAAATCCAAAAATATCTTTCTCTCTGCGGTCCCTCTGTTGAGCGGATTGAGAAAGTGGATGATGAGGTGGTATATGACATCGAAATTACCTCAAACAGAATTGACAGCGCTTCCGTCTTTGGAATAGCGCTCGAAGTTGCAGCGATCCTTCCGATGTTCGGAAAAAAGGCCATACTGAAAAAAAAACCAACCCAAGAGGACAAATTTACGTCTCTTAACGCTCCTTCTGAAGAAAGACTTACTGTCACTATTGAAAAGCCGGAGCTTTGTCCCCGTTTTAGCGCAATAGTACTTGACAATGTAACCGCCAATCCGTCTCCCGAGTTTATCCAAAAACGCCTAAAGGCGGTGGGAGTAAAAGTAATTAACTCGGTTGTCGACATCTCCAATTACCTCATGATAGAACTGGGACAACCGTCACATATTTTCAACTATGACGCAATCGGAAAACACACAATACATATGCGGGAAAGTAAAAAAGGGGAGAAGGTTGTGACACTTGATGAAAAAGAAATCGTTCTTCCGGGTGGAGACATCGTCATTGAAGACGGAGAGGGACATCTTATTGATCTGTGCGGTATTATGGGAGGATATTCTTCCCGCTTTGTTGAAACAGCAAAACGGATTGTCTTTTTTGTCCAAAATTATGACAAAGTCCACATTCGACGGACAACAATGAAAACAGGACAAAGAACTCTTGCCGGTACCTATTTCGAAAAAGGACTCGACAGTGAACGGGTAGAGGCAACTCTCACCATAGGAACAAAGCTTCTTACCCAATATGCAAGCGCAAAAATGATTTCCCGTGTTCAGGATATATATCCCGTTCCTTATACTCCAAAAACCCTTTCCTTTACTCCAGATGAAATCTCAAAAAAAATCGGAGTATCTATTGAAAAAGAAAAAATCATCAAGATTCTTGCTTCTTTACAATTTGAGCCATCTGAAAAAGACGGCACAATAACCATTTCCATTCCTTCTTTTAGACAGTATGATGTTGCAATTTTGGAAGACGTCGTTGAAGAAGTTGCACGCGTATACGGTTATTTTGCGATTCCCTCCGTCCTTCCGGAAATGAAATATATCGAACAACCAAAAGACGCGGAGTCATTTTTTACTTATCAGGAAATAATAAAGTCGTTCCTTAAACATCTCGGGCTTCATGAAGTCATGAACTATTCCGGATGTTCACTTGATCTTTTGAAATCGTTTTCTCTTGACGAATCAAAATATATTTATATTACCAACTCCATCTCGGAGGACATAAAATATCTGCGCCAGTCGCTCATTCCGTCGCTTGTTGTAAACTGCAAGCAGAATGAGGGCTTTGCAGACTCAGTTCGCATGTTTGAGGTCGCAAAGACCTATTTTCCAAACGGGGAAGAACTTCCTACAGAACAGTTCAAAATTGGACTTGCCGTAAACACTTCGTTTGAAGATTTGAAGGGAATACTCGACGGCCTTATTAATGAACTCAACATACCCTCGTTCCATTTTGAGAAGGGAAACGACGTCCTTTTCTCACCAGGCGCTCAAGGAAAACTAAGCACTGATAACGGAAAGACAGTAGGTATGTATGGACTCATCAAACCACAATACACTCAAAAAGTGGGAACAAAAAGGTCCGTGTTTGCCGCTGAACTGGACTTTACTGCACTCATTCAGAATGCACGAAGAATGCCAATGTATAAACCTTTTAGCCAATTCGCAACGATAACACTTGATGTGACTGTCCCTCATACGAAAAGCTTTGATGAGATAAAACAGTACGCCTTCAAGACGTGTCGCCATCTTATTTCTCTTTCTGTAAAGGATTTGTACAAAGACACCATAACGCTTCGTCTCGTATTTACTGATATAACAAAAAATCTTACGGAAAAAGAAGCACTGGAAGAACTGAATAAATTCAAATCACTTTCTTAACACCCGTTTATTTAATCTGCTGTCGGTGCTGGCGTAGGCGTTGTGGACGTGGTAGGAGCAGCAGTGGGTACGGAAAAATCCCACGGTTTATTGAGACCGAATTTTATTGCCGATTCTCCCGACTTATCTTTTTGATTTGTGGCCCGTACTTTAAGCTCGTACACTCCGTCATCTTTTATATCAAGGTCGGACAGTGAAATTTCAAAATCCTGTTTGTCCTCATTATAGTTTTTCTTTTCATTTCCATTGACAAAGATCTTTATATTTTTAAGAGGAGACAAGGTAACCGTTTTTATACGTACCGACATGTTTTTATCCGTCACTGTTGAATGATCGGATATGTTTTTTATGGAAACAACTACGTCATCTGAACGGTTATCGGACACGTCTGTTGGGCATTTCCATTTGTCGTCACTTTGTTGGGCGCGCCATGCGTCAATCCCTTCCTGCCATCTGTTTTTCCCATCAGTTGAAACAGGGTCGCTTTCTGTTACTACATAACAGTCTTTTTCGTCATAATTACCCGTTTTTATCTCAACGTCATTTGCAAGTTTTCCATTTGATTTTGAAATCTTTACTTTTTTATAAAAAGGAGAGGCATCCTTGGGTTCCGTACCATCGATAAAATATTCACTCCGTGTCGGGATTCCGTCTTTTGGAAGACCGCCAAATAATGAATCGACCGTAATAGCCTTTACCTTATCAGGTTTGTCCATAATACCGTCCTTATACGTTTTAAGAAGTTCCGACATCAACTTATACCAAATGGGGGATGCACCCGTCTCTCCTGAGGTAACGCGCGGATCCATCACAGAATTATCGTTGTTTCCAACCCATGCTCCAACCGTTATGCCTTTCGTAAATCCGACAGCCCAGTTGTCGCGCTTATCATTTGTTGTTCCCGTTTTCACCGCAACCGTTTTTCCGGGAATATTCAAGTAAGAGCGCAATCCGAACTCTTCAGCTCGCGCATTGTTGTCGGACAATATGTGCGAAATAAGGAACGAAATCTCAGGCGAGAACACCTTCATTTCATTTCCTTGATGTGCACTATAGATTATCTTGTTATTTTGATCCTTTATCTCAAGGATAGAAGATGTGTCTTTCCGGATTCCCCCTCGTGCAAAAACGGAGAACGCATTTGAAAGGTCAAGAAGGGAAACTTCTCCTCCACCGAGCGTCACTGCGAGTCCAAATCGATTCAAATTATCCTGTGTGGGCGCAAGAGTATGAAGACCCATAAGATCTGCCCTTGTAAGAAAGTCCTGAACACCGACTATTGCAAGTAGTTTAACCGCAGGGATATTAAGTGAATTTGCTAAGGCAAACCGCAGCTGTCGCGGACCGTTAAATTTTCCACTGTAGTTGACGGGGACATAGTCCGGTTGTCCCTTAATGGGAAATACAGTCTGTACGTCCATTATCGCTGAGGAAGGTGTGTAGCCTTTTTCAAGCGCAAGCGCATACGTTATTGGTTTGACCGCGCTTCCCGGCTGGCGGTAAGAGATTGCAGCATTAAAATTACCGTATTTTGTGTCGTTGTAATCATAGGAACCCACCATTCCCAATATTTCATCTGTCTGTGAGTCAAGCACAACAACAGCACCGTTGCCTACGTCATAGTTTTTAATAGCTTCAACTTCGTTTTTCACAATTTTTTCTGCTTTTTGTTGTACGTCAAGAGAAAGTGTCGTTTTTATTTTTAGGCCCTGATCCATAATTTTTGCACCATACTCTTTTTCAATTTGTTGTTTTACATAAAAGACAAAGTGAGGTGCGTTTATTGACATACGGACATTTGAGAACGTCAATTTGTCAATGTTTTTTACATTCTCCTGTTCCTGCTTTGGTGTAATTTTTCCGTCTTCCCGCATACGGCGCAGCACGTCCTTTGTCCGCTGCTTCCACGCATCTTTTACTCCAATAAACGGAGAATAGATACTCGGATTTTGCGGCAAACCCGCAATGAATGCCGACTCAAGAAGAGTCAAGTCCTTTGGCGATTTATTAAAATATCCTTTTGCCGCAGAACCAATACCATAAAAACTTCCACCATACGGGACCTCATTCAGATACATCTCCAATATCTGGTCTTTTGAATACTTTCCTTCAACTGCGACTGCAAGAATAATCTCTTTCAGTTTTCTTACCGCAGTTTGTTGGGAAGTGAGAAGAACATTTTTGATCAGCTGTTGGGTAATCGTGGATCCGCCTCCAGAAATTTTTCTGTTCACAATAAAATAAAATAGGGAACGCAGAATACCTGTATTGGAAAAGCCTCCGTGCTTGTAAAAATCCTTATCTTCTATTGAAATCGTCGCTTTTTTTACCGTGTCGGGAATATCACTAAACTGTACCGGAAGCCTGTTTTTATCTTTATAAAGTTCAAATAAGATTTTTCCATCCCTGTCATAAAAAACGGTAGAACTTTGACTCGTTTGAGATAATTTTCCCGGTGCCGGAAGATCACGTGAAAACCAAGCAAATACGCCGATTATGAGGAAAAAAAGGAAGATACACAATCCTGCAACAAGCGCTATCCAGTTGCGGACAACAAAAACTTTTATGTCTTGGAAACTTACTTTTTTTAGGGAGCGTCTTCTGGAATGGTACATTGCATAAGTATACAAAAATATGATATAGTTTTCACATGGGAAAAATAAAGAAACTGAAAATAAAAAGAGAAACCGTTTGGAAAGTGATAGTCGTCATTTCTTCAGTACTTCTTATTCTTACCTCGCTTGCTCCTTTTCTTCTTCGATAATTTCTTCCTTTTTTAATTTATAATAATGAGCATGTTGCATACTTCCGTTGATTTGCTTCCCCGTACAAGCGGACTTACGAAAAAAAGATTACATGCACTTTCCATTGACACCTATGAAGATCTCCTCCGGACTCCTCCTATTCGATATGAAGACTATTCACACAAAATAACTTCCATTCAGCTTCCGCAGTTTGATCAACAAAAATGCACCGTCGAAGGGGAGATTGTATCGGTTATGCCTATCCAGACTCGCTCGCGCATTACACTTCAAAAGGTACGCATACAGGACCGTGACGGATTTGTTGAGATTTCTTTTTTTAATCAACCCTATATTCTGACGCAGTTGAAACGGGGAATGAACGTGGCATTTTCGGGAACAGTTAAACAATTTGGAAGCAAATATACACTACAACCCGAAACGTTTGAAGTGATAGGACCTGGAATACCCCGAATTCAGACCGGACGCATTCTTCCTATATATTCACAGGCAAAAGGACTCACGAGTAGACTATTGAGGGAGAAAATTACTAACATCCTTATTGCTGCAAAACAAATAGACGAATCGCTCCCCAAAGAAATGCTGGTACAACACAAATTGCTTCCTCTTTCCGAAACTTTTTTTACCCTGCACCGACCCGAAAATGGAGAGAGGCTCCAACAGGCAAAACGGAGACTTTCATTTGAAGAACTTTTTACCCTCCAACTGTCAACAAAGCTGATAAAAAAACAGTGGAAGGACATTACTCTAACGGAACAGCTCCATTTCCCCGCCGCATTTGAAAAGAAAATAAAGGAGAGCATTACGTCGCTGCCGTTTGACCTTACCACCGATCAAAGAAATGCCGTTTCCGACATCTTAAAGGACCTAAAGAAGGAAACTCCGATGAACCGATTTTTACAGGGAGATGTCGGCTCGGGAAAAACGGTCGTTGCAGCAATTGCTGCATACGCAGTTTTTCTTGCGGGTAAAAAAACGCTCTACATGGCTCCTACCGAGATCCTTGCGCAGCAACATGCAAAGACGATTACAAAAATCCTTTCTCCTCTTGGAGTAAGTGTCGGACTTGAAACTGGTTCCCACAAGGACAGTAAAAAGAAAAAACAATACGACATAGTGATAGGCACACATGCGCTTCTTAGCTCTTCTTTTAGTGCTGAGGGTGTCGCTTTTGTCATAGTTGACGAGCAGCATCGATTTGGAGTAAAACAACGAGCACGCCTTCGCCAAAAAGGGCTGACTCCACATCTTCTTACTATGACCGCAACCCCAATCCCCCGAACAGTTGCCCTTACTGCCTTTGGAGAACTAGACATGAGCGTTCTTTCAACCGCTCTCCCGGGGAGAAAACCCATTAAAACATTTGTCATTCCCCAGACAAAACGCAAGGATGCATACGAATGGATAAAAAAAGAAATAAGAGAAAAAAAGATACAGGTATTTATTATCTGTCCGCTTGTTGATGAGTCTGAGGCGGAAACAATGCAATCGGTGAAGGCAGTCAAGAAAGAATACGAATCGTTAACAGCTGTTTTTCCCACATTTTCCCTTGGACTTTTACATGGAAAAATGAAGGCAAAAGAAAAAGAACAGGTTATGGCCGATTTTGCGGCAAATAAAATCAGCATTCTTATTTCCACTTCAGTCGTTGAGGTCGGGATTGATATTCCCAATGCGACGGTTATGATTATTGAAGGAGCGGAACGGTTCGGACTTGCACAGCTGCATCAGCTCCGTGGACGTATAGGACGGGGAACCGAACAATCGTACTGTTACCTCTTTGCATCAACCCCCGCTTCCTCCTCACGACTGTCTTTTTTTGCAAAGACACATATGGGGATACAACTTGCTGAGTATGATCTGCAGGAAAGGGGACCGGGCAACATGTATGGATTTGATCAACATGGATTTATGAATATGCGTTTCGCTTCATTTTCAGATCCTCAGCTTATTGAAGAAACACAGCACGCAGCAAATCATTTTATTGACACCTATTCTCTTGATGATTTTCCCTATCTCAAACAAAACATAAACGTAATACAGAGGGAAGACGTGTCAAAGGACTAGCGGAAGTGGATTTTGTTTGTTATAATAATAGCTATGACACCTCTACCAAAACGCAAACATTCAACACGACGAGTGGGAAAACGAATGGCCGCAAAAAACGTTATGCTCCCTAGTTTAGTTGTCTGTAAAAACTGTGGTAAAAAAAAGTTACCACATCGCATCTGCAAATATTGCAATAAATAATATGGACGCCCGTCATGAACGGAGAATTCGTATTGTGCAAGACCTTTTTGCTTATTCTTTTAAAAACGAAAAGTTTATTGAGCCTCATAAAGATGAGCTCTTTTCTTCTTTGATTAAGGAAATGACAGCAATTGATGCGGCGGTTGTCAAATATGCTCCAAAGTTCCCCCTTGAGAAGATTTCAAAAATAGATTTGGCGATACTGCGTCTTGCCATATTTGAGCTTGCTATTCACCCTGTTGAACCAAAAAAAGTGGTGATCAATGAGGCGGTCGAGCTTGCAAAAGAGTTGGGAGGAGAAAAATCATACTTATTTATAAACGGGGTCCTGGGAAAACTTATAACAAATGAATAATCATTTCAAATTATTGGAGACAAAGCTTTCGATAAAATTTAAGGACAGACTTCTTCTTGAGAATGCGTTCGTTCACCGTTCTTATCTTAATGAACATAAATCACATTATCTTCCTTCAAACGAAAAGCTCGAATTTCTAGGAGACAGTGTGTTGTCACTTACCACTTCCATTTATTTGTTCAAACGTTTTCCCTCACTTGACGAAGGAGCATATACCGATATCAAGGCATCAATTGTCCGTACGGAAAGCCTGGCTGAGGCCGCAAAATTGCTTGATTTGGGAAAATACATGTTTCTTTCCAAAGGAGAAGAACAAAATGGGGGAAGAAACAACACAAATATCCTCGCTGATTGCTTTGAATCGTTTATCGCAGCGCTTTTCCTAGATAAGGGATTTGAGGTTGCCTATCAGTTTATTCTGGAATGGCTTTTTAAGGAAAAATTGGACTATATCGTAAAGAACATGCTCTATCTCTCGCCGAAAAGCAGGATGCAGGAGATTATTCAGGCAAAGTACCGGTCACTTCCCGTTTATACAGTTTTATCAGAGAAAGGTCCGGAACATAAAAAAGAATTTATCGTTTCTGTTTCCTATGACGGCAAGAAAATGGGGACTGGGTCGGGAAGCTCTAAAAAAGAAGCAGAAGAAAATGCGGCAAAAGATGCATTGGAATTTTTAGATAAAAGGGGTTATAATATATAATCGCAAAATCGAAATTTATTATATTTACTATTTAATTATTTATGGCTGCCACAATCAGATTAATGAAGTTCGGAAAAAGAGGATACCCAACATACAGAATCGTCGTACTTGATAAACGAAAGAAAAGAGACGGTTCCTACCTTGAAAAATTGGGTGTCTACAATCCCCACACAGTACCCGCAACATTCACGTTTGATGAGGCTAAGCTTGATGCTTGGGTCAAAAAGGGTGCAATCATCTCAGAAGGAATGAGAAAGCTTCTTAAAAATAAAAAGAAATAAGTTTCTATTTCTTTTTTTTCTTCGTTTTGTGTCAATCGATATCGTTATGGAGTAAAAGGGTCTTTTTTTGTCGTATAGTCCGTGCCCACAAATTGGGAGTCAGCAGAAGTATATTGAAGTGAAATCTTTTTTCTGATGGTGTTTAACCTATCCAGTTCTTCCTTTGAAAGTAATCCCACCTGAAGTGTTTCATTAAATGCGAACCGTTTGCTGTAAAAATTGAGGGTTATCTTCGTATTCGCGGAATTATTTCCTCCATATTCTATTTTGTCACTTGTGATAAGACGTCCTCCCCCGAATTGATACTCCTCAAGAAAATTCTTAAATGCTTCCGTATCTCCTTTTCCGACTATCGTGAGGGTGAGCTTATCCTTAGTCGAAGCATTCATATTAACGACATAGTCGGTAATCATAAACTTGGAGTCGGAACTAATTCTATCCAGTGCGACGATTATTGAGAAAAAGTCTTCCGATTCCGGGATCAGTTCTACCAGTAGCTTGTTGTATTCTTTTATCTGATCTGCCGTCAGGGTTTTATTATATTTCAACGTATCATATCTGTTTTTTAACATCGTAACTTCGCTTGCAAGCAATGCCGTTGATTTTGTTTCTACATTAAAGCGCGCGTAATAAGAAATAACTACCAAAAAGAGCAACAAAAGAACAAAAAAGGAAAGAAATATGGTCCACTGATAGCGAAGAATGTTTTTTATCCTATAAAGACTTAGTGATAGTTTCATGTTGTTTCTTTTAATTCTTTAAACACACCCTTCAGTTCCAGCTGATAATTTTTGACCGACGAAATATTTTGGCTTAAATTAAAACTGTCAAGAGAGAGGGAGGTGAAGTTCTTCAAAAAATCAGCTGATTCAATATATTTCAAAAAGGCAAGCATGTCGTCGTAGTTCGTAAATTTTACAACAAATCTTGTTTCTCTATTTTTATCGATGGTAATGGTATCAAGTATTGCCGTGTTACCGGACTGGTCGAGTGACTGTTTCAGAATGGTGTAGTAGGGAAGAAAGTTCGCATCGTCCTTCAAAAAATTATTTAGCTGCGTCTGCTTACTTTTAAAGTAGCGCATGTTGGCTTCTGTATCTTTGTCTTCGAGCAAATATTTTAGATATGTTTCCTTTTTCGTGCTCAAATCCTGCAGCTTCAAATCAAGTTGAATCGTTTTTATGATAAGAAACATAAAGATGGCAAAAGTAACAATCCCAATTACCGTGAAGACTCTCTTCAGTTTTGCTGCATTGACGCTTATAAAGTCAAGCTGTGGTTTTTGCCTAAAGAGATTTATTCTGTTTTTCATTTATTAACGATTGTTCGCATTTATCGCTGCGATAAAAGACGACATTCTGTTTGCGTATGATTGTGAAATTGGGTTATTGACAAGCACGTCTCTCATTAGTAACGACTCAACGGGAAGTTGTAACAGTTCAGTAAATTTTTTGTCCATGCCATGAACTGCATTGTCATGATTGCACAGATATATTTTCTTCACGGGCAAATTGTGTTTTTCTTTCGCGATGATGACAAATTTCCCGATTTCATTCATTAAATCACGAAGAAGTGGGCCTACATATGTAGCCAGATCATAGGTTCCGTTCTTTTCAAATCCAATAGAAGAAAGTAACTCCAGTGCTTTCGTGTCAGCTAGTTCTAAGTTGAGTTTAAGTTCTTTTATGAACAAATCAAATCCAGTCTTGACGGAACGAAGCTCGGTAATTACCCCACCTGGCATACCAATAAGATAGAGACTTGTGGTGGAATACCCAAAATTGACGACTAAATAAGAAGAGGGTTGCGCCTCAGTATAGGTCACAACAGATGAAAAAAAACGGACAATAGAGCTTAGTTCGCTTTCGAGGGAGTTCGGGATAAGGCCTGCAATTTCTATTGTTTTTTCGACCCGTTCGACAATCTTTTTCGGGGACGCAATGATAAGGATGGTATTTTTCTTTGTTGTCGAGTTTTCTTTCACCACCTCAAGATCAAAGATGACTTGATCAATGGGAAGGGGAATAAACTGATCCGCCTGATATTTTACCGCGGAGAGAAGCTCTTTTTGATTGAGAGTCGCAAACTCCATTACCTGAGAAAAACAGAATGCGTCGGGAATCACTGCATTGACTCCTCGCTTGTTTATTTTAAGATCCTTACACAGTTTTCCCACAATATCTGCCTGCATTTCTATCGTCTTCTCCGTATCGTCACTAAAGAAATTGCTTAAAGCCTGCTCTTCTCCTATAGTGCTTAGCTCAAACTTCCCATTATTATACTGAGCATCCGCGACGCGAATATAATGCTCTCCAAAATCAATACCAAAAGATGAACTTGCCATATATATACAGTATTGGCGAAAAACGAATAAATGTCAACTGTTAGTACGTATTCAGTCTCACTTTTAAGCGATAGTCAAGTGACTGCCCGTTCTTACTTACAGTATATTCCGTCGTAACAACCGACGCTCCACCGAAAGTGCTTTTATAACAGGAAAATGCAAAGTTTGAAATGGAGACGTCTTTGTTGGTCAAATAGGTAAGGGTCGCACCAAGGGAGGCAATCCTATTGGGCGTTGGCTGGGGATTAGTTTCAAGTCCAAGTGAGTAATTGTTTCCCACACTGTCTTCTACATACAATTTAGGAAAAAAAGTAGGAGTAGGGGTGGTAATCACCGGACATATATCCACATCATTATTAAGGTCTGCGCCGATAATTTTTCGCGCATTGGTAGAAAGGGAGGTCTTTACCGCCTGTGCAACATTATCTCCTTGTCGTTTTACTTCCATCATTGAGTTTAGGATTATCTGCTGACGAAAAATAACATAGGAAATACCAAAAATTGCCGGCACAATAAAGGCAACAATGGCTATTGTCACCACAAGTTCGATGAATGTAAAACTTTTTCTTACTGTTCCCATAGGTTAAATACGCTTTGTAACGGAACTTGATAAGTATTGTTCCCGTCTTGCCATTTCACATTGATAAGGACGGTCATTTGACTTACTGGTGTCCCGACAGTCTTTAATGTCACTGTGCGCTCATACCCATTCAGCCCAAACTGAGGATCGCACGTTGTTATCAACCAATCTATTTCATCCCCATTAACACAATATGTCTTGTTTCCGGTCGACGCATGAGCAACAAATTCGTCCCACCCAAGCTCTCTTTCGCTCTGCAGCATACTGAGGAGCTCATCTGCATAATGAGTAGCAATGATTTTATTTTTATTTATTCCTGCCTGTTTTATCGTCATTGTAGTGACGGATACCGCGCTTACAAAAAATAGGCTAAGTATGGCCGTAAAAACAAGTACTTCAACTAAGGTAAATGCTTTATTTTTTTTATTCATAGACAAGGACAAGTAATAGGAGAACAAGACGAACATACCCCACTCGTCACCAACCCGCTTTCATTAATGTTTACGTATTTACACTTATTGGAAACGGTGTTTTGAATAGGGATACAGAGGCTTTTATTTCCATTGAGTTTTCCAAACGCTCCGAATGAAATCTTCATTGTTGGCGTTAAAAAAACAGCGTGGCCTTCAATGGGATAAACATAACCCGTGGGAATACCGGTACAAATGGGGTTTGCCCGAACAGCTGAAGAGTCAACAACGATATTGTATTCTTTAAGTTGAGGAGTAATCCCCTCCGAATTGCCACATACCGAGGCGTCCCCAGCGTACGCTTTATTTTTTGCCATCTCAATTACTTGTATAAAATCCTGTATTTGTTTGTCGAGCTCTTTGTCTTCCGAAAAATTCGAATACCAGGCAAGAGAGATACCAGTGAGGGATATTATTATTGTCGCAACAACAAGAAGTTCAACAAGCGTAAATCCCTTTTTTTTTACGTTACTTTTCACCATATGGTCCTAAACAATAATTGCAATTGCTTTCTCCGCAGGAGACGCCCGCGTCCGTTCCGCCTAACTCTAAAGATGCGCAGACTTCATAGTCCTGATTTGTCGGTCCCGGAGAATTGTAGTAGTAGACTGTACCTGGCTCCTTTGGATCTTTTGGAACCTTGCTTAAATATATGGTTGTTCCCGGACTTGGATCGGTGAGCGCTGCTCCAAAGGTAATGGTGCCCGGATAGACACTGTTATAACTCTTGTACATTTCAACCGCTGCCCTAATTTGTTCAAGATCGGTCTTTCGCCGTGCATCGCGGGACTGCTTCAAGGAACTTGAGTAGGACACAGCTGCAATGGATGCAAGAATGGAGATGATAGTGACAACGACTAAGACTTCAATAAGGGTAAATGCTTTTTTCATTGCTGGCTGTTTAAACAATAATCTGCTGAACTTTCCATTTCAATACCATTTGTACAGATAGAAAAATCAGATCCTGAAGACGTATATGTATAGTCAAGATTCGTTTTCGGGTCTTTGGGAATTTCGGGGATAAATCCGGTGGGTGCATTTGCGCATGTCACAGGCGCAGTTAACGAACCGCCTGAGTTTGGTGTCGGATAGGTATATCCACATACAGAATAGTACTGTTCAAGAGCGTTCTGGATTGCTTTTACATCCCCTTTCCGTTTTGCATCCCTGCTTTTTTTCTGGGCAGTCGAATAAGAAACGGTCAAAATTGAAAGCATCACTGCAATAATCCCCAACACGATAAGCATCTCAAGTAAAGTAAAGGCTTTTTTCATATGATTATGGTTCCGATAATTTATAACAGTATGATTGTCCCGTTGCACAGGTAAAGCCAGTGGCTGGACAACTCTTTTTTTCAGAATCTGCCTTGTCCTCAAGACACGCATATATGTCATACCTCATTGAGTCGTCTGTAT
>CAZUEQ010000005.1:0-14487 GCA_964619475.1 uncultured Gammaproteobacteria bacterium | reverse complement strand
CATTGGATCCCCTGGAACAGTGCTCATATATACAATAGATGAGTCTGTTGGGTTTTTCCAAGAACTACATGCGGCAGGAAGTGCGGCGGGATAGATTTGAGGGTCTTGATCTTGCCGATACATCTCAAGCGCTTTTTGTATCTGTCGTAAATCGGATTTTCGTTTTGAATCACGAGACTTGATTCTTGCTGCCATAAAATTAGGAACAAGCATCGTCACAAAACCGGCAAGTATGGAGATAACAACAAGTATCTCGATTAAAGTAAATCCGCGTCTATGTTTCATGGGTTACCTTCATAGTACCCTGTTGAGAGAGAAAAATCAATATACTGTCAAGTCCTAGTGTGTGATTCACATTGTTATCTAAAATAAGCTTTCGTATTTTAAGAATATATTCTATATTTTTTTCGGTCGCATATTTCGTGTGGAGGGGAAGTGCTCCTACTATTTCTTCAATGCAGCGGAGTGTGTCTTCTTTCGAAAACCCGGAAATTGCGTTCATATTCTTCCGTAAATTATCACTATCAACAATTGCTAAAAACGGAAGAAGGGGAGGTAGCTGAACCGAGTCGTGTGTCTTTTTGGATACGAACTTGCAACGGGACAAAATAGTAGGAAGAATCCGCTGCGGTTCAACGACAGGCAAAATAAAAAGAACTTTATCGCCTGTTTCTTCGAGCATTTTCAATAGTGCATTTTGCACTTCTCCACTTGAGGCGTCAACTCCTTCAAGGGTTATTATTCGCTGTTTATCCTGGTAGGTTGTGAGAGTGGATTGAACATCTTTTATCTGCGCCAAAAGAAGCTCGTCTTTTTCGGGAAATGTGCGCTGGATATGAAAGTCGTCAATTGAAAACAATTCAGCATATTCTTTAATAACTGACTCAACCTGCGTATACGAATTAATTTCAACAATAAGAGGTATCACGGTTATTGCATTCTATCAGAAATCTCATTATAGTAATAGAAGGAGTCGTTTTTTTTATGTATATTACACAGAAGGCTTTTTTAACAAAATTAGTCGAAAGAGGTGTCCTCACTTCGGTGGATGCTGAACGTATAGAAATCGATAGTCTTCACCAATCTCTTCCCATTTATGAATATCTTCTTAAGCAGGGAATCGTAAAAAAAGATGAAGTATTACGTATTCAGGCGGAGTTTTTCCAGGTACCGTTTGTTGACATCTCTATTACCCCAACTGATCCGCAGGCATTAAACTTTGTCCCCGAAGCAGTGGCCCGACGCTATTCCATTATTCCTTATGCCTATGATCCAAAAATTGAGACGATTTCTATCGCCACAGCAGATCCACTCAACCTATCGCTTCTCGACTTTCTCGAAAAGAAAACGAACAAACGAGTGGTCTTTTCGCTTGCGTATTCAGCCGATGTCATAAAAACAATCAATACAGTGTATTCACACGGAGGATTAAGCCCTGAGGTAAAAGAGGCGCTTGAAGAGGCAGGAGCGGCTGAACAAAAAATTGAGGACAAAGCAGACAAAACCACACTTATTAAAGAGGCTCCTATTGCCAAAATAGTCGATACTATTCTCGAGTTTGCTGTCAAAGGACGTGCCTCCGATATTCACATTGAACCTGAAGAAACCAAAACTCGTGTCCGCTACCGAATTGACGGTATTCTGCAGGAAAAACTTACGCTTCCTCGGTCAATTCACGACTCTCTTGTTTCCCGTATTAAGATACTGTCTGAAATGAAAATCGATGAACGCAGAATCCCGCAAGACGGACGTTTCGGTTTTAAGGTAGGGGAGGAAGAAATTGATTTGCGTATTTCAACCCTTCCCACCGTGCATGGTGAAAAGGTGGTTATGCGATTACTCAAAAAAACAGGAGGTCTCCCCAGTCTTACTGAACTAGGATTGACAGGAACACAATATAAAGACTTGGAAGAGGCTATTTCACGCCCCTACGGTATCATTCTTGTAACGGGGCCTACCGGTTCAGGTAAAACAACGACTCTCTACTCCATTCTTACCAAACTGAATAAACCGACAGTTAACATTGTAACCCTGGAAGACCCGGTCGAATACCAAATTCCCGGAATTAATCAGGTACAAATAAATCAACAGGCGGGACTGACGTTTTCAACGGGCTTGCGTTCGTTCTTGCGACAAGATCCAAACATCATTCTCGTTGGAGAAATTCGAGACACAGAAACAACACAACTTGCCATCCAGGCCGCACTCACCGGACATCTTGTCTTTTCTACCCTTCACACAAACGATGCCGCAACAGCAATTCCACGACTTATCGACCTTGGCGCTGAACCTTTTCTTATCTCGTCGGTTCTTAACGTTTCAATAGCGCAACGTATTACCCGACGTATTTGTAGTTCTTGTAAGGAGTGGTATGAACCAACCGCTGAAATACAAGAAAATATTAAGCAGGTTTTGGGCCCTCTTCTTCCAACAAAATATGCAAAAGAGCCCATTCGGTTTGCGAGAGGTAAGGGGTGTGCAGAATGCAACTTTTCCGGATTTTTGGGACGAATTGCTATCTTTGAAGTCCTTAAAATTACGCCAGCTATCAATAAAATGATCTTGCAGCAGGCATCGGCAAAAGAAATTGAAGGACAGTCAAGAAAGGAAACGATGATAATTATGAAACAAGACGGCTACCTCAAAGCACTTGAAGGAATTACAACAATTGAAGAAGTCCTCCGCGTGGCAGAGGTATAAATAGCAAAACAAATATGAACTTAGAAGTATTACTCGAAGAAACACTTGCAAAACATGCATCAGACCTGCATATTATTTCGGGATATTATCCAACAATCCGTCAAAACAATATTCTTCTGAGCCTCCGGGAGCACAACACCGTCGTCACACGTGAGGAAGCAAATAAATTACCAGGACTTCTTCTTAATCAGGCACAAAAAATTCTTTTTGAAACGAACAAAGAAATTGATTTCGGGTACACCTTTAATGCCAATAGATTCAGAGTTAATTTGTACATGTCTCGCAACGATTGCGCTGCCTCTTTCCGTGTCATTCCCTCAGCAATCAAAACAATTGGAGAACTCAATCTCCCCGATGTTCTTAATACATTCACCGATTACAGACAAGGGCTTATTCTATTTACTGGCCCCACGGGTGAGGGGAAGTCCACCTCTCTTGCAGCTATTATTAACGAACTCAATATCCGCCATTCTCGACACGTTGTAACAATTGAAGACCCTATAGAATTTGTCTATCCAACGGGGCGTTCCATTGTTTCTCAAAGAGAACTTTCTCAAGACACAATTTCTTGGAACTTGGCGCTTCGTTCAGCTCTTCGCGAAGATCCTGACATTGTTCTTATTGGAGAAATGAGAGACTATGACACCATCCAGTCCGCACTTACCCTTGCGGAAACAGGACATTTAGTTTTTTCCACACTGCACACGGGATCGACCGTTGAGGCCATTTCACGTATTATCGACGTGTTTCCCTCTCATCAGCAAAACCAAATTCGCAACTCTCTCTCCAACTCGCTTGTTGCCATTGTTGCCCAACGACTCCTCCCTACAACGGATGGACTTACTCGCATTCCGGCGGTTGAGATTCTCATGAATGACCCTGCGATAGCCTCACTTATCCGTGAAGGAAAAAATCATCAGATAGACAACGTTATTGAAACCAGTGAGGTTTCTGGAATGATATTGTTTGAAAAATACTTGGCAAAACTCTATACCCTGGGTCATATTACTAGAGAGACCGCTCTTTCCTATGCTATCCGAAGGAATATAATTTCCCGTTTGATTTAACAGAAAAACAGACAATGAAGTACTCATACAAGGCAATAATTAATGACAAGGTCGAAACAAAGGTCATCGAAGCAAACTCGGAAAACGACGTTCTGGCTTATTTGCGAAAAAATAAATACACTCCCATTAAAATAGAGCAGATAACGCCGACCTTCAGTTCTTTTAACACTATTTTCAACAAAGTATCATTTAACGACATCGTCAATTTGACGAGACAAATAGCTATCATGTTGAATGCCGGACTCACGCTGGTTGACAGTCTCAATATCATCGAAAAACAAACAACAAAGGAAGAGCTTTTGAGTGTTGTAAAAAACCTCGAAAAAGATATTCTGGGAGGAAAGAAGTTTTCGGAAGCCCTCAGAAAATATCCTCAGCTATTTTCAAATCTCTATATATCCCTTATCAGGTCAGGAGAGGCTTCCGGAAAGTTGAGCGATATTTTATTACGTCTCGCAGACAATCTTGAAAAGGAAAGGGAGTTCCAAACCAAAATAAAGGGCTCTCTTACCTATCCCGTTATCGTCATCACGGGCATGGGAGGCGTTATGTTTGTCATGATGACATTCGTCGTTCCGAAACTTCTTGGACTATACAAGGATTTTAATATCGAGCTTCCGCTCTCAACAAAGATTCTCATTACCGTGTCAACTTTTATGGCTAATTTTTGGCCTATTATCCTTATCGTGTTGTTTGCCGCTTTTACGCTTATTCAACGTTTTATTAAAACGCCTAAAGGGAAAAGCATATTTGATAGATTCTTACTGAAAATACCTGTCTTTGGAAAAATTATTTCTATTTCAGCCCTTGTTGACTCGACACGAACACTCTCTATTCTTATCGGATCCGGCGTTTCCATTCTTGACACTCTTTCTATTATTATCGATACGACAAACAATATCGTATACCATGACGCTTTTAAACATATTCTTCAACAGGTTGAAAAAGGACAGAAATTGGGCGACTCATTTGCAAATGAAGGGATTTTTCCTCCTATTCTTATTCAGATGGCATCGGTCGGAGAACAAACAGGGCATCTTGATGACACCATGATGCGCATTTCTCACTATTTTGAACTTGAATCGGAAACCGCAGTAAAGACAATGTCGACCCTTATCGAGCCGCTTATTCTTGTAGTTCTTGGGGTGGGAGTCGGATTCCTCGTCATATCGGTCATCACTCCAATCTACAGCCTCACTTCTTCCTTTAAGTAGAGTGTCCCAGTTTGATATATTAAAGCATATTGACAACAGGAAGAGAATAGTCGTATAGTGATTGTATATGAAAAAAATTAAACGTGGTTTTACATTGATCGAGTTACTTATCGTTATAGCTTTGTTGGGAGCGCTTGCGGTTGCCCTCTTAGCTGCTCTTGATCCTCTTGAACAAATTAAAAAGGGAACAGATACCGGCATTAGAAACACTGTGGGAGAAATTCAGAGTTCTATGGTGCGATACACAGCACTTCAAGGCGGACAGCTTCCATTCACTGGAACTGTTTCTTTCGAAGCTATCGGCACGGCAGGGACAACGCCCGCATATTCTGCTTTGCAAACGGTCATAAGTGCAGGAGAATTGAAAAGTGACTTTTTACAACTTTCCGGCGGACAGTTGGCAAACGTATTCGTAACGGGAGTAAATGATGCGGGAAATCAGATTGTAAATGTATGTTACCAGCCTTCCGCAAAATCATTTAGAACTGACGTAAATACTAAATTCGTATTAGGAACGGGTGGAGCTGCAGGTGGCTCAGTTATTGAAGACACAACAGGAGTTGCAAATGGAGGATGTCCCCAAGCAACAGGAACAAATGCAAGTGGTGCAACATGTTACTGGTGTGTAAGATAACTTAAAACGAAAATACAAGCCGTGCTCTCAGAAGGAGCACGGTTTTTTTGTTATAATCAACAAAATATATGATTGAACTATTATTTACGGCGATTGCCTCTTTTTTCATTTCCCTACAGTCAACCTCTATATTTGGAGGGGATAGTGCAGAATTTTCAACCGTCGCCAAAACATGGGGCATTAGTCATCCTCCGGGATACCCTTTATATTCACTCCTCGTAAATATCCTTAATAGAGCGGTTCCCTTTGGGACAACTCCATGGAAAATAGCGCTTTTCTCTTCCGTTCCAACGGTTTTCACGGCCTATTTTATATATAAAATACTAAGACTGCTCAACACCAATTCTTTATTCGCTTTTTTTTCATCCCTTTTCTATTTGTTTCTTTTTCCCATTTGGCAGTATGCTCTCATTCCGGAAGTGTTCGCACTCCACACATTCCTTATTTCATTCATCACTTATCTGCTTTTGCACTATAACAAGAATAAAAGAGGAGTGCTCTTGGTATACGCATCTTTTTTGTGTGGACTTTGCGTAAGTCATCACCACATTTTCGTTCTTCTTATCCCAGGGTGGTTATTGCTTTTGAAGGACGACTTAAAAAAAATTGTTTCTGACAGACGACTTGTTGTGAAAATGTGTATTGGGCTGCTTATCGGCGCTTCCTTCTACTTATATGCCGTTATTGCAAGTCTTAATCACACCGTTCTTGACTGGGAAAATGCAAAAACACTGGATGGGTTTTTCCGTCTTATTACCCGGTCTTCATACGGATCATTTAAAGCGTATTCAGGAGCATCAGGAAGTATTGTTAACCAGCTTTTGGACGTATTCTCAAGCTTTGTATTTATCCTTATTGACTTCCGGCCGCTTGGGATTCTTATTGTCCTTTGCGGACTAATCGTTGCACGCCGGTATTCAAAAAAATTCTCCCTTTTTCTTTTTGCCTCAATTCTTATTCATCTTGCTTTTCTGTTTTACACGAACTTCACGCTCACATCCCCCTTTTCTTCAGGGATGTTTGAACGGTTTTTAATTCCTCTCTATGTTCTTCTAGCGATAACCTTTGGAATGGGAGTTGATTTTATCTACAAACACTATTTTTTTGTTATAGATAAAAATATAAAAAACAGTGTCCTCAAAAAGATATCATCAGTCGGCTACTTCGTATTTATCCTTTCGTTCATCGGAATAGTCGCATATGCAAACTTTGCGAGTATTTCTTATATTCCAAAACTGACAACATTTGATACATTGGGAAAAGATATCTTGACTACGCTTCCCCGTAATGCCATATTTTCTCTCCAAACTGACACCCCAACATTTGCATCCATGTACTATATCTATGGGCTGCAAAAAAGGCAGGATGTGACGTTTCTGCAGACGGGCCTTATGAATAAACAAGATTATGTTAATATGCTAAAAAGAAGAAATCCCACATTAAATATCGCTGCCTCCATCCGAAACATGAATGACTTTACTTCTTTTCTTTTGAAAAATTCAGACAGGGAATATTTCTCGGAACAACCTGGTTCTTTCGGATATTGGGTCCCGTACGGACTATTATGGAAATATTTTCCCACCCAACAAGCGGCAACGGAACATCAAGCAGAACTGCTTTCTATAAACGAAAAGCTCTGGGGGAGTGTGTACAATATTCCAACCCTTACGTCTCACGAAAAAAATATTCTTCATCTTCTTTCCGTACAAAATAATTATATAAACGGATATGTTGCGTATGCGAAACTGTTGATAGTAAATGAGCAATACGACAAGGCGAAACAGGTTCTTAAAAAAATAGTCCATAAGTATATGATTGCTGATGCAACGACAAGACTTGCGCTTTTTAATCTTCTCGTTATAACGGATGATTGCACAAATGCAAAGAAAGAAGCGCGCGACATGCACCTCTCGCAGTTTATCACCGATAACCCTGCCGCAGCACAGTCGATAGTACAGTATTATAAAAAATGCGATTCACAAAATCCCGAACTTATTGATGCGCAAAAAAAACTGACGGAGTACGAAAAAAGCGGTAACACTAGTCTTCATTCTTTTTGATGGTGAGCTTGCCAAAAAAAATAAAAAGACAGAGAAGAAGCACCGTCACACTTATTGTCGTTCCTACGTAAAACGATGTCGGAATATAGATAAGCGATACTGTATGCCTCCCACTTGGGACATCGATACCCAAATGTGTTATGTTTGTTTTATATAGGGAGACCTCTTTACCATCGACAAATGCCCTCCATTCTGGATACCAATTTTTTCTGAATACAACAAATCCATTTTTATTAGCCACAACAACCGCTTCAATGGATTGATCCGTGTCTTTTAATTCACGTATAACAACGTTGTCTGCATTCTGTTGCACTGAAGGATGATTTTCCACCATGCCCTTTTGTTTTGAAATTCCGTTCTTTCCAAGAAAAAGATTTATATCAGACACGTATTCCACCCGCTGTAATGATTCGGGAATATATAGGGAAGAGGATGGTGTGTCCAGTTGATACACGACGGCGCGCATTTTTTCATTTGAATGCGAAGGAATGGGAGCGTGCCCGTCAAATCGTATTGGACTAAAAGCAATAACAGTATTCACCCCAAAAAGAGACAATGCGTTTTCTTTTGTCTCCTTACTTGCATTGACATCTTCAAGTAGTGCCCCGATATACCCTGAGACGACATCCGGCCTTCTGAGTGTAAGCCCGACATTTCCTGCGTTCAGAAGAGGGATTCCTGAGATAAGGTTGGCATTTGAATACGGAAAGGTACAAAGGTAGCTAAAAGCTGCAATTCCTTTTTTTCCACTCCAGCCCATTTTCTCAAATTGAAACGCCCATGCGTCGTCAAAACCGACGACATACGTTGCGGATTTTTTTTCGATTTTGTCGGCAAACGAAATCAAAGAGTTGGTAAGTGCGCGTTCATCAACCAAAAGGTTGTAGTCAAACGCGGTTTTTATAAGGGTTACAAGATTAAAAAACAAACATAATAAGAGAATGAAAGAAACAAGTCGTACCCGCGCTGTTGCTTTCAGAAGGGACGCCAGCGATAGAAAAAGAAAAAATATGGCAATAAAAAGAAACCGACTTGTCACACGAAATAGGGTAAAAGGAAACACACTAAAAAGAAAATAAAGGGGAGAACTGTCTCCGAGTGCAAGAAGGGTAAAGAGCGCCGCAAGAAGAAGATAATTTATATATTTTTTATCCTTTGCTCTCCGCCATATTGCATAAAGGAAAGAAAAAATAAATACTATGACAAAAAGGGGGCCGATAAAGGGCGTGTTCTCCCAAAATATACCTTCCTTTGTCCACTCAAGCGGATAGGAACTGTTTCTTGGATTTCCCATGAAATAGGGAAGTATAAGCCCCGTCAAATTTTTGAGCTTGAAGGGAACGGATGTGGCAAACGAATATCCGCTCAGTCCCGAGCGGAACGATAAAGAGTGTAGTTGAAATGAAGGAACAAGTTGGGGAAGGGCAAAAATTACTCCCAGCCCGAGCCATACCAAAAGCCATGCCACAACGCGCCTGTTTTTTTCATTCAACAATGAATATGCGAGCAGTCCTAAAACAGAAATAAACACTATTTGAATATTCCCTGCAAACAACATTTGAGACAGCGTTAACGAAAGATAAAATCCATATTTCTTCTTGCTTGTTTGTATCCATTGGTGGTAGAAAAAAAACAGAAATGGAACCAGTGAAAAAGCCTGAATAATGGTAAGATGAACCCATCCAAAAGTAATGGGTCCTATCCATGCAAAATTAAGCGCAAGAAGAAGTGAGGGGATAAACGAAACATTTTCCTGCCGGAAAATCAGAAACATGCCCAATACCAAAAGAAAAAGACTTATTGTTAACAGAAAAAAATAAGTGCCGGTCCCTCCGCTTAAAAATACAGCGATTATATTGGGAAGAAATAGCGCTCCCATTTGACCTTCCGCAAACAGAGGATAGCCACCCTGAACAAGATCTGTCCAGAAGGGAATGTGTCCTGTTTTAAGCGAAGTTGTCAAATAGTGTTTTAGCGCATAGTTGACGTGAAATGCATCGCTTCCTACATAGTCCGGTGTTATCAGTATTTTGGTTCTGAGTAAAAAAAAGAGGAGAAGATGAAGGGCAATTATTATTGCTATTGCCACTATCATCTTTTTTTCATTTTTATTTTGCTTTCCCATACTTGTGTGGATTATACTAGAAAATACCTTATACTAAAAATATGATATCCAAATCAAAGGGGTTTACCCTGCTTGAATTGATGATTGTCATCATTCTTTTGTCGATACTCGCATTACTTCTAATTGGAAATTATATGTCTTCCCTTACCAAGGGGAGGGACTCGCAACGTAAAAATGATCTTAATCAGATTCAGAGAGCGCTTGAAATGTATTATGAGGATACAAACCATTATCCGGTCCTCATAGACAGTCAGCTTTTCGGTAAAAAATTTTGCGATACTTCTCCTGACCTAAATAGCTGTTCCAAAATATATATGGTAAAAGTTCCCAATGACCCCAACTTAGGATATACCTATCATTATGTGACGGATGGGACTGCCACACCCCAAACATACCGTGTTTATGCGGCAATAGAAAATCTGCAGGATCAAAGTCAAAGCGTGAGCATAAAAGGATACACCAGCATTAACTCCAGCTGCGGGACCAATATTCTGTGCAGATATTACATATCAAGCCCCAATGCAGACCCACCTGAAAAAAACCCCTAAGGTGTGTGCAACTTGCTTTTACATTTCACCTAACTCCTTGAGTAGCTCAGGGTTTTGAGGTGAAAAATGGGGAATGTACCATTCTAAGAGTTGTTTTGCTTCAGTTTTCTTCCCGAACTTCTTTTCTAATTGGATCTTAAGATAATATGCGTCCCCATAGTCCGTTTTCATACTAATTGCATGATTAATTGCTTCAAATGCTTTTCCCTCGTATATTTTTTTCTGTTGAACGTTCTTTTCTTCATCAAACAGGAGTGCATAATAGGTCGCCGCAAAATACGGAATTTTAGGGTCAGTTGGACCCAGTTTTGCCGCCTCATCAAGTGCAGACAGTCCCGTAAATAAGTATTTTTTATCCAGTGTCATCTGATAAAAAAGATATTGGTTTTTGACTCTCGTTTTCCAATAAAGGATATTTTGTGATGATTCTTGAATAGAGGCGAGATTAAGTCGCTCCGACTCGCTCATATATTTTTTTGCCTGGTCGGCCTGTTTTTGATATGAGCTATAAAACGCGAGTTGGGAAAGCGTATAAGACAGTTTATCTTCATACACATGCTCATGCCGAAGCGCAAGCGCCTGATAGAGGAGAGATGCGGCTGCTTCAATATTGTTACTCTTTAAGGCGGCATCAGATGTTGCATATTTATAGTCGGCAAGCCAATAAGAAAAGAGTGAGTTCATCATGTATACCCACACAATGAAGGGAAGAATATAGCCTAAAACGGGCATTTTGTTTTCCTTTGTTTTTGTCGTATACACAGGTGAACTGGTAAGGAGAAAGGCGGGAATAATATACCAATACAGATTTATGACGGTAATGGAAAAGCCAAAAAAATTCGTAATTATTATCGAAAGCCAAATGGATCCCAATGAAATATACAAATACAGTAGAGCGTCATCCTTTTTGTGAAGAAAAATTTGTTTTACCAAATATGCATATCCCCACACAATAAAAAGGATGACGGAAATCAGCCCAAACCATCCGGTTGTTGCAAAAAAATTTAGATATTCATTATGAGCCTTGTTATACAAGTAGTCCCATTCGGACGTAAGATTATGTGCAACAGGACGCACTGAATAGTAGGAATAACCAAATGTTTCGACTCCCGTTCCAAACAACGGATACTGCTCTCCTAGTTGAACTGCACCTTTCCACACGATTTTACGAATGTCAAACGACTCCGTTATCCCCGACCCTATAGAAGGAGTTGTGTTGTTTGAAGGAACGGACGCAACAACTGCTTTCTTACTGTTTGTATTTAAAAAGCGAAACTCTAATAAATAATCCGCCTGGGGAATTCCTGTTTTAAAAATAAATGTAGCAACAATCATTCCCCCCATTAGAATGCCAAGGGTTTTGAAATAAGGCTTCTTCTGTGTGTCTTTCTTAACTTCCTTCACAAAATACAAAATAATAAGCACAATAAATCCAGGAATCAAAGACCCGAGTGCCGATCGAGACCGCGTAAAAAGAATTCCTATGTAATTGAGAACAATAAAAGATCCATACAGCCATTTTTTATTCTGGGAAGAAGTAAAGAATAAATACAACCCCATAAAAAAAGTCACTGCAAGATAGGCGCCCAACCAGTTTGGTTGCCCGAGTGTTGAGAACATCCTTTCTGACGGTCTGAATTGTGTCGTCCAACACGTATTATCAAATTTGCTCGTAAACAGAAGACATGATAGGTCGTGACCGAATTTACCAGGAAGTCCCCACAAAATAACCAGGAAAGAAGAAACGACTGAAATTTTAAAAAGCGATCTGATGATGTGCGACAGTTCATCGCTTAAATTGGAAACAAAGGCGTAGTAGAGGAATATATAAGTAAACAAAGAAATAAGCCCTCCATTAAACCGTCCATAGTATCCGAAAAGGGAAGTACTGGTATCTATGGAAAAAACGGTACTGAGTACCTGACTCACCATGAAAATGAGTAGGGGAATATCAAATACTGTCCGACGAAATACGAATCTTTTTTCCTGTATGCTTCGCATAAGCCAAAACCATCCGATACACGCCGCCATGGCATAAATGAAAAGCATTTTATTAAACTCAAACAATTCACTTGTTGCAGGATAGACTATAAACGGTACAATAAAAAAGAGGGTATAATAGAGGTACTTGATTATTTTTGAGTACAGCTTTGGTTTCATATGTTCCATTTTATAAAAAATATTGCACAAAATGTTCCGTTCTTCACCTCTTTACCCGTCATGTTTGATTTAGGAACCCATACGACTAAGATTGCTATAAGGGATAAGGGTGTTGTCCTTCGGGAACCCACCTGTGTTGGAATGCGTATTCAGCCCAAAGAGTATATCTTTTTTGGTTCCGAAGCAAAAAGCATAATCGGAAAAACTCCGGATTTTCTTTCTATACTAAAACCTGTTGTCAATGGAATTGTTTCGGACTTTGACTCCGAGGTTGCCCTTTTGCAGTATTACATCGAAAAGTCCGTAACTCCCTACACAAAATCAACACTGATAAAGCCCCCTATAAATGCCATCGCATCGGTGCCGACAATTGCAACAGAAATTGAGCAAAAGGCCGTCGAAGAAGCACTAATGAAAGCAGGGTGCTCCTCCGTCAGTCTAATAAAAAAACCCCTTGCAACAGCAGCCGGTGCCGGACTTGACGTATTTTTCCATCACCCTCATCTTATCGTTGACTTCGGGGGAGGACTTATTGAAATGAGTATTATAAGTGGTGGAGGAATCGTTTCTCAAAAAACATTGAAGCTCGCAGGAGAATATATGGATAAGGTTATTGCCAATTATGTTCATTTAAAACACGGCATACTACTCGGTGAATCAACGTGCGAGCGCCTGAAAATATCATGCCTCACGTTTGAAGATAAGGAAATAACGGAGCTCGTCAGAGGCAAGTCTTTGGAAAACGGACTGCCTAAATCAGTGAAGATCCGCTCTAGTGAACTGAGAGAGGCGTTGTCTCCCACTTTTTCCCTTATAACGGATGGCATAAAGGAGCTCCTTGAAGTCTCGCATCCTGAAGTTGTGGATGATATATTTGAGGAGGGAATTGTTCTCACCGGCAAAATAGCATCGCTCCCCGGACTTAAACAAATGGTTGCTGATGAATTGAAAATGAAAGTAATACTTCCTGAGCACGCAGCAGAAGCTACCATTTACGGACTTTTTGAAATAGAGAAGCATCCGAAGAGTCTCCAGACCATCAAGATAAAGATCGCTTGACAATTAATATTCCCAAAGGTACAATGGAACTTACTTCTTTTGATATTTGCTCTTTGAAAAGTTGTTGTTTTAGTGCAGAAAACGGGTTAGGAACCCCGGTCGTAGACCGTGGGGTCCAATCAGTTTTTTTTAAGAGTTTGATCCTGGCTCAGGATGAATGCTAGCGGTGTGCCTGAGATATGCAAGTCGAGCGACCCATTTTTGCCGCAAGGTGAAGGTGGGAGCGGCGGACGGCTGAGTAATATATAGGAATTTGCCCCTAAGTGGAACATAGCTCCGGGAAACCGGAGGTAATATTTCATGGTCTTCACCTTTGGTGAAGTAAAGGCCTTTACCGGTCGCTAAGGGATGAGCCTGTATCCTATCAGGTAGTTGGTAGAGTAATAGCCTACCAAGCCTATGACGGGTAGCTGATCTGGGAGGATGATCAGCCAGAGGGGGACTGAGACACGGCCCCCACTCCTACGGGAGGCAGCAATCAGGAATAGTCGGCAATGGGCGAAAGCCTGACCGCGCGACACCGCGTGTAGGATGAAGGTCTAATCGATCGTAAACTACTGTTGGAGGGGAAGAAGATCTGCCGTAAGGCAGATTTGACGGTACCCTCCGAGAAAGGAGCCGCTAACTGCGTGCCAGAAGCGTCGGTAATACGTGGGCTCCAAGCATTATCCGGTTTTATTGGGCGTAAAGGGTCGTGTAGACTGTTTGATAAGGTATCTTTGAAAGCTCGCCGCTTAACGGTGAGTTGGAGATACGACTGTCATGACTAGAGTTTCTTTAAGGGTAATCGGAACTCAGAGAGGAGTAGTGAAATGCGTTGATACTCTGGGGAACACCAATGGCGAAGGCAGATTACTGGGAGGAAATTGACGCTGAGACACGAAAGCTAGGGGAGCGAAGCAGATTAGAGACCTGCGTAG
>CAZUEQ010000004.1:31171-33616 GCA_964619475.1 uncultured Gammaproteobacteria bacterium | reverse complement strand
AGTTTTGAAGGTTTCGTTATAAGGATAGAACTGTCCCAGACCTAGCTGTTCCGCACCTGAAAGACTTTGTAAACCGCGAGAGTTTTTTGGATAAAAAGAACGGAAACAAACCAAACAAATCCCCCCACATATCCTCCCACGACATCAGACGGATAATGAACGCCAAGATAAATCCTACTTACTCCAATAAGGAAAACCAAACAGGCTGAAAGACAGGCGACCCCAATTGAAAGTTTTTTATTTTTAGTAATGTGAAAGAGGAGATAAGAAAGGGTGAAATAAAAAACGAAAGAATTCATTGCATGCCCGGACGGAAAGCTATAATCCTTTTCTATTATAAGAGGATGATAGTGCGGGCGGTTTCGCTTAATAAGATTTTTTAACAATACGTTATTTATTCCTGACATACAAAAAAGAAAAGCGAATATAAGGGCTTCTTTGAAATATTTTTTTATCAGGAAGACAATCATTACAAAAACGGCAAGTCCTATCATTACTCCTCCTCCTAGGTTGGTTATGCTAACCATAAAGGTGGTGAGCAATGGAGTCCGGGCGTGATAAAAAAAAGCGAGAATCTGCGAGTCTATGGGGAACACTTCTTTTTCCATTATCTCTCCAGTTAATTTCAAAAAGATAAGGAGAGATGCAATTGTTGCGACGCTTCCAAGGAGTATTTCTAAAAAAAGAAAGAATATCGCACCTGTTTTTTTTACCATGTAATAATCTTACCACCAAGCTGGAACGTTAATATTTTTTTCCTTCTGAATGGTAGACTTACACATATGCTAACGATTATTGGCGGGCCCATGTTTTCTGGAAAAACAACATGGATAATTGACTGCGTAACAAAACTCATGTCCGGAAGTTTTGTCTTGTTTAAGCCCAATATCGATACGCGATTTGGAAAAGATGTGTGTGTAACGCATCACGGCAAGTCTTTCCCAGCGGTTAACTTAAACACTAAAAAAATAGATTTTTCACGATTAGATGCCGGAGTTGCGACGATTGTTATTGATGAATTAAATTTTTTTTCTTCAGAAGCGCTTATTCCATTAATAAAAGAACAGCTGAAAAAGGGACGAAATATTGTCGGAGCGGGACTTTTATATGACTATAAGCGTCAGCCGTTTGGAGCAACACTTCCCCTCTCAACAATTGCTGACTCTTTTATTCGGTTATATGCACGGTGTGATAGGTGTGGAAAAGACGCACCTCACTCTTATCGTAAGAGCGACATAAAAAACCAATTTCTTCTTGGCGCAAAAGAAACATATGGAGCTTGTTGTGATGATTGCTGGAAAGTCCTCAGCAAGTAATATCTGATATACTTTTTTCTAACTATGAAAATCCAACCTGTCACTGTTCCTGTAAGGGATGAGTATATATCCGGTCTTCTTTATGTTCCCGAACTTTCAAACGACAGAAAACTTCCTTCAGTAGTTATTCTCCATGGACGGGGGAGTAGCAAAAAAAGATATGCGGACAGGGGAGAGGCTTTAGCAAAAATGGGAATTCTAACTTTGGTATTTGATTTCCGCGGATGTGGAGAGAGTGATGGTGATTTTAAAAATCAGACAATTGCGATGGGGTTTGAAGACGCCGTTGCAGGATATGAATTCTTAAAAAATCAGCCACAGTGTGATAGCAAAAGATTGGGAGTATTAGGAGGAAGTTTTGGAGGTTATCAGGCAGCTTTGCTTGCGGGTACATATTCCATTCCATCTCTTGTCCTTGCTGCTCCCGCAATATATCAGGATGATTGGTGGAATATTGTTCCTGAATCTATGGACCCGGGAAGGAAAGAATTGTACCGAAAACAGTCTGGATTTGAAGGAACTAAATCAATGGATGCCGTTTCCAAATACAACGGAAAAATTCTTATTATGGAACATGAAAAGGATGAGATTATTCCTCAAAGAGTGACCGAGGCATATTATCGAAATGCAGTACATGCACAATTGAAAGAAAAGAAAATAATTGTTAATGCACCTCACGCTTTACACGATAAAATATACATCGATCAGTCAATCAAAATCGTATGTGACTGGTTCTCAAAAACGTTGTAATCGGACGTTGGTAACGGAGCTTCATTATCGGCGTTTGTTATAATAAGTCTTCTCTATGGAGCGATACAGAAATCCGGAAACGCTATCTCCTCAACAGGAATATCTCAGAACTCTCACGACGGTAAATAACCTATGCCAAGAAGCTCAATTGCGTCCGATGTTTGTTGGAGGCGTTATCGCAAAGGCAATTCATTTAGGAAATATCGGGCAGATGAAGATGGACTTTGCAAATAGAACAGCATATGTTCCAACACAATGCACCACCATCATCCAACAAAATGCATGACAGTGCCAAGCATCTGGAGCCATTGCTGCTGCTTCTGCTGCTGCTTCTGCTGCTACTACACCTGCTGCGATGCTGTTGCTTGTGATTGGACCA
>CAZUEQ010000004.1:0-31161 GCA_964619475.1 uncultured Gammaproteobacteria bacterium | reverse complement strand
CAGATGAAGATGGACTTTGCAAAAAGAACGGCATATGTTCCAACGACAACAGCACAATATACCGCTCCTCGGAAAGACGGTACGGTAGATGACTTCGATATTATTCTTAATAATCCGGATAAACATCTTGTTGAAGAAACAGTTGTACGAATTGATGAGAGTCTTAAAGCGCAGGGGCTTGTCCATCATTTTGTCAGCACAGAAGCGGTCAGGTATCCCGGTTGGAGATCTCGAAATAAAATATTTCAGATGGTTTCAGGGATAGACGTTGATGAAAGTGGGTGTGCACATTTCTCTTTTGGATCAACCGTTTCAAAGCCGATTTCAGAGGAGTCTTTGCAACCCTGGACATATGTTATGGAAGAAGAGGGAAAAGAAATAATACGTCTTCCTAGTTTCGGTCCTGCATATTTTGGATTTCGTTATTTGATGCGTCTACCCGTTGCAGGAAGCGGAGGGTTGCGCCAAAAAGACCGCATTCAAAAAATCGATGAAGATACGGGACACAGGACTACCAAGATTCATACGCTTATGACACTACGAAGAAAGGCAATTGAAAATGGAGCTTTACAGGGATATGCGCCAGATGATGAGGCATGGAGACAATTCATTGTTGACTTACAACATCCAAAACACCAGGACGCACTCACTCATGCAAAATCAGAATTCTTCCACTTTTACTGGGAGACGATGGGGCCACTTGCAACAGCTATTGCCCATGGTAAAGGCGTTTTTGAAGAAGTGGCAAAACTCGGCAATAAATTTACGGGTTAGTTATAATCCGTTTAATAAATCCGTCTCCGGAAGGGTGATTGTTTTTAGCGATGTGCGTGCAAGTTCGAAACACTCATATTGCCACGCTTCGCTTCCTCCTTTTTTAATTGCGTCAAACCTTTCGAGAATTCTTGTATAGTCTGCCTTCTGCGTACGGTGTGCCTTCATTGCTTGTACTTTTGTTTTCCAAACGGAACTGATATTAATCTTTGCTCCTTTTTTTTCGTCAATCCCTCCAGTTCTTCCCAAATAGTTCATAAGCTCTCTTGGCAAACCATAGTAATATATTTTTTTTGGATGAATACGTTTTTCATCGTACAACTGAATGACGGACTTTGTAACCGCGATATGGTCAAGATGTTGAGAGATGCCTCCGGGCTCAAAAACGAAAATTATATCGGGGTTAATTTTTTCCGTTTCCTCAGCTATCACTTTTTTCAGTAGTGGTGTTTGAGATTCATTTAACGTGCCGTCAAAAAATTCCGAGTTGACGAGCTTTTTAACGCCAAGAATTTTCGTTGCCTTTTGCAATTCAACTACTCGGCAGTCTCCAATGGTCGTTTTTATGGGAAGAGAAGCCGCCTGACCCGCTTGTCCCTGGGTTGCAGTAAAAACAAAAGTCTCATGACCGCGCGCTGCATAGAGAGCTAACGTTCCTCCAGGACCAAACGTTTCGTCATCCGGATGGGCGAATATCCCCATTATTTTATATGGTTTCATAGTATGACAATACTAGCAAAACAACTATTAAAGAGAAATGGTAATTTTATAGAGATTCATGTTATGTGCACCAAGATCATATTTGTATCGTTCCGTTCCCCGAAGGAAATCATGGATTTTTTTCTGTGCCTCAATCCCTCTTTTTATGAGGAGCGCATGAAGCATTAAGCCAGCACTATAGAATTTAAAACTTGGGTCAAACCCAGAGTTATAGAGGTATGTGGTGGTTGCATTTTCAAAAAAGAATACAGCTGCCGCAGGCTTCTCTTCTATGGTAAGGAGTGCGATAGAACTATTCCATGACGGAATTATTATCTGACTCAATGCAATAAAGAACTGTTCCATTTGGCCCGACATAAACTGATTTTTATCATTACTTGATTTCCTGTGGAGAGAAACAAAATCATGGAACGCTTGTTTACTACTTGCGGGATATACGGTAAAAGAAGTTTGAACTGAATCAAGTCTTTTGAGCTTACGTTTCAACTCCTTTCGATTTACCCTATCCAGATTTTCAAGATAGCTTTCCCATGTTGAGGGAAGCAAAATAAACGGAGCAACTTCTTGTTGACTGATAAGAGTATTGTGGGAATGTGCAAGGTACGTGTATGTTTGGCAATCTTCGCGCACGTAGTCAAGAACAATGGAAGTAACCAAGAGTTTTCTCGCAACGGCAAAAACTTCGTCCCACACTGTTTTATCATCAAACGAAGAAAGAGTAAGAACATCTCCATAGTCGGTTATCTCTTGTCCTCCTAACACTTTCTGCATACCAAGAAAAATAAGAGAAGAGTCTACTCTTTCGAAGGGAAGAACCGCGACAAGATGGCCGGCTTCATATGCTCCAATTATCAGTAAATTCTCTGCTTTTGAAAACGAGCGAGAAAATAAAGCTAGATATGCTCTCGACTGAAAAAGGGAATGGGTATTATCTGGTATATCATTGACGCTTATTTGGCGAAGTTCCATATCTGCATTGTACAACAGAAAAAAATATTCGATTTAAATAAACCTGTCCTTTGAAAAAGATACTCGTATTTATATAATGAAGAATGGCATTTCAGCAAAAACGGGAGGGGTTAGGAATAATGAGCCTGCTTTCAGCAGCGTTTATTTATAGTTTTTTTGGAATTTTAACTCGTATCATTGGTTTTGCAATTCCTGTATTCTTTGCCGGAATAGTGCGCAACGTTTTGGGATGCATCTTTCTTGGGGCGATAGTTTTGTTTGGAAAAAAATGGATATCTGTTTCAAGAAAAGACCTATTCATTATTGCACTTCGTTCGCTATGCGGTCTTGTCGGATTTATCGGTTCTTACTATTCATTTTATTATCTCCCAATTGGGACAGCTTATTTTATTTTTTATGGTGTTGTTGCTGTTGCCGGATTTATTGTGGGATCGATCTTTTTCAAAGAAAAAGTAACAAGTGCAAAAATTGCCGCACTTCTTTTGGCAGTTATTGGGCTTGCCATCATGTATGTGCAGCGTATGCAAACAGGAAGTATTTTTTATATGATATTTGCAGCGGTTTCCGGAGTTGGAACGGCACTATGGAACAGTGTATCAAAATTTGTTTCTGACAAATACAGCGGGGTCCAACTGAATTTTCTTGATTACGTTTTTTCGCTTATTTTATTTACCAGTGTTTCATTAATATTAAAAGAGCAATGGGTTTTCTCTATGCCGCTTCCCATATGGCTTGCAAACCTATTGTTTGTCTTCATGTTTATTTCCACAGGTCAACTTATGATTTACGGATTCAAACATCTCGAATCTCAAGTTGCGAGTATCATAATGCTCAGCGAGGTGGTGTTCGGCGTTGTTCTTGCATATTTTTTTTATCATGAAGTATTATCTGTGTCGACTATTTTAGGCGGATGTATTATCTTTGTTGGTTTTATTCTTCCAGAACTGTTCCGCTCTTCACAAAAATAAGTGAGGTATTAGTTATAATTAACTCACTATGGCAATTATCTCTGTAAAAAATTTGACAAAATCCTATCAAAGCTACAAAAAAGAAGCAGGGATGGTAGGATCCTTGAAATCTTTGGTAAAGCGGGAATATTTTGAAAAAAAGGCTGTCGACTCAATTTCTTTTGAAATAGAAGAGGGCGAACTTATCGGTTTTATTGGTCCTAATGGAGCAGGGAAAACGACAACTCTCAAATGTCTTTCCGGTCTTTTGTATCCCACAAGCGGTGAACTATCAGTAATGGGATTCACGCCATATAACCGAAAAGAAAAATTCCTCAAACAAATGGCAATCGTCATGGGTCAGAAAAATCAATTGTGGTGGGACCTACCTGCAATTGAGTCGTATATCTTAAATAAAGAAATTTACGAAATACCGAAATCGGAATTTGATAAAACGCTCGGCGAATTGACGGAGCTTCTGGATGTAAAAAATATCCTTAATGTACAGGTAAGGAAGTTGTCTTTGGGACAACGAATGAAAATGGAACTTATCGGATCACTGCTGCATAAACCAAAGGTTCTCTTTCTCGATGAACCAACAATTGGACTTGATGTATTTGTACAAAAAAAACTAAGGGATTTTATCCGAGATTATAACAAACGATATAAAGCAACTATTATCCTCACGAGTCACTATATGCAGGATGTAAAAGAGCTGTGTGACCGCGTGATAGTCATCAACTACGGTAAATTAATTTATGACGGTAGCTTAAAGGATATTGTGAAAAAATATTCACCCGAAAAACGGATAATTATTATTCTTTCTGAGGCGGTCGAAAGAGAGAGGTTGGAGAAGTTGGGAAGAATTGAAGAAAATGATTTTCCAAGAATCGTACTATCGGTTCCACTGAAAGACTATAAAAAAGTTGCAGCAAAACTTCTTGAAGATTTTCCTGTTGAAGATCTTAATATAGAAGATCCGGCAATTGAGGGCGTGATTCGTGATATTTTTTCAAACGAAAAAGCTTAACCTATGCGCTACATAAGAATACTACTGCTTCATTTTGAACATGTTTTTGAACAGAGACTCCGTTCGCTTGTTTGGTTTGTGGTCACATTCATTAACCCGTTAATACTTATTCTTTTTTGGCGAGGAGCGCTCAAGGGAGGACAGGAAATAGCTCCCGGATGGACTCTCACCACAATTGTTTCTTATTACTTTCTGGTTGCAATAACCGGGGCGTTTCTTGTTTCACATATAGAGGAAGATATATCCGAAAGAGATATTCAAAAAGGGGAGCTTGTCCGTTATTTGGTAAAACCATTCCCCTATTATTGGATAAAATTGTTTGAAGAGACGCCTTATCGTATTCTGCAGGGAGTATACGGTATTATCACTCTTGCCGTTTTTTATTTTTATTTTGGTGGATTCATTTCATTGTCAAAAGACCCTCTTACTATTTTGTTAGCCGTCATCATTGCTCTGTTGGCAGCATTTATTTCGAATACATTCAAACAGACGATAGGACTTTTGGCTTTTTGGATTACGGATATCTACGGACTGTACGAAGTGCTGTACGTGATACATATTGTTTTTGCAGGGATAGTCGTGCCCTTGGTACTGCTTCCGTCATTAATACAGACCATAGCCAACATTCTTCCGTTTGCTTATATTATCTATTATCCGACAATCGCATTCATCGGTCGCCTTTCATATAGTGAGCTTTTGCGTGTTATAGGTATTCAGTGTGTGTGGCTTGGGCTGTTGGTTTTTGTGTATCATCGGGTATGGAATGCCGGGATTAAAAAGTTTACCGCAATAGGACAATGAATATTAAAAAATATTTTCGTGTCTATAAGACGCTTTTTGGCTTAAATCTTTCTGCGCTGACGGCATATCGAGGAGGATTTTATGCCATGATGGCAAGCAGTGTCGTATGGGGATCGTTCCAATATATCTCTGTTCTTCTTCTCACTTCCCGTGTAAAAAGCATATTCGGTTGGACACGCAACGAACTTATTATTCTGACTGCTGCGTATAGCTTTTTCTGGGGCATATTTCATTTTGTACTTGCACGAAACTTCAGTCGCTTATCCCGCGTCATTGATTACGGAGAGCTTGATTTGATCCTTGCAAAGCCGATGGATTCACAATTTCTCACAAGTTTTTGGATAATGAACTTCACAGGATTGTTTAGAACAGTGCTCGGATGCATCATCCTTGTTTACATGCTCTCAATTACTCACGTAGTTGTTGCTCTCCCTAATGTTGTCGGTTTTTTTGTCTTGGGAATCTGTGGGCTTACCCTTATCTATTCATTCTGGTTTATCGTGGCAACTTCCCTTATTTGGTATCCACGCTTGTCCAATGTTATTGAGTTGCTTTACAATGTGACGGGAATTGCACGTTATCCGTCCCAAATTGTATATGAAACAAAAAATTTCGTGCTTTTTTTTCTTTTGCCTTTGACGCTTACAATGGCAACTCCCACAAAGATGCTGTTGAATAAGGCAATGGGAGGAGACGTGCTGTGGCTCTTGTTTTTTACTTGTGTATTTTTCCTTCTTTCTCGATGGTTTTGGAAATTTGCCCTCAGATTTTATACTTCAGCGAGCGGATAATACTTTTTTGTTACAATAAATGGGTTAAATAATTTTTATACTATGAAACAAATAGGTATTGCTGCAATTATTTTGGTAATATGTATTGCCTTATTATCATTTTTTCTTGTGAAGCCGGAGAAACAAACAGAACAGACAAAAACTGAAGTGACTCCAACAGCACAAGAAAACCTACCAACGGGGACAGTTGATGAAACTATGAAACAGCCAAAGATGACGATTGATAAAACAAAAAAATATTCGGCAACTCTGAAAACGGAAAAAGGAGACATCGTCATTCAGCTCAATGCCGCAGACACTCCCATTACAGTGAATAATTTTGTGACTCTTGCAAAGAAAGGTTTTTATAATAACACCATTTTTCACAGAGTCATAAAAGACTTCATGATCCAGGGTGGAGATCCGACAGGGACAGGGACGGGAGGACCCGGATATAGGTTTGATGATGAGCCATTTGTTGGCGAATATACCCGCGGTACTATCGCTATGGCAAATGCCGGACCTGACACAAATGGGAGTCAATTCTTTATCATGCATAAAGACGTCCCGCTTCAAAAGGATTATGTGATTTTTGGAAAAGTCATCAAAGGAATCGAGACAGTAGATGCAATAGCTGAAGCTCCGACAGAGCCGTCTGGAGAAAGATCAACTCCAGTTACCCCAGTCAAAATTCTGTCGGTCACTATATCAGTAGAATAATAGTCTTCTCACTTCACACACTCTTGACAAGGGTGTTGTTTGTCTATACTATATACCTATACCCCAGGTATGGGTATTACTAATTTTTAATTTCTATGATTCAAATGCAAAGCGACAAACAAAAGCTTCTGACTAATTATAAAAAAGCAAATAGCCTCCTTGAAAAAATAATTGAAATGACGGAAAACGGCGAGTACTGCATCGACATTATGCAACAAAACTTGGCAGTTATAGGGCTCCTTAAATCAGCGCACAAACAACTCATGGAGTCTCATTTAAACTCATGCTTTAAACATGCAATGAAAACGACTAACGAAAAAAGAAAAGATGAGATGATAGAGGAAATCCTAAAGGTTACCAATTTGCAAAATAAATAATGGAGACAACAACTGTTTCAATAAAAGGAATGCACTGCAAATCGTGTGAGATCCTTATAGAGGATGAGCTAAAAAAAATAAAGAATATAGCGAATGTAGATATAAGCCATAAAACAGGGACAGCTACTATCCAATATAAAGGAGCGGTGAGTCAGACAGAAATAGCACATGCCGTTCAGGCCGCAGGCTACATTATCGGAAAGGAGAACAACCTCACATTCTTCTCTCACAACATCCAAGACTATATCGATTTGGGAATCGCAGCAATAATGGTCACTTTGCTGTATTTCATCCTAAAAGAATTAGGGATTTTTAATTTAAATTTAATCGGTCAGAACAATTTTAAAAGTTTACCGGTTGTTTTTATCGTAGGACTTACCGCGGGAGTTTCAACTTGCATGGCTCTTGTTGGGGGATTGGTACTGGGAGTTGCAAGCAGATTTGCCCAACAAAATGAGAATGCAACAATAAGCGAAAAGTTTACTCCCCACATTTTTTTTAATGTAGGCAGAATTATCTCCTTTTTTATTTTGGGAGGGTTAGTCGGTCTTATCGGATCATTATTCCAACTTTCTCCGATAGGGGCGGGAACCCTAGTTGTTGTTGTCAGCGTCGTAATGATTGTGTTGGGTCTACAGCTTATTGGCATATTTCCCCGACTCTCAACAGTTTCTGTTTCTTTACCAAAAGGGATAAGTAAGGCGCTTGGAATATCTGAGCATGGAAGTAAAACATATTCCCACACAAATACAATGATGCTTGGAGCTCTTACTTTTTTTGTTCCGTGTGGTTTTACGCAAGCGGTCCAACTATATGCGATGACAACAGGATCATTTCTGCAGGGAGCAATTACTTTATCGGTATTTGCACTTGGTACAACCCCAGGACTTTTAAGTCTAGGTGGAGCAACATCTTTTATAAAGGGGAAGTCCGGACTTTTATTTAGAATTGTCGGACTTATTGTTATTGGAGCAGCACTTTTTAATATGCGAAACGGTCTTGTCCTTGCGGGAGTAAAAACGCAATCGCGTACGCCTCAAGTCGAACAACAAGATGTGAATGTAAAAATAGAAAACGGTGTGCAAATTGTTCACATGGAACAGAATGCGCGTGGGTATTCTCCCGATAGTTTTACGGTAAAAAAGGGAATGCCGGTCAGATGGATAGTTAAATCAGTTTATCCTTACTCATGTGCAAGCAGTTTCGTTGTCCAGAAGTTGAATATAAGAACACTTCTTACAGAAAAGGAGCAAGTGTTTGAGTTTACCCCAAGTGAAAAAGGGGAAATTCCATTCAGCTGTAGCATGGGAATGTACAGTGGTTCAATTATTGTTTCAGAATAAATCTATGAATAATACTACAAAACTCAACTTGTCCCTTTCCGGCATGCATTGTGCGTCCTGTGCCCTTATTATCGAGAAATCGTTAAACAAAGTAGAGGGAGTAAAAGAAGCACATACAAATTTTGCCGCTGAAAAGGCAACGGTTATATATGACGGGTCTGTTGTAAAAGAAGATGCTCTTATCGATGCAGTAAAAAAGGCAGGATACCAGGCATATGTCGTTGATGAAAAGAATACTCAGACTGAAGGCGTGAGAAGAAAAAAGGAAACAAGCGCCTTGTTCTATTCATTTGTAACAAGTCTTGTTTTAAGTGTTCCGATGGTATTTTTCATGCTGTTAAATTTTATCCCTGGTATTCCGGGTGGGATGAGTATTCTTCCTTTTGCCGGTATTATTTCATTCGTGCTTGCAACTCCCATACAGTTTGTCATCGGAGCACGATTTTATAAGGGAATGTGGGCCGCCCTCCGACTCAAAACATTTAATATGGATTCTCTCATTGCGATAGGGACGAGCGTTGCCTATTTTTATAGTGTCGCAAATTATATTTCCTACTATCTCACAACAAAATCAATAATAGGTGTCGGAGGAGAAATGATTCCCGAGCTGTATTTTGAAACGGCAGCATTTCTTATTACGTTTGTTCTTTTGGGAAAGTGGCTTGAAGGACAGGCAAAAAGTCATACATCAGATGCCATAAAGAAACTCGCAAATCTTCAAGCAAAAACGGCACGGGTACTTCGAAGCGGAAAAACTCTTGATGTCGCAATAGACACTGTTATTAAAGGAGATATTGTCCTCGTGCGTCCTGGCGAAAAAATACCCGTTGATGGAATAATTACTAAAGGAACTTCTGCAGTAGACGAATCGATGCTTACGGGGGAAAGTATCCCGGTTGAAAAACAAGTGAATGACATAGTAACGGGAGGAACGATGAACAAAATGGGGAGTTTTGAGTTTAAAGTAACACGGGTTGGTGCGGAAACTAAATTGGCGCGAATTATTAAGCTTGTTGAGGATGCACAGGGTTCAAAAGCTCCCATTCAGGACTTTGCCGATACGATCTCTGCTTACTTTGTCCCAACCGTAATAGGGATAGCTCTTTTCACGTTTCTTGTATGGTATTTTTTGCTCGGCGCAACATTATCATTTGCTCTTATGACATTTACGGCGGTAATAGTTATTGCGTGTCCCTGCGCACTTGGACTTGCGACTCCAACTGCCATAATGGTAGGAACAGGAAAAGGAGCAGAGAATGGCATCCTTATTAAAGGAGGAGAACCGCTTGAGGAGGCATGCAAAATAAACACAATAGTATTTGATAAAACAGGAACATTGACGAAAGGAACGCCCGAAGTGACAGATATACTTCCACTGGGCGAGAGCAAAACAGACGTGTTATCCATAGCCGCTGCACTTGAGAAACAATCGGAACATCCTCTTGCAGGCGCAATAGGTGAGCAGGCAAAGAAGGAGCAAAAAACACTGAAATCTGTTACAAAATTTAAAGCTCTACCGGGATTGGGAGTGGAAGGACAGATAGATACTGTTGAATATTATTTTGGGAATAGAAAGCTTATTAATACCGTTATTGGATTGTCGACGGAAAAAATTAACAAGAAGATGAACTTACTTGAGGAGCAGGGAAAAACAGTAATGATTCTTTCAAGTAAAAAAGAAATAATAGGACTCATCGGAGTAGCTGATACGGTAAAGGAAACTTCAAGAGAAGCCATATCCCGATTAAGGGGAATGGGCATTGACACATATATGATTACGGGAGACAACGAAAAAACCGCACATGCAATTGCCGCACAAGTGGGCATCACAAATGTACTGTCTGAGGTGTTGCCTGAAGATAAATCGGAACAGATAAAAAAACTCCAGAAAGCCGGCAAAAAAGTAGCGATGGTAGGAGATGGTATTAATGATGCTCCCGCTCTTGCTCAGGCGGATTTGGGTATTGCGATGGGGTCGGGAACCGATGTTGCGATGGAATCCGGGGGAATTGTTATCGTAAAGAATGATTTAACGGACGTGGTAAACGCCATCAATCTCTCCAAAGCGACCATTGCAAAAATTAAGCAGAATATGTTTTTTGCCCTTATCTATAATGTCCTAGGAATTCCTATTGCTGCCAGAGTACTTATTGGTGCGGGTATTATTCTGAAACCTGAACTAGCAGGACTTGCGATGGCACTCAGCTCTATTTCGGTTGTGTCAAATTCGCTTTTGCTTAACAGGTGGAAGAAAGGGTGAAGCACTATGGAGCAAACTCACGGTAGTTGCTTTCAGTTATCGTGAAGTTAGTGCCTTTTCCTGAGACTATCTGGAATGCAGCTTTCCGTACAATCATTTCAATTTCCCGTTCCAAGCTTCGTATTCCCGGTTCAAATCCAAGTGGGCGCACTAATTTTTCCCACATAGCATCATCAATTGTTATTTGGCTTGCAGACAAACCGGTCTCCTTCAAAAACTTAGGTAATACGAACCTTTTTCCTATTTCTATTTTTTCAGCATCGTTGTAGGAAGGCATCTGTATGACCTCTAGTCGGTCAAGGACAGCGCTTGCAATGGAACTTGTATTGTTTGCCGTTGCGACAAACAGTATTTGAGAAAGGTCAAACGGATAATCAACAAAATAATCGGTGTAGGTAGCATTTTGGCCCGGATCAAGAAGTTCAATAAGGACACCCATAATGGACGAACGAGATTCAGGGGTACATCTATCAAGCTCATCAAGAAGAATGACAGGATTTTTTGTCCCTGCCCTGCGGAGAGCCTTCATTATCATGCCCGGCTCTGCCTCGGGAGAGGTTTTTGACTGACCTCTCAAGTCAGACGAGGAAGAGAGACCTCCAAAAGGAATACGCACGAGCTTGCGTCCCAACGCCTCGGCAATGGAAAGGGCGAACGTTGTTTTACCGGTACCGGCAAGTCCCACAAAGAAAAGGTTTGGTGCATGAAAGGAAGTATTATTGGGATCTTTTTTTTGCAGGATAATAACCGACAGATACTCAAGAATCATTCCCTTTACTTTCTCCAGGCCAAAGTGATTTTTGTCCAGGTATTCTTTTGCCTTGTTAATATCAAAGGTGTCCTGTGAAATGGTGTTCCAGGGGAGATGAGTAATCCAGTCGACATATTTTGCGGTGATGTCCAGTTGGGCAAGATTTCCTCCATATTTGATGGTGAGGTTAATTCGTTCAATCTGTTCCATCGCTTTTTCATACAAATAAGTAGGCAATTGCACTGATTGCAGTTGCTGCTTTAGTTTGTCAATTTCCGACAAACTATTTGGTTGATTTGTTTGATTAGCAGACGAAGTATCCACTTGACAAAATAAGAAATCTTTATTATAACTACAGTACTAAAAATCATTTTATAAATTATTTCGATCAATGTCTATGACCAAAACAAGTGGAACCAAAATCAGTCCTTTGTTCGATTTCGTACTTATTAAACCTCTTACTGCCGAAACGAGAACTCCCTCGGGAATTGTCCTTCCCGACAGCGCTAAAGAAAAACCTCAAGTGGGAGAGGTGATGGCAATCGGACCTGGTGCCACCAATCCAGACGGAAAACTCATTCCTATGGTTGTTAAGAAGGGGGACAAGGTAATGTACAAAAAGTGGGGAGGAAATGAAGTAAAAGTGAACATGGAAGAATGGCTTCTTGTTGAACAAAAAGACGTAATGGCAATTGTTGAATAATTTCATATTACAAATTATTACTAATAAACTATGGCAAAAAAAGTATTATACGGAGAAGCTGCTCGCACAAAACTTCTTTCCGGTGTTAATCAATTAACAGATGCGGTTGCAACAACATTAGGTCCAAAAGGACGAAACGTTGCAATTGATAAAAAATGGGGTGCTCCAAACGTCATCCACGATGGTGTTACCGTTGCAAAAGAAATAGAACTTCCTGATGCATTTGAAAACATGGGCGCACAACTTGTCAAAGAAGCTGCCTCAAAAACGGCAGATATCGCAGGAGATGGAACCACCACCGCAACAGTACTTGCACGGTCAATTGTTGTTGAAGGTATAAAGATGATTTCAGCAGGAGCTAACCCGATGATTATGAGACGCGGACTTACAAAAGCAGGCGAAACAATCGTCAATGAGCTGAAGGGACTTTCAAAAAAAATTACCCTTTCGGATGCAGCAAGCGTTGCAACAATTTCCGCAGCAAGTCAGGAACTGGGCGATCTTATTGCAGATGCTTTAAAAAAAGTCGGCGGAAAAGAGGGAGTTGTTACTGTTCAAGAAGGAAAAGGACTTAATACGTTTGTCGCTCACAAAGAAGGAATGCAGTTTGACAAAGGTTTTGCATCCCAGTACTTTGCAACAAATACCGACAAGATGATTGCAGAAATTGAAGAACCATATATTTTAATTACTGATAAAAAAATCTCAGCGATTGCAGATTTGCTTCCCTTCCTGGAAAAATTCGTAAAAGTTTCCAAGAATCTCGTCATTATTGCAGATGATATTGATGGAGAAGCGCTTGCAACAATCGTCGTCAATAAATTAAGAGGAACATTCAATGCTCTCGTTGTAAAAGCTCCTGGATTTGGAGACAGACGAAAGGAAATGTTGCAGGATATTGCAATCCTTACAGGAGGAACAGTTATTTCTGAAGAATTAGGGAAAAAACTTGACACAGTCGAGGTTGAAGACTGTGGACGTGCTGACCGTGTTGAGTCAGACAAAGAAAATACACGCATTATCGGAGGAAGAGGAGAAAAAAAATCCATCATGGCACGTGTTGCCCAGATCAAAAAACAGATTGAGGAATCAACCTCTGATTTTGATAAAGAAAAATTACAGGAACGCTTAGCAAAGCTTTCCGGTGGAGTTGCGGTCATCAATGTTGGAGCTGCATCCGAAGTAGAACTTAAAGATAAAAAAGAACGGGTAATTGACGCGGTTGCCGCAACAAAGGCAGCACTCGAAGAAGGAATCGTCCCAGGTGGAGCTGTTGCGTTACTTAATATTGCGCAGCACATGAATATAAAAGCATTTGAAAAAGCGGGAGCAAACAAAGATGAACTTATCGGATATGAAATAGTCCGAAGCGCAATTGAGGAACCGTTCAAAATGCTGATGAAAAACGCAGGACTTAATCCGGGCGAACTTATTGCAAAAGCACGCACAGTAAGCGGAAAAGGTTTTGGTTTTGATGTTTTGAAGACCGAATCTGCCGAAACTGCAGAGCCAATCGATATGATAAAAGCAGGCATTATTGATCCTTTAAAAGTCGTCAGAACAGCGGTTCAAAACGCAATTTCTGTCGCAACAATGATTCTTACGACAGAGGCACTTATTTCCGATATTCCAGAAGAAAAGAAGCCTACAGCCGGAGTTCCCGATATGGGCGGAATGGGTGGAATGGGCGGAATGGGATATTAAGACAAAGGGAGTAGGAAAGTATAAACTAACCCTAAAAGGCCCCGTCAGAAATGGCGGGGTTTTTTATTGATTGATGAGCCCGAGCATGGGAAGGACAAGGAGAGTAATGAGTGCTGAGACGAGCTCTGCGGCGATGCCGGTTGAGTATTCTCCTGTTTCTTTCATAGGGAAAATAGCTTATAGTATTACGGTATAGTATACACCCTACAACAAATATTTGTCAAACAGATTGTCTTATCGCACTAATCCAAGCGGCATGTACCATGAAAAAGGCTTTTTGCACACAGGACAACTCATCGGAGGCTGTTTCCCCTTATAAATAAATCCGCAATTGACGCATTTCCATTCAAGTTCAGCATTTGAGTCATAGAGAGTCTTTTCATCCAGTTTTCTTGCGATAATAATATAGCGCTCTTCATGTTTTTCTTCGACAAGCTTGAGGGATCCGAACAGTTTTGCTGCTTTTTCATCCTTTTCTTCTATTGCAATTTTTTCAAAATCAGGATACATTGTCGTCCACTCATATTTCTCTCCTTCTGCCGCCATTTTAAGATTGTCGAGTGTTTTTTTGAACGGTTCAATAGAAAGTTCAGCGGGTGTTTTTACCGGTTCCGTTATCAGCTCCGTAAGTTCCTCAGCATGAGCTCGTTCGTTATCGGCAGTTTCTTCAAATATGCGGGCAATCCACTCCATTCCTTCCTTGCGAGCAAACTTCGCAAAGAACGTATATTTATTCCGAGCCTGGCTTTCGCCTGCGAACGCTTTTAGCAGATTCTGTTGTGTTTGTGTCATATGAAGTCATAGTACCAGATAACTTTTTATTCTTCAATACAGGGTGATACACTTAGTACATATGAAAATAAAACCAGGAGTATATAAGCATTACAAAGGAAATAAATATAAAGTATTAAAAATAGTCCGACATAGTGAAACCTTGGAAGAATTGGTCCTGTATGAAGCATTATATGAAAATAAATTGGGAAAATTATGGGTGAGACCTGTCCGAATGTTTGAAGAAACGGTAAAGGTGAACGGAAAAGAAGTTTTGAGGTTCGAATTTATAAGTGAGACATAATGCAGTTATGGATGAGCAAGATGATTACAAGAAGAAGGTTGAACTGTTTGGAACCATGGCAGAGGTTGATGCGAAAGAGAAAAAAATGAAGGCATCTCAAGGATATGGGAAGGCATACCTACTCAGTGTTCTTCTTCCTCCCCTTGGACTTTATTATTTTGTCAAATATCTCTTTTTTACGGGTGGAGAAGATGAGAATATTAAAGCGGGAATTATATCGCTTGTCCTTACTATTGTTTCTCTCGTCGTCTCCCTCCTTTTAATGGGTGGGCTTTTAAATCAGTCATCTTCTTCACAAAACCTTCAACTATTAAAGGATATGTCTTCTCCTGACAATCAAAAGCAACTTCTTGATCTGTATAAATAACACCAACACTTGGTAAACGTTTACTATAATGGGAGCTATAAAGATATGAAAGACCTTTTATTAAGAAGCCATGGGGGCACTCTAGTAAATCTGTATAAGCAAATAAAAGAGAATGAAGAACTGTTTAAAGATGCTTTTCCATATTTACCAAGACTTGTTCTTAATGAGCGGCAAATATGCGATCTGGAACTGATAATGAACGGAGGATTTTCTCCCCTAAAAGGCTTTTTGAATGAAGACGATTACTTTTCGGTGATTACAAAAATGAGACTTGCAAGTGGCATTCTGTGGCCAGTTCCCATAGTATTGGACGTACCGGATAAGAAGACTTTTGCTGTTGGGAGTGATGTTTTACTTTGCGATACTTTTGACAACCCTTTGGCGGTGATACGAGTTGAGTCACTATACAAATCTGATAAAGAGAAAGAGGCAAGAGCCATCTACGGCACAACCAGTCAAGATCATTTTGGAGTGAAATACTTATATGGGCGTGTCAATGAATATTGCATTGGCGGAACAATTTATGCGTTGCGGCAAATTGAGCATCTCGATTATCCTGATTTAAGGTTAACTCCACTGCAACTGCAACAATGGTTTTTTAAAAAAAACTGGAAACGCATTATCGGATTCCAGACAAGAAACCCTATTCATAAGGCACATTTTTCATTGATAAAAGATGCGGCAAAAAGAGTTGGGGGGAAGGTCCTCATTCATCCTTCTGTTGGGTTAACGAAAGACGGAGACATTAACGCGGTGACTCGTATTAAGTGTTATCGAATAATACAGGACAAATACGCGAAAGATTTCAGCACGCTTAATTTGCTCCCCTTGGCAATGAGAATGGCCGGTCCGAAAGAAGCACTCCTTCATGCCATAATCAGAAAAAATTATGGATGCACACATTTTATTATTGGAAGAAACCATGCAGATCCTGGGAACAATCTTCAAGGGATTCCTTTTTACGGGCCGTATGAAGCTCAAGAGTTGGCGCGTCAGTATGCAAAAGAAATAGGGATAGAAATTCTTTGTTACAAAGAGATGGTATATGAGGAGAAAAGCAAAAAATATATTAGTGTCGATACAATAAAAAAAACCGACCGTATAAAAAAAATATCAGGAACAGATTTTAGAAAGATGCTGTTTATGAATGACAAGATTCCGAGTTGGTTCTCTTTTCCTGAAATCATAAAGTTTTTGAGAATAAATGCACGATATAACAGGGGACTGACAGTTTTTTTTACCGGATTGCCTTCGTCAGGAAAGTCAACATTGTCAAGAAGTTTGGGAGCATACATTATGAATACATTCCATCGAAAAGTGACTCTTCTTGATGGGGACATTGTAAGAAAAAATTTGAGTAAGGGCCTGGGCTTTAGCAAAGAAGACAGAAAAACGAATATAAGAAGGATAGGGTTTGTGGCAAGTGAAATTACAAAACACGGAGGTATTGCTCTATGTGCGGCAATTTCTCCTTATGAGGATGTCCGAAAAGAAGTGAGGGATATGGTATCCATAAACGGGGCATTTGTTGAAGTGTACGTATCTACTCCCATTGAACTGTGTAAAGAACGGGACATAAAAGGACTATATAAAAAAATGAAGGTAGGTCTGATAAAAGGTGTTACGGGAGTTGACGATACATACGAAAAGCCCATTAATCCTGAGATAGTTATTGATACGTCAACAAAAACAGTCAAACAATCATTGCGTTTGATTACGACTTATCTTGAAAGAAAAAAACTCCTTTAAGTTACCAATACCCCATTTGCCTGAGTTTTTCCATTGAGCGTTCTTTTTCTACTTCGCGTCCGGAACGTTCCCCCTCCTTGGATTTTTTTGTAAAGGGTTTTTCACCGATAGAACGATATCCTTTATCGTAGAGTGTTAAATAGGGAACATTAAACAACCTAATATACTCCCATACGTCCTTTTCGGTAAAATGAAGAAGAGGATGAATTCTTATATGATCTGGCCTTTGGGAAAAATACGTTTCACTAGCACGTGCGGGATGTTCATCCCATCGTATTCCCAACATGTATCCTTTTAAGTGATAGGTCTTAAGCGCTTTATTGAGCGAATTGATTTTCATTATTCTTGACAGCTCTTTTTTCCGCTTTTTATCTCGTGTTTCGTGGTACTCTGCAAGCTCCTTTTCTCCGTGTTTTACTATTTTAAGATCGAGTTTCCACAGCTTTTGCAGGTGGCCAATGAAATGATATACCTCCTTAAACTCTAGAGTGGTGTCATTGAACATGACTGGAAAAGGAATAACTCCGTCATACATCGTGAGAATGATGTGCATGAGGGTAGTCGTGTCTTTTCCTCCTTTCCATGCGATTGCAATATTTTCTGCCCCATATTTGGCAATTGCCTGTTTGACAATTTTTTTTGTTCGCGCTATTTTTTGGTGTATACTTTCCGTACGTTGAATCATTTTATGTGTATTTTCTGCCAAACGCCCTCAACACATGGGGTTGAAAAGATAATTTTTGCTGGCTATATCGATCCCGGATCTGGGTATATTTTCTCCTCCATTGTACCATTTATTCTCGGCATGATTGGAACTTTGGCTTTGAGTGTCGGGATATTTTTGAAAAGAGCCTTTCTCTCGTTGTACAAAAAAAAGATATTCTTTTTTGGTTTATTATTCATTTTTCTTTCTGCGATAATAGTATCCATATATTATATGGGGCACAGGACTTCAAAGATAATGACCGATGAAAAGGTTGTCGTATTGGCTGTTGATGCACTTGACCCTCATGTGATAAATCAGGGAATAGAAAATAATCTTCTGCCCAACTTTAAAAAACTCAAAGACGAGGGTTATTTTTCAGAACTTGAAACATCAACCCCCCCACAGTCACCTGTTGCGTGGGCAAGCTTCATAGTAGGAGGGACAACGAGTAAACACGGAGTGTATGACTTTATCGGAAGAGACCCCAAAGATTATAGTGTCAGTCTGAACATGTCGGATAGTTCTCCTCATAAATGGTTAACAAAACCTTTCTGGGAAGTTGCTAGTGAAAACGGACTTCCAACAACCACACTCTTTCTTCCTGATACCTATCCGGTCCCAAAAAAGTTAGAAGGAAAAATGATTTCGGGAATGGGAACACCCGACATACTTGGGACGGAGGGAACTTTTACGTTGTTTACTACAAAGGATTATTCATCAAACCCAAGCTTCAGGGGGATGCTCATTCATTTAGATCGAGAAGCGATATATCACACCGTTATCAAAGGGCCAAAGTACAGATATTTTTCGGAAGTGAAGAATATGATGATTCCACTTCAGGTGAAGAAAGTAAACAACAATGAGGTGCAACTAAACTTCCAAAATAATACGTTTACTCTGAAAAAAAATGAATTTTCAGACTGGAAAAAATTCGTCTTTGATGTAGATATTTTTACTCATATTAATGGAGTGGGGAAGTTTTATTTAAAAAGTGTTACACCGGAACTTGAGTTATATTTGAGTCCTATAAATTTTGATCCGGAAAATCCTGTTTATCCCATCTCTTTTCCAAAGGACTATGCAAAAGACCTGGCAAAAAGTATGGGAATGTTTCACACACAGGGATTGCCTATTGATTCATGGGCGCTTGAAGAAGGAGTTCTTGATGACAAAGCTTTTTTGAGTTTGGCAAACGAAGTATTGAACGAGCGAGAAAAAATTTATTTTTCAGAACTTGCCAATATGAAGAATGGAGTTCTTGTTGCATACTTTGGTTCTATTGACACTGTTCAACATATGTTTTGGAGTGATAGGGAGAATGGGGAATATTCTCCTGTCGTCATAGACTACTACAAGAAGATTGACCAGATCATAGGGAAGACCATTGACAAAATAGACAAAAAAACAACACTCGTCGTCCTGTCAGATCATGGGTTTGGCTCATTTGACTTTGAGGTCAATCTGAACAATTGGCTTAAAGATAATATGTATCAGAGCATAGCAGATAATAAAAAAGCATCAATTGGGACTCTTGACCATATAAATTGGAGTAAGACAAAAGCATATTCTATTGGATATAACGGCATATATATAAATCTAAAAGGAAGAGAAGGAAAAGGGATTGTTGAGAAAAAGGAGTATGATTCGTTACTCAAAGAACTATCGAAAAAATTACTAGAATTTAGAAATCCCTATACCAATGTTCCCATCGTAAAAAAAGTGTATACAAAAAAAGATTTAGAAATTCCCGACTCGGATACAAATTCCCCAGATTTGGTTATTGGATTTTACAAGGGTGCACGTTCTTCATGGGACAACGCGGTAGGACAAATGAGTGCTGCAGCTGTTTCTCCCCGAAAAGGGAAGTGGAAAGGAGATCATTTATTCGATCCAACTGAGGTTCCCGGAGTTTTGTTGATAAACAAAAAGTCGGAAGTACAAAATCCAAAAATCAGCGATGTAATGCCATCAATTTTGGAAAAATTTAACATTACTATGAACAGTGGAGACGATAAAAATATTTTTAATACTTTCAATCAACAGAAGGAGTCAGAACACGACCAGAAAGACAATACCAATCCCGACACCTTAATGAGTCTTCCCTACAGATGAGGTGAGTGTTTTATTCTAAAGGAATGGCGATTTCTCTTAACGGTTTTCTGAGAGATATTTCTTCATTTTCTACTTCATTTGTCGGCTCACCGACGGCTATCATACATTCTATTGCGAAATCGTCGCCCAGTTTTAGGTATTCTTTTGCTTTTGCATAGTCAAATCCGCTCATGCCATGGACAACTAAATTTCTTTTTGTTCCTTCAACTGCAAAGGCCTCCCATGCGGCTCCCGTATCAAAAGAATGGGTTTTGTCTAGTTTTCCGTTATGTTCAAAACTTACTCTTGAAACCAACAGGATAAGGAATGAAGCGTTCTTGCACCAGGACTGGTTGGAGGGAGTCAGTAGATTGAATAGTGTGTTAAAGCTCTTACTATCTTTCTTGGAATAATAAAACCGTTCCGGCTGCGCATTAAATGCTGAAGGTGCAAATCGTGCCGCTTCAAAAAGTGGAGTGAGGGTATTTTCTGGAAGTGATGCGCCGCTCATACTTCGCGGGGACCAACGGTAAATGATTGAATCCAAAATTTTTTCTGGATTTTTTCTTACATTTTTTGCCGCATCTTGAATAGTCATATTTTTTTAGTTGATAACTGAGACAATTGTACTTGTATTAGAGAGGGAATAATAGAGACAAAAAACTGTCGTTCCTAATAAAAAGATTGCCCCCATAAGGAGAAACGTGCTATCTTGCATTATGCAAACCCCGGGAAATAATCTGTTTTAATCTTACTTTTTGGAATTCCCATTTCTTGCAAAGTTGTTGCGTTTGCAGTGACCATTGCGTGTGGCCCGGACAAGTAATATGTTCTTTCCTGATAATCAGGTACCTCCTCCTGAATCATGTGGGCATCTATTCTCCCCACTTTTCCTTTCCACTCTTTCGGTATCTTGTTTTTGTCGGTAAGTGTGTAAACGGTATTTATTCCTAAACGTTTTCGCGCTTCGTCAAATATTTCCCGATATGCAATTTCACTTACCATTTTGTTTGCATAAAAAAGAGTTATCGGACGCGGCTGGTTTGTATCGATAAGGTATTTAATCATGCTGCGAAATGGAGTAATGCCGATTCCTCCCGCTATAAGCACGCATTTTTCCGCTGGATTTTTGGGAAGTGTAAATTCTCCCGATAATTGTGCTCCGACAATAGGAATATTTGCATCAAGTGAAGCAAGTGTTTTTTTAAAACTACTTCCCTGGGGATAAAATTTAATACCCAAATGGAGAGCATCTTCTGTGGGCGAGGACGCAATAGTAAAATATCTTCTGTTTCCTCTCGCATCAGGATTTTCATGAGTAAGAGTCCACTCCATATATTGTCCGGGAACGAATGACAATTTTTTTCCAAGAAAAAATTGATAATCAAAAACATCTGCTCCATATTGTATTTTTTGTTTCAAACGAAGCAACAACTTGTACTTTGGGCTGACGGCATAGGAGAATATATTTCCTATCGAGAGAGCGAGTTCGGGGGTACTATACATTCCCGCTATTTTCAGTTGGGGGGCGGACAAAATACCGACAAACGCCCCATACAGTATTTGCATTTTTTTTGTCGGAGGAGTTGTCAATGGCTCGGTAAGCATAACAAAGCCGAGGAAAAGTAACGAAGAATTCAAAACAATATTTGTTACTGTTTTAAATACGTCTCCTCCCGATAGAATGGCAAAGAGAACAGACGTTGCAAGGGAAGCAATGATAAAACTGTAAAGAAGATTTGCCCTTTTTATTTTTCTTACGATAAGAATTCCGCCAACGAGTACGAACGGGGCAAGTGAGGACGTGCCGACCCACCAACTTGCAGCCCCATTAATTCCTATTGCGGTAAGTACAACCGCAATTGCCACGGGATTGAAAATATGCTTTTTATGTATGGCAAGAATGTATTTTGTCGACATGGCAAGAACTCCGGCCCAAAAGAACAGCCACACGTCCTGAAATGAGGCAATGGGAGTTATGATGAGAGCAAGAATGAGCGCGGATATATACGCCGATTCATTATTGGTCGGGGCATCAAACGCAATGGAGAAGAACTCATTTGCTGCAAGACATACAATAGTCAAAAAACCAACCGATACAATAAGAGAAAGCGAACTAAAGGGCAGAATATGCACTGCGCTTAGAAGAAGTGAGACGATTAAAAGCCCAATGAGATAATACAGCATTAATCGATACATGGTGATTGAGTCAAGAAATCTATCGATAAAATTCATAGTTAATTTTTTGCCATAATTAACGTCGATTGTAATGACTGAATAAATGCTTGGCTTGAGTCAGTTGCTCCGGAAATAACATCAACTTGTGCACTTTGTGCTTGTATTGCTTCTGATTTCAAAATGGGCATAGCATCTTGGTTTATCTGGATTGAATGAGGTCTGTCGTTTGGATATTGAAGAAACTGAATGTCCGCAATTTTCCCTCCCTGTATCACCGTTTGTACTTGAATATTTCCATAAAGTGCATCAGCTACATCTCCTGTATAGGAACCATCTTTCAATGTTGTGCTTGGCGCAGTTGTTGGATTTTGTGAAGGAGGAATATTAGGGGCAGTTGGAACAGGGGAAGAAGGGTTCCCCTCTTGACTAATTATCGGTACTCTACCCATAAATCTATAATAAAGTGAAAAGAGAACAAATGAACCGATAACAGCACCTGACAATAAAAAACGTTTCATACGCTATTTTGAATAAATGAATTAATAATTCCACCCTGCTAAGTATGTTTTGCAAAACCGCTCGTATATGTTGCGGTTCCATTTTTATCAATTAAATATCCCTCAAGACCGGGCGTTTTTTCAATGAAATATATTCCATTCTTTCCCATTGCAAACGCAGCAGTTGCAAACCGATCTGCTTCATACACATTCGGTCCTATTACGGTCATGCTTATGCTTTCATCGAGCAATTGGTTGGGAGAAAGGGGATTATAGATATGGCTTCCTCGAATATATGTTCCTGAGGTTGCAACGCCACAACTTGTAAGATTAAGTATTTTTATGTTTTCAAAACGATTGAAGGGATTTCGAATTCCAACAGTCCATTTTTTCCGTTGAGACGTCAACCCCCTTACCTCTATATCTCCTCCTGCATCGATGTAATAATTGCTATATCCTCTCTGTTGTAGCATTTCAGACGCTTTTTTTATTGCCCATCCTTTGACGAGACCGAGAGGATCAATATATCCTCCTCTTTTATGATTAAAATAGCCAAACGATTCTTTTTTTGTACGTTCACAAAGTGAGAGAACTTCATTTATTTCGCGACTCCACTCGTTGTTTTTTATTTCGCCGCGATTTATCAGACTGATTTCACTATCCTCCCTAAAAATATTAAAGACTGAGTCAACCTGTGAGAAGTAATTGAATATATCGTCAATTATCGATTTATGTATCGAAATATCTGCGACATTTACCGTGACAGGCATGTCCCACATGAGCCTTGTTTCTTTCATACTGCCCATATTATGATTACTAGCTGAAAATTAGCTTAATAAATGTGTGGAAGTAAAGGTATCCCATCTGGCTTCAGGTTTCTTTCAGAATACTGTTATATCCTTCTTCTCCCCAATACTAATTTTTATAAATTAATGGGGAAAAAAATATGATAAATAAAAAAAGTTCGCTAACTATTCTTGCGGTGATGGTGATTACCGGGTCGTTATTTATGTCTAAGCCTGCGTATGCATCAAACGGTTTTTTTGGAGGCGGCAATTTCTTTACCGGTCTTGTTGAGTTTATATCCCAACAGTTTGGGTTAGACAAAGCAAAAGTGCAGAGTGTTCTCCAGGATTATCAAAAACAAAGGATGGCAACGATTACACCGCGACCAACAATGACTCCCCAGCAACAGGAAGATACAGAGAAGAAAAGACTTGATGTTCTTGTTTCTCAAGGAAAAATAACAAGCGCGCAGGAAACTGCAATAATTACTGAACTTGCAGCGTTAAGGGCTAAGTATCCTTTTGATCAAAACACAACACCCGATAAAAGAAAGACGCAGATGCAGGATATGCAAAAAGAACTGCAGGCATGGGCTCAATCTCAAAACATTCCCTTAGGATATGTTATGCGTGTAAGAGGCGGTTTTGGAGAAGAAATCAATGAGGGAGGGACTCGAGAGGGACGCGGAATGATGAAGCCGTCCTTCACGCCTGACAAATGACAAAATGTGCGTTTGTCGTTCATAAAAAGCGCCTAGAGGGAAACCTCGGGCGTTTTTTAATTTTCACATGTGTCCGGTTATTCGCTTATCTGTTGTAAAGAAATATAAAATGATATGATTCAAAAGTAAATGATTAAAAAAATTATCTTTTCCTTCTTATGAACAATACAAAATCTTTTCCTACCGTTCTTATTATTCTTGGGGCAACCGGCGATTTGATGCACAAGAAAATTGTTCCCGCGCTTTTCAATCTCTATGAAAAGGACAAAACTCCGAAGATGTTTCATATCATTGGTTTTTCGAGAAGGGATTTTGACGATATACGGTTTCGTAATTCGTTGAAAGAAATCCTTAGCGAACATTTTCAAGGCAAATACGCGGATGAGGAAAAAATAAAGTCATTCATAAATTTGTGGTCGTACAATAAGGGTACATTTGAAGCAAGAGATGACTATGAAAAGCTTGCAACTCAGCTTGGCTATTTTGACGACGAGTGGCACACCTGCTCAAACAAATTATTCTATATCGCAGCTCCGCCCCAGTACTACGAGCCTATTCTAAAGAATTTAAAATTGTCAAACCTAACCCTCCCTTGTTCGAGTGAAGAGGGATATACGAGAGTCCTGATTGAAAAACCATTTGGAAAAGATACGGACACGGCAGTAAAACTGGAGACGTTGTTAAGTGGTCTTTTTAAGGAAGAACAAATATTTAGGATTGATCACTACTTGGCAAAAGAGATGTTACAAAATATTTTGAGCTTCCGTTTTTCAAATGCACTATTTGAGAGTTCGTGGAGTAATAAATACATAGAAAAGGTGCAGATACGCGTGTGGGAGACTCTAGGTGTTGAGAAACGCGGGAGTTTTTATGACGGCCTTGGTACGTTGCGGGATGTAGGACAAAATCATCTGTTGCAGATGCTGGCCCTCATCGCAATGGATAATCCGGGGAACTTCAATACGGAACCAATCCGCACTCAACGTTCAAAAATTTTAGAGACACTGAAAATCCCTGGGAAGGATGAAATAAAAAACTATTCCTATCGGTCGCAATACCAAGGATATGACGAAATAAAAGATGTAAGTCCGCAATCAAGAACCGAGACATACTTCAAAATCCGTGCCTTCTTAAATACTCCGCGTTGGAAGGGTGTTCCTTTTATTTTGGAAAGCGGCAAAAGGTTAAAAACGGCAAGAAAAGAAATAATCGTAACGTTTAAGCACCCAGATTACTGTTTGTGTCCTTCAGGGTCAGATCATCTAGGAAAGAATAGAATTGTTTTTCAATTCGAACCAGAAGAAGGAGTGTTTATTGATCTTCTTTCAAAAAAACCAGGGCTACTCTTTGCGACGAAGGGCGCAAAATTCAATTATTTTTACCGTGAAAATAAAAAAAAGGCGCAGTATGTTGAAGAATATGAAAAATTACTTCTCGATGCAATCGAAGGGGACCAAACACTCTTCGTCAGAAGCGATGAAGTGGTGAATATGTGGAGGTTTGTTGACCCGTTTATTAATGCGTGGAAGAATGACGACGTGCCTTTGCGTTCGTACAAGCCAGACACGGAAGAGGCAACAAAAGACTCAAGATATATTGACGAAAGCGCCGATATTATGTTACGTCCGTCATTCATAAAAAAAGAAATTGGGATAATAGGTTTGGGGAAAATGGGAGGAGGCGTTGCAAGAAAACTTCTGGATAAATCATGGAAAGTAGCGGTATACAATCGAAGTCCGGACGCAACTAAACACTTGGAAAAAAATGGACTAAGGGGTGTCTTTTCCCTTAAAGAATTAATTTCAAGTGTACCAAAACCCAGAATAATTTTGTTGTCGCTTCCTGCAGGAGAACAAATAGACAACACATTATTTTCTGAAAACGGACTTGCCGACCTGCTTGAAAAAAACGATATCGTTATTGATGGTGGAAATTCATACTACAAAGATTCCATAAGGCGCGCAGAGAAGCTTGGAAAACGAGGAATTCGCTTTATGGATGTTGGTATTTCCGGTGGCCCGACCGGCGCACGAAATGGAGCATCATTAATGATTGGAGGAATGAAAAAAGATTTTATTGAATACGAGCAACTATTTTTTGATATGTCTCTCCCCGACGGCTATCAATTTTTTGAAGGATACGGAGCGGGACATTTTGTCAAAATGGTGCACAACGGAATTGAATACGGAATGATGCAGTCAATTGCGGAAGGGTTTGCAGTTCTCAAAAAGTCGGATTATCGTTTGGATTTGTCGCGGGTAAGCGATGTATATAACCATGGGAGCGTTATTGAATCAAAATTGATGGGGTGGTTAAGACAAGCATTTGCTGTATATGGAGAAGATCTGTCTTCAATATCAGGCGTGGTAAGTCATACCGGGGAGGGAGAGTGGACGATTAAGAGCGCCAAAGAATTAAAAGTAAAAACAAAAATTATTGAAGATGCACTTCAGTTTCGCATTGATTCAGAAAAGAATCCTGACTATGCAGGACAAATCTTATCCGCCCTGCGTAATCAATTTGGAGGTCACATGGTGAAGAAATAATTATCCTATTCTCATGTATCTCACGGGTTATTCTGTGTTGGCCGTCCGGCTTAGCTTCATGGCTTTTATTTTATTACGGAAATAAATAAGCCCGAGTCCGAAGGTAACGAGAATGAGTGCGTTTATACGAATGGCCAGTTCTGTTCCCATTTTTTCAGCAAGAACTCCAATTTCAAAGTTGCCCAATGGAGCAAGACCGATAAAAGAAATGGTGTATATTGCCATAACGCGTCCCCGCATATGGTCATCTATTAAATTTTGAATGATGATATTCATCATGGAAAATTGTGAGACGATGCCAAGCCCGACAAGAAAAAGGAAGAAAGCTGCAATGTATGCATTCGTAATGAAAGTGAAGATTAAAAGAAAAACAGAGAAAAAAACATTCCCCACAATGATTATTGACCAGTGGTTGAATTTGTGGGAAAAAGTTGAAATAAGAAATGCACCCAGTAGTGCACCAACTCCAGCGCTTGCATACAGATATCCAAGACCCGACGCATTGATGTGATAAACGGTACTTGCCATGACCGGCATAAGCGTGCCGTATGACCAACCAAAAACTGACATAAGTACAGAAAGGAGAAGGATCATTTTTATGGTGGGACTGGCAAAGGCATACTTTAATCCTTGCTTGATAGCCTCGATAGGGTGGGTGTGTGTTTGTAGGGGCTTATAGACCGTATTAATGTGGTAAAGAGCTATGATGACCGCAACATAACTTAGTCCATTCAATAAAAAGGCAATGCCCGTTCCAAATCCCGCAATAAGAAGTCCTGCAATGGTGGGCCCAATTACCCGGGCAGCATTAAACATTCCAGAGTTTAATGCGATAGCGGAGGACAAATATTTTTTATCGTCAACAAGCTCTACCACGTAGGATTGTCGGGCAGGCGAATCGATAGCGTTCACGACGCCGAGAAGGAATGCAAGAAGAAGTATCTCCCATACGCGAATAACATTGAAAACGGTCAAAAATCCTAAAATGAACGCCAGAGTCATCGAGGCGGCTTGTGTAAAAATAAGAATTTTCCTTTTTGAGAAACGATCCACAATGACTCCTCCAAAAAGAGAGAGAAAGAGCGTGGGAATAGTTGATATCGCGGCATCAAGTCCAACATAAAATGCGGAGTGGGAAAGTTGGAATATAAGCCACCCTTCAGCAACTATCTGCAGCCACGTACCAACAAGTGAAACCAACTGACCAAGAAAATAAAGAAGATAGTTCCTACTTTGTAGAGCTGGAAATGCTGAGAATATTTTTTGGGTCCATTTGGTGTTTTCTCCAAGGGAGATCTCCGGACTTTCGTCCAGAATATACTCTTCATTCAGTGGTTCTTTGTGTGTGCTCATACAGCTTAAATATGTATAGTTTATGCCAAGAGGCGTATCAGATATATTAACACAAAATTCCGCCATCTTCTCCAGAAGTGCGTTATTGGAGACTCTAAAACGCCTCTTGACAAATTAGCACTCTAGATACTATACTGCTAATACGAAAGGAGGTGAGAATATATGTCAATAATACGATTTGACCCTTTTGCACTCCAGAGACAATTTTTCCAACCAATTTTGGAAAATGACGAATGGCCGGAATTAACAATGACAGAAGGACTTAACGTGTATGAAGAAGCCGGAAATGTTATTGTTGAAGCGTCTGTTCCTGGAATTTCTGAAGATAAGTTGGAAATAACGTATGAAGATGGTGTCCTTCGCATCAGCGGAAAATCTGAAGAAGTAGAAGAAGAGAAAAAGAGAAAAAGAGTCGTGCACAAGATGCAGAGAGTGTCGTCATTTGAGTATGGTACTTATTTGCCGCGACCTATCGACGAAAAGAAGATAGAGGCAACGGTAAAGCAGGGAGTGCTTACCATCAAAGCTCCGGTTGCTGAAGCTGCAAAACCAAAAAGGATTACAGTTAAGACTCACGAAAAGTGAGCAACATTTGCAGTAAAGCAAAATAAAAAGCCCCTCAGTGTGGGGGCTTTTTATGTTTTACAAAGAAGTGTCGAAGTTTTTCTTGAGAAGTTGTATACATTCATCGAGCGACACATTTTCAGTATCCAGTTTGATAGCTGCTTCGTAGGGGTTTCCCTCAATTATTTTTGATAAATTGGTGATGGTAAAGTCATCCAATTGTTTTCTACACCCCTCCTTAACTCCGGGTCTTGTTTTATCCCGCTCCTGAAGTGTTTTGACAGAACAGTTGAGTTCATATACAACCGAGGGAACATTTTTCTGTTTTGCCATATCTACCGCCTCTTGAATGTAAAGAGGATTCTGGAATACTCCCTCCATAACAACAGAGAACTTTTGATCTAAGAGATGTTGTAATACGGCAAGAGCGGTTTTGTTGACATCCTCCAAAATTATATCGCTGCTCTCTGCGAAAAAAGGCTTAAAGTTGTCTACTTTCAACCACGTGATTTTTCTTTCATAATCTCTCAGGCCCTTAGCAATCGTTGATTTTCCGCTTGAAGGAGCTCCTCTAAGAATAATAAGAAATTGTTTCATGAAAAAAATTATAGCAAACTTAAGTTGCCTATCACATACAGTAATTCATCAAATTTTTAATTTGAGCTATACGATGGGAGAAATGGTTACATTTCTGATTCCATACGTCGTGTTGATCGTAAAGAACGCTTTTGCATTAAGAAGATAACTAAAAAAAGCTCAAACAGTAACTCCTGTTGTATGTGTCTTTTTTTCTTTAAGGAACAAAAGATAAATAACAATTATATAGACGATCATGATAATCAACCGGGTAAGACTCAGACCCCTGTCAATCCCCAAAAATCCTTGTAATAAATGGCCAACAAACGTGTCTTCACTGGGAAGAAAATAAAGATTAAATGAAAATATATGGGAAAGGTCGATATGTAAATATCTTTCTATCAACTCAGTGACTCCACGCTGAGTGAGAGCAGCTCCCAAGAGAATAATCATGTATTCTGTTGCCTTAAACATCTTTTCAATGGGGAATTTCACATAGGCATAAAGAGTGACGAGTCCTGCGAAAATTGCTACAACAAATCCGATAATAAGTCCGATAAAATTCTGTATAAATGCTGAGAACAGAGAAGTGCTCGCAGTGAACAATGCTATTTCAAAACCTTCGCGTAACACCAGGAACATGATAGTAAAAAACAAGGACATATCAAACACATTCGTCTTTAATTTTTGGTGTGCTTTCATAAGTAGGGCGCCTCGATTTTTCTGGAGCACATCATGGAGTGAAAAGATAACGTAAGCGATAAATACTCCGGAAAAAATCATGAGGAATCCTTCAAGGACATCGATATTCTCTTCGGTAAAGACGCCACGTATTCGATCTCCCAGTAGGAATATCCCAGTAGTTAGAAACAGTGAAAAAACAATTCCCATAAGTGTAGCTACCCATATTTCAACCCCTTTTCTTAGCTTGAGTTTTCTTGATAAGCCCAAAAATACTCCGATTATCAAAAAGGCCTCAAGGAATTCTCTAAATGCAATTACGGCTGTTGTGAGCATAGGAATTCTATTTTATCTAATATAAATTAAGTAATAGATTAAGTATAATTGATTTTTATCAAAAAAAACAAGTCTCTCTGATAGAATGAGCGGATGTCAGAAAAACAAAGACGATATACAAAAGATGGTGTGAGAAGTATTATCCAAAGCAAAGATTGGTATGTCTTTAACCAAGTGTCTGGAGGTTTTAATTGGTCGTTATCAGTTCAGAATATTGCACACCAATTGTTGACTGACCCCATAAAAGTAAGGACAGCGATTGAAACGGCATTTACCCCCAACTGTCTTTCCCAAATAGAAATGCGTGAAGATGGCGAAACAATAAAAAAGACTTCTTTGCTGAAGACTTTAAAAGATGAGCATATCGATACATATATTTGGACAGTAGGCGATGAACAATGGCAAAAAACAAAGTTTGAAAAAAGCGGCGCAGATAGATTTATCCCTACCGATCATTACTATTCTTCTCCCCATAACAAACACGAGACTTTAAATGGCATGATGAGATTGCTTGGAAACGAAAATGACTTTTTTATTGTTGTTGATGATAAACAAAGCAATATAGATTTTATTGACCATTTGGCTAATGAATATAAAACTTATGGAATCGAAATAGAGAGTTATCATATGAGGCTTGATGATCCAAAAGCAAATGCTACCTCATTTCATCATTGGTTAATGGAACAGATAAAAGGTCATCCGGGGAAGACTCTGCGATTAATCCTTGATTTTGATGGAGTGGCGGCCGACACGGATGGAGTATTATCAGGACCGGCGGTAGATAATATACTCAAGCTTCTTTAACGCTTTTCTTTCGTCTCGCGAATTTTAATACTTCGTCTATTAAAAAAACTTGGTTTGTTCGAAGAAGGGGAAGTTTATCTTGAGAGAAAAAACCGTATTCCGATACTTCATGCGTGGACACGAAGTCCCCGCCTATTAAGACACCTGTGTAGCAAAGATCAAGGCGGGCCGATTTCCTGTCCGTACGAATTTTAAGTGAATTATCGACGCTTACCACTAAACCGGACTCTTCTTTTATTTCTCTTTCAAGCGCTTCCTGAGG
>CAZUEQ010000003.1:0-37055 GCA_964619475.1 uncultured Gammaproteobacteria bacterium | reverse complement strand
GACGATCTCAGTCAGTCTGCCCCGCAAAAGGAGACAGATTACTTATTTTCAAAGACAGATTTTTTTCAAAGAGATCATTTGCATTAAATCAACTGTATGAAAGCTTGATTTATGGCAGGTGGTCTCTTTTTTTATAAACTCAATCAACAAAATAGTACTATGGAAAAAAATATTGATGTCGAACTGATTAAAGGACTTTCAACGCTTGAAGTAACGAAACGACTGGTTAAGAACGGTTTTAATGAGCTTCCCACTCAAAAAAAAAGAAACATCTTCCTTATTCTTCTTAGTGTATTGAAAGAACCCATGCTGCTTCTCCTTTTAGGAAGCGGTTTCATTTATTTGCTTATCGGTGAGGCAAGGGATGCTTATATGCTGTTGACGTTTGTATGTGTTGTCGTAGGGATTACGTTTTATCAGGAAAGAAAAACGGAGCGAGCGCTTGACGCATTAAAAAACCTTTCAAGCCCCCGTGCACTTGTTATTAGAAATGGAAAAGAGGAACGGATAGCGGGAAAAGAAGTGGTTGTTGATGACATAATTATCCTTCGAGAAGGAGATAGGGTGCCGGCTGATGCCGTCATTCTTTCAACCACCAATCTACTTGTTGATGAATCTCTCCTCACCGGAGAATCTGTTCCTGTCCGAAAAAATGTGTGGGACTACAAAACAAAACCGACCCGTCCGGGGGGGGAAGACCTTCCTTTTATTTTTTCCGGAACAATGGTAACACAAGGAAGGGGAATTGCAAAAGTAATTAAAACGGGTGTCGAAACCGAAATGGGAAAGATTGGAAAGTCACTGAGTTCAATTCAAGACGAAGATACACTCCTGCAACGTGAGATTGGAAATATAACAAAAAACTTTGCGATAATGGGGGGAATACTTTGTATCGCAGTAGTTATCATATATGGACTCACGAGAGGAAATTGGCTCCAAGGATTTTTAGCGGGACTCACTCTTTCTATGGCAATGCTTCCTGAAGAATTCTCCGTCGTCCTTCTCGTCTTTATGACACTCGGTGCATGGCGTATGTCGAAGTACAAAGTGCTCACGCGCAAAACAGCAGCAATCGAAACTCTTGGTGCCGCAACCGCTTTGTGCGTTGACAAGACCGGCACCCTCACTCTCAATAAAATGCAGCTTAATGGGATGATGAACGATCATCAATACTGTCACCTTGAAGATGGTGTCACTGCTCTTTCCGAGAAATACCACGCCCTTGTTGAGTATGCGGTTCTAGCAAGTCAGAAGGATCCCTTCGATCCAATCGAAAAAGAAATAAAAATAAAAGGGATACAGTATTTGGAAAATACAGAACACATCCATAAAGATTGGCACCTCGTCAAAGAATATCCTCTTTCAAAAGAGCTTCTCGCTGTTTCTCATGTATGGCAATCGCCGGACAAGTCTTCCTACGTCATTGCTGCAAAAGGAGCACCGGAAACCATTATCGATTTGTGTCATTTGCCAAGCGAGGAGGCACATGCAATTCTTTCGGACATTAGAGAAATGTCCCAAAAAGGGCTCCGCGTTATTGGAGTTGCAAAAGCACTGTTTAGTAAAAAAGAACTTCCCACACTCCAACATGACTTTGCGTTTGAGTTCGTCGGCCTTTTGGGGTTTGTGGACCCGGTACGGAAATCAATTACAGACTCAGTTAAAGATTGTTATAAAGCAGGAGTGAGAGTCATTATGATAACGGGAGACTATCCGGGAACTGCCAGTTTTATCGCGCATGAAATAGGACTCAAAAACCCGGACCTATTTATCACTGGACTCGAGCTTGCCAAAATGAGTCATACCGAGTTGAGAAAAAAAATCAGTGAAGTGAATATTTTTGCACGCGTAGTCCCCGAACAAAAACTTGCAATTGTGAACGCATTAAAAGCGAACGGAGAGATAGTTGCTATGACGGGGGACGGAGTAAATGATGCTCCTGCCTTAAAGTCCGCACACATTGGAATTGCCATGGGCGAACGAGGAACTGATGTCGCGCGCGAATCCGCAGACCTTGTATTGCTGAATGATGACTTTTCATCAATAAAAGAGGCGCTTCGTTTGGGACGTCGAATTTTTGATAATCTGCAAAAAGCGATTGCCTATATTTTTGCTGTTCATTTGCCAATTGCGGGCATCTCCTTTTTACCGATTGTTTTCAACTTGCCCATTGTACTTTTCCCAGCTCACATCGCATTTTTGGAACTCATTATCGATCCAGCGTGTTCAATAGTGTTTGAGGCAGAAAAAGAAGAGAAAAATGTCATGTCCCGTCCGCCACGCAACCTAAAAAAGCCTTTGTTTGATAGATCGACTTTTTTCCTTAGTTTACTTCAAGGACTGAGCATTTTAACCTCTCTTGTTATTGTATTTTTGCTGGTGCTTCGACGAGGTGGGGGAGAGAATGATGCACGCACCATAGCGTTTGTAGTAATAGTGCTGAGTAATTTGATACTTATCATTACCAATCTGTCCAAGACGGAACACATATTTCAGATACTGGCAAATAAGAATAAATCGCTTTATTATGTTCTTACAGGAACGCTGTTCTTTTTATTGCTCGTGCTATACGTTCCGTTTTTAAGGTCGATATTTCACTTTTCATTACTGCGCGCCAACGACATGCTACTTGGTGTTTCGTTTGCCTTATTTAACCTTGTCTGGTTTGAAGGGTTAAAGATGATCCGTGCGTCAAGACGAACTGTTACTGAATGAATGTCATAGCGACACCCGTTTTATCAGCTCGACCCGTTCGACCGATACGATGAATATAGTCTTCGTATGTCTGCGGTACGTCAAAGTTTATGACGTGACTCACGTTTGGAATGTCAAGACCACGAGCAGCAACATCCGTTGCAACCATGATGTTAACGACATCTTCTTTAAACATGCGAAGTGACTGTTGACGTTGGAACTGTGCCTTGTCTCCATGAATGGATGTTACTTTGAATCCCTTTGAGAAAAGATCACGGGAAAGTCTTTCAACTCCCATTTTTGTTCTTCCAAACACAAGCACTTTTGAAAATTCTTTTTTCTGGAGAAGTTCAGTAAGCTTGTCTACCTTTGTTGAGGTTGAGGCAACCTGGACCACTTCCTGTTTAATATGACTTGTCGTTTCGGTTGTCTTAACAGAAATCGTCACTGGGTTTGTGACAAATGACTTGATAAGGCCATTAATATTTCCCGATAATGTTGCTGAGAAAAACAGCGACTGACGTGACTTTGGAAGGAACGAAATAATTTCTTTTATGTCGTTAATAAATCCCATGTCAAGCATCTGATCTGCTTCATCAAGAATAACCATGCTGAATTTCTCAAGTTTCAATGCTTTTCGGCTGATAAGATCCTTCAGTCGTCCCGGAGTTCCAACAACCACGTTAGGGTTGCGTTGTAACTCTCGAATTTGGGTATACATGGATGACTTTCCGATACAGAATGAGCTATAAATAGGCATTCCGTCTGCGAATTTGCGAAGCTCGTCTCTGATCTGAAGAGCAAGTTCACGAGTTGGGGCAACGATAAGTGCCTTATAAGTTCTGTCTTTCATTATCCGTTCAACGAGCGGTATAAGAAATGCAGCAGTCTTTCCAGTTCCCGTATTCGCAATACCAATAACGTCTTTTCCTTCACGAATTGCAGGGATTCCCTGAATCTGGATAGGAGTCAATGTTTTATATCCATGACGAACAACGTTTTTTATCAACTGTTGTGGAAGATTTAGACTTTCAAATAAAACGTCTTTTGCGATAACAGGAGCTACAACAACTGGTGCAGCAACTGCCTTCACGCTTGCGCGTCTAATGTAATCATGAATGACGTAATCATTGACCCTTGCTGGTCCTCGTCCGCGTCCACCGCCGCGGCCACCGAAACTTCTCCGAAAACCACCTTGTGCTGAAGGAGGACGGAAAGAACGGCCCGTACCACTATGGCCGGAAAAACGTGAACCACCAAATGATGGTCTTGAGGGAGTAGAACGAGAACGACTATTATACATACAATAAATATGAAAATAATTAATGAAAGAAAGTAAGAGCACTTTTCCTGGGAAAAGGTAAGCTCCTCTTTAAAATAAACATTTAAGAAGAACTCAAAGACTACAACTTACAATGTATGTAGACTAACCTTACTATCTTAAGAGACAAGTATACTACAGGATATATCGCTTGTCAACGACAAGAACAAATTTTGACGCTTTTTTTCTTTATAATATATCCATTATGCCAATAGTTCCGGAGTCCTCAGTCGGTAAAGATTTTTTCAGCTCACCAAGGCTGGAAAAACTTCCGGCACAAAATCCCGCACAAAGACAATCTGCATTGGATCGAATAGACGCATCCTGTCGGACAGAAGTACAGGATCACCAAAGAGAAGTTCAACAGGCGCAAATTATGGTTACACGCTTTATAAGCGAAAATGCTCTTCCTATTCAAAAACAGGAGCAAAGACCTGAAGAAATTGCCCTACAAATGCAACGCTTTATTGAAAATAATAGGGCGTATTTTGCACTCCCACCCCAAAGCACCCACATGATTGTCGACCCTCTTTCTTTACAGATATTTGTCGGGAATTCACCAAAAAGAGAGGATATGGATATGTGGGGAAACGCAAAAGGTGTTGCTCTCCAAATACTAGCACAGCGCCAATGCCAAATAGGTGTGCTTACCCAAGAGCACATTTCAAAGCTTGCGCTCCACGAGAAGGAATGTCTTACTATTGTAACTGCAAAGAGGGAAGAGGAACGAATTATTCAAGTTGCAGGTATACACAAAGAGGAACAATATCATGATGATTTTGTACATCAATTTTCCCAAGCAGTGAGAACTTTTGTTCATTCACCCGACAAGTCACCCGAAAATATTACCTCTGTTGATGCTCTACTCACGCTTCTTGAATCGCAATTCACAGTTTTCCCCGACACATTGGCAAAACAAATCTATCCTTTGTTTGTACAGCTTACAACAGGAACAAAAGGACGCCTCTCGCCAGATGACAGAAAACAGTTGGTCCAAACTCTTCAAAAACATTCTCGAATCGTTTATCATGCGCTCGCTTCAGAAATACGCAAAGATCCGGAGATCGCAAAAGCACAAGACGGAGAAGACATTCATCGAACTCTCTTTGGCCTTACCCACGCAGAGGTAGCAGAGCAAAGGAAAGAAAACTGGAAACGCGTTTCCCACTATTTGGCGGGTATGAAAAATAGACAAAATAAACAACTCACCACAGACGACCTAGAGCAGATACATATTCTCAGTTCCAAAGGAATTCTTCCTGATTATATGCATGGGTTCAGATTTGGTGATTATAAAGAGTTCATCGTTTATCACCAAGAAATACACGAAAATTACATTTCTTCCAAAAGGGGAACAAAAAAAACACAGCCGTTTACACAGGCGTGGAAAACACTTGATACTATTAAAGCAAAGGCAAATGAACTTATCTCTCAACACCCAAACTCCATGGTGTTTGAGCAACGACTGGCTCCACTCGTTGCAGAGTATGCAGCACTTCATCCGCATCCAGATGGAAATGGAACGATGGCAATTTTTTTTGCAGAAGCATGCAAAGCATTATCTGGAAATTATCCCATTCCTCAACAATTTGAATCACGTCTCATTACACGTCTTCGAAGCACATTTCCTCATAATCCACTCGCAACTCTTACTGTTCTTGCTTCCTATTCCATAAAAGAAAGAGGGTTAGACAATCTCTAAATTCTTTCAGCTATTATTCAGATTCGGCGTATAATATGTGCGGTATGAGAATATTGATTGTGGAGGACGAGCACCGTATAGCACAGGCTATAAAAAAAGGCCTGGAACAAGAGCGGTATGCAGTCGATCTTACATTCACCGGTACTGACGGATACGACATGGCCTCATCTGAAAGCTATGATCTCATTATCCTTGATCTTATGCTTCCCGGAATGGACGGAATCACCCTTTGCAAACAACTTCGGAAAAACAATATCCATATCCCTGTTCTTATGTTGACAGCTAAAGGACAGATTACGGATAAGGTGGCAGGACTTGATGCGGGCGCTGATGACTACATGACAAAACCGTTTTCATTTGAAGAACTTCTGGCGCGCGTACGAGCACTTACCAGACGCGAGGGACCAGTACGAAAAACTACACTTTCAATTGACGACCTTTCAATGGATACAAAATCGTTTATTGTCAAAAGGGGAGGGAAACACATTTCGCTTTCTCAAAAAGAGTTCGCACTACTTGAATACCTTCTTATTAACAAGGGAGAAATTGTGTCAAAAGAAAAAATCATCGAACACGTATGGGATTTTGATGCAGATATTCTACCGAACACGGTTGAAGTATATATAAAAAATCTACGCAATAAAATTGATGCGCCTTTTGTTGGTAAGCAGCCGCTCATCCACACTGTCCGTGGATTTGGTTACGTTATTGGGGACGACGAGTAGTATATTAGAGTATGTTTCAAGCAACACGTATAAGACTGACCGCCTGGTATTTACTGATTCTCATGACAATCAGTATATGTTTTAGTGTTGTCATTTATCGGATAGTAGCGATTGAGGTTGAAAGATTTGCCGTCGCTCAGAGAATTCGCATTGAACGAAATCTTCATGCAACTAGAACAATTCCTCCCGAACTGACTCTAGACAAAATTGTTGACTCGCCTATCGTTATCGATCCTGATATTGCTCATGATATAAAAACACGGATGCAACTTATGTTCCTTTTTATCAATGGAGGAATTTTTTTTGTTGCAGGAGGCCTTTCTTATTTTCTCGCTGGCAAAACTCTTGAACCTATTTCCGAAATGATAGATGATCAAAATAGATTTGTGTCTGACGCTTCGCATGAGCTTCGCACTCCGCTCACTGCAATGAAAAGTTCACTTGAGGTGTATTCACGAGACCCAAAACTGACGCTTGCCGAGGCAAGAAAGGTCATTACAGATAATATTGAAGAGGTGAATAAACTGCAGAGTCTTTCCGAGTCACTTCTGGAACTTACTCATCATGATCTGCTTGTTGAGAAAAAGGGCTTTTCACAGTTTTCCATTAAACAAGTCGCGGAAGAAGTAATAAAAAAAATGCAGCCGATTGCACAAAAAAAACAGACAACTATTAAAGGAACAATCGATGCTATCTCTCTTCTGGGGAATAAAGAAAAAATAGCACAACTTCTTATGATTATTCTCGACAATGCTATTAAATATAGTTATGAAAAAACCGAAATAATGATTGCGACAAAAAGGTCGGGAAAATATTTTTTCCTTTCGGTGAGCGACAACGGTATAGGTATTAAGAAAGAAGATATTCCTCATATCTTCGACAGATTCTATAGGGCGGACAATGCACGTTCCAAAATAGGGAAGGGCGGATATGGCCTTGGTCTTGCGATTGCAAAACAAATTGTCACAACTCACGGAGGCACAATTGAAATTAATAGTAAAGAGAGAAAAGGAACGACCGTCACTATACTATTACCAATTAGCTTCAGCTCGTTTTCAGATTGATGTAAGAAAATAGAGCGTTATATTTAGCCATTTTATGAAACTTTTTTTCAAAAACGTAAAAGCGTGGTTCGATAAACAAGTGGTAGTCGTCAAAATTTTGATAATAGGTGCAATAGGACTGGGGCTTTTTTTTGGCGGAAAAAATCTCTTTGGAACAAAAAAAGCAACAATTCAATATCAAACAGATACTGTCACAAAAGATACTCTTGTCGTTTCGCTTTCCGAGTCCGGAGTAGTCTCAACGGCAAACAATGCTATTATCAGTACCCAAGCAACAGGAGTCGTTTCAAAACTATATGTTAAGGACGGCGATGCAGTAAAGTCGGGAGATAAAATTGCAGAAATAGATCTTGATATGGTGGGAAAGCAAACCGCTGCCCAGGCCCTCAGTAGTTATCAAAGTGCAAAAAATAATCTCGATAGCGCCCAGGCCAATATGTATTCTCTTCAGTCCACAATGTTTTCTGACTGGGACACTTTTATGAAGATCGCTCAAAACGGGACATATCAAAATGAAGACGGAACTCCCAACAACATCAACAGGTCATTGCCCGAATTCCATATTGCAAACGATAACTGGCTTGCAGCCGAAGCAAAATATAAGATTCAACAGAATGTGGTAAACCAAGCCCAAACGGCTCTTAATTCCGCATGGCTCTCCTATCAACAGGCATCATCTACTGTATACGCTCCCATTTCGGGAACCGTTTCCGGCCTCTCACTCCAGGTGGGCTCAGTTATCTCTTCTAACAATACCTCAACAACAAACAATACCCAAAGCAGTACAAAAATTGCCAACGTAAAAACAGAGGCTCCTCCTTCAATCACCGTTAATATTTCCGAAATTGATATTCCGAAAGTAAAGATAGGGAATAGGGCATCCATCACACTGGACGCTTTTCCGGATAAAACATTTACAGGGAAGGTGATAAGTATTGATACTAATGGGACAACAACTTCAGGGGTAACAACATATCCAACTGTCATTCTGCTTGATACGGACCCGACAACGATTCTTCCCAATATGGCAGCATCAGCAAACATTATTACCGCAACCAAGAGTGACGTACTTATTGTCCCTTCGAGCGCTGTTACAACACAAAATGGGGCAACCGTCGTACAGGTAATGAAAAATGGAGTACCACAATACACACAAGTCGTTACGGGCATTTCTTCAGATACTCAAACAGAAATTGTTTCGGGTGTTAAAGAAGGAGACACAGTCGTTACCGGTACCGTCTCCACTGCAACAGCCGCCACAACAGGAACCTCTGTGTTTAGCACATTTGGCGGTGCACGAAATTCCGGGGCGGTACGTGTAGGAAGATAATTCATATGATTACCGTTTCTCATATCTCAAAGCTCTACAGAACAGGCGATATCGAAACCGTCGCTTTGTCTGATATATCATTTGAGATAAAAAAAGGAGAATTTGTCGCAATAATGGGACCTTCTGGAAGTGGAAAGTCTACCCTTATGCATATTCTCGGCGCACTTGATCAACCGACGTCAGGAAAATATATCCTTGATGGAGAAACCATTTCAACGGCAAGTGATGATGAACTGGCAGATATTAGAAATAGAAAAATCGGTTTCATTTTTCAAGCCTTTAACTTACTCCCACGGACAAGCGCTCTTAAAAACGTCATGTTACCGATGGCGTATGCCGGAATCCCAGAAAATGAACGACTTGTCCGAGCAAAAAAATATTTAGAGATGGTGGGACTTGGGAACAGAATGGATCACACATCAAATCAATTATCAGGAGGACAACAACAACGTGTCGCAATTGCCCGCGGGCTTGTTATGGACCCAGCCATACTGCTTGCCGACGAACCAACCGGAAATATCGCATCCAGCCAAGCTGCGGAAGTTATGGATATTTTTGCGAAGTTGCATAAAAAGGGACACACAATTGTCATGATTACTCACGAACCGGACATTGCAGAATATGCAAAACGCGTTATCACCATTCGAGACGGCAAGATTTTGGAAGATAAAAAAAAATAAATAACTATGGACATCAAAGCACTCATCATTGAATGTTTCGGAACTCTCACCATAAATAAAATGCGCACCGGGCTTGCAATACTTGGCATAGTTATCGGAATTGGAAGTGTTATCGCACTCATTTCGCTCGGTCAGGCAAGTCAACAGGCAATAACAAATCAAATTGAATCTCTCGGTTCAAATCTGCTCACCGTTCAACCAGGTGCACAAAATAGCGGAGCCGTCCGCGGTGCGGCAGGGGGAGCACAGACGCTTACCCTTGACGATGCAAAAGCAATCATGACTTCTTCAAAAATAACAACAATCAAATCAGTTTCCCCAGAATTCTCAAAACGCTCCCAAGTTACCTACGGACGCAATAACACAAATACACAGATTATAGGAGTGTATCCTGCATACGCAGAGATACGAAAAATAACCGTATCCTCAGGAGTGTTTATTACCGAAAGGGACGAGACGGCAATGAGTAAGGTTGCAGTAATAGGACCGCAAGTCGTGACCGATTTATTTGGAGAAAGTGCCAATCCTATCGGACAATCTATTCGGATAGGCGGCCAGTCACTCAAAGTAATTGGTGTTACAACTGCAAAAGGAGGGAGTGGATTTAACAATCAGGACGATGTCATATATGTCCCCCTTTCAACAGCGCAGAAACAGATGTTCGGATCCGATTATCTCAGCTCCATATCGCTTGAAGCAAAATCACAAGACGTTATGGTGGCAGCACAAAATGAGGTGGGATATCTACTCCTTACCCGTCACAAATTTAGCGATCCTGCACAGGCGGACTTTTCAATTATGTCGCAAAACGATATTTTAAATACTGCCTCTCAAGTCACCGGAACATTTACCACACTTCTTGGAGGAATCGCTGCCATCTCACTCCTTGTCGGAGGAATTGGCATTATGAATATAATGCTCGTAACAGTTACGGAACGAACACGAGAAATAGGGTTGCGGAAAGCTCTTGGTGCAAAACGAAAGGTAATTATTTACCAATTCCTTATAGAGGCAATCATTCTTACGCTTACTGGCGGCATTATTGGAATGCTTTTGGGAATTGGAATTTCGTTTGTTTTATCATCTCTCATGACTCTGCCGTTTACCATATCGCCACCCTCTATTGCACTTGCCATGGGAGTATCGGGAGTAATTGGAGTGTTGTTCGGTTGGTATCCTGCCCAAAAGGCTGCAAAGCTTCAGCCGATTGAGGCATTGAGGTATGAATAATCTATTATTAATTTTTTAGGGTAATTACCAATTTATTTTTTTTCTTATGAAACCAACAATGGTTGTCTTAATAGCAGCACTCGTCGGAATTGCAGCTTTTTTTGGCGGTATACAATATCAAAAAATGCAGGTCCCCTCATTTGGGGCAGGTCGCTTTTCTCAAGGACAGACACGGACCGGAACGGGAACAGGTAACCGTGCTTTAAATATGCGACCGGTGACAGGAGAAATCATCAATCAGGACAGCTCCTCATTTACGGTAAAAATGAATGATGGAAGTACAAAGATTGTCATACTTTCGAATTCCACAGCATACATGACCTCAAGTGCTGCCGCAAAAACGGACGTCAAAACGGGTCAAAAAGTCATGGTTATCGGTACACAAAATGCTGACGGAAGCGTGACTGCGCAAAGCGTGCAACTCAATCCTATTGGGCGTGCATTTGGAGAGGGGAACCCAAGCCCAAAGCAATAAAAAAGTGCGTGCATAAAAACGAAATAGGGTATACTTCTTGTATTATTAACCTTTTATATTCATAGATATGAAACACTTATCTAGAAAAGGATTCGCTCCTGTTATTATTCTCGTTGTAGTTGCCGTGGTTGCGGTTGCGGGTTACTTTTTTACTTCGAAGCAAAAAAAGACAACAACTCCTCCACTTTCGAAAGAGGTAAAAAAAGTCCAGGAAGAGGTGCTCGGGAATTGTAAGTATGATGCCGAATTTTGCAAATACGCAGCAAATGGGGTAGTAGCCCTTTCAAAAGGATATGGGGTCACGAGTGAGACAGTATTTGATGGAAAAAAATCAAAGTCAGTTGTCAAGACAGATGGAAAAGGGAATGTGGATATGACTTCATACACCGACGGAAAAGAGACGGGACACACCATCATCTTAGACAAGGCAATGTATACAAAGGCCCCCAACGAAACTGTATGGACCGAGTTCCCCGCGTCAAAAGACGAGCCTTCAGAAACTGCTGATTTCGGATTTGACATTGATTCGGTAAAAAAAGAATTGGAAGGAGTTGTAAAAGAAACAAAAGACTCACTTGTGGTAAAAAGATTGGGAACCGAAAAATGTGGGGCACTCAATTGTGTTGTGTTTGAGATGAAAGAGGACACGCTTAACACGACCACGAAAGTATGGATTGACACAAAAGAATATCTCGCCCGAAAAATGGAAACAATCATGAAAGAAGGGACAACATCAATGACATATGACTATCAATCTGTTTCCATAACCAAACCGTCTCCCGTCAAACAGATGCCCTCAGTACAACAAATGATGAAGGATAGCGGAGTTAATGTCGATATAAATAAAATAAAGGATCTGATGAACCAAGCGCCTCAAGGAGAAGAGGAAACGCCTCCTCCCGCTGAAACACCAAATGAATAAAGAGCATACAAAAACAATTCGCCTCGACTCCTCAGGGTGGGGACTTTCCCTTGATTTAAAAGGAGGACGCATTGTGTCTCTTTACCATGGAGATAAAAAAATTCTTGGAACATACAACCGCATTGATGGAAAGGCGGGAAACACTCATGTCTGCCTGCCCAACTTTGCGGATGAAGGAAGGACGCTTGGCCTCCCGTTTCATGGTCCTCCCCGAACGCTATCATGGACGGTGAAAGCAAGACGAAGATATAGTCTCGTTATAGCGTGCGATATCCCATCAACAGAGCTGTATCCGTCCACCCTTCACATCGAGCAACTTTTCATGTTGCAGAATAGTTTTGTCCATGAGATAAAAGCCACCAATTGCGGGAATTTCCCCGTACCACTGAATATCGGTTGCCACTATTATTGGAATACTCCAAGCGACTGGAGGGGAACTCGTATAAATGGAAAAGATATCTCGGATAAAATTCAAACGAACGGACTTCAGGAATTGCTTCCGCAAAACATCATCCAATTCCCGGGGTTTTCTTATACTGTTACTCAGACCGGTTTTTCTGACATTGTATTATGGACCGGATTCAAGAAAGAAGACAATGAAAAAATATTCGATACTTCGTATTGTTGTATAGAACCAGTAAGGGGGAAGGGGAGTTTTTTTGGGAGCCCCTCTAGTCTGCTTCACCCAAAAGAATCGGTTTCTACTTCATTTCGGATTGATGAGACTGTATAATTGGAGGGACAAGCCGGGGTGGCGAAACTGGCAGACGCGCAGGTTTTAGGAACCTGTTCCCGTAAGGGATTGGAGGTTCAAGTCCTCTCCCCGGCACACAACTTTAATCTCTCTCTTGTATTCCACCCCTTCATTTTTGTATAATGTATCAATATAATTTAGCTGCTTTTTTATGCAAAATGAACCAAGGTATAAACGCATCCTTCTTAAGCTAACTGGAGATATGTTCGGGAATCCCGAAACACATAAAGGTATAAATTTCGACGCAGTCCACAGGGTTGCCGAGGTTATCCATAATTTGAAGAAAAAGTCAAAAATTCAGATTGCGGTCGTTGTCGGTGCAGGAAATTTATTTAGAGGACGTGAGGCAAGCGGATTAAATGTCGACAAAGGAACGGCAGATTATATCGGAATGTTGGGCACCATAATGAACGCTTTGGCTCTTCAGGAAGAAGTAGAAAGAATGGGAAACACTGCCCGCGTTATGTCAGCTCTTGTCGTCCAATCGGTTTGTGAGCCATTTATCCGTCGAAAGGCCATCCGACATCTTGAAAAAGGCTATGTCGTCATTCTAGGAGGCGGAACGGGAAGTCCTTTTTTCACTACCGACTCAGCTGCAGCACTTAAGGCCGCAGAATTAAACTGTGAAGTACTTCTTAAGGGAAGCACCGTTGACGGTGTCTACAACGCGGATCCAAAAAAAGATATAAGCGCAAAAATTTATAAAAAACTCAGTTACCAACAAGCTCTTGAAGAGGGCCTTACCGTAATGGACAACACGGCATTTGCTCTCTGTCAGCGTGCGAAAATCCCGATTATCGTCTTCAATCTTCAGGACCTTGACAACATTGAGAAGATTGTATACGGAGAAGACGTAGGAACACTTGTTGAATAAAACAGGGTTTATGAGCTCCACAATTTATTCTGTCATCGATTCGTTTGCTGATGCACAAAAGGCACACACACTGCAACGTTTTTTTAAAACAGGGAAAGGAGAATATGGAGAGGGGGACGTATTCTTGGGAATAGTGGTTCCTACCCAACGAAAAATCGCAAAACAATTCTCGACCCTTTCTTTAGATGAAATCGAAAAACTTCTTACCAGTAAGATACATGAACATCGCCTTATCGCCCTTCTTATTCTTATTGAACAGTTTAATAAAGGAAACGAGAAAGTCCAAAATACAATATATAAATTTTATCTTTCCCATACAAAACACATAAACAATTGGGATCTTGTTGATCTCTCCGCTCACCATATTGTGGGTGCATATCTTGAGAAAAAAGACAGAAAGATACTGTATGAACATGCAAAATCAAAGCTTCTTTGGGATAGACGAATCGCCATCCTTTCGACTTTTTATTTCATTAAAAAAGGGGATTTCAAAGACACGTTACAGATTGCAAAAATACTCCTTCATGACTCTCACGACCTTATCCAAAAAGCTGTCGGATGGATGCTACGGGAGGTGGGGAAGCGGGGAGGCGAAAAAGAAGAGGTAGACTTTCTTGACGCTTATGCTCACGAAATGCCGCGCACTATGCTTCGCTATGCAATAGAAAGACTTCCGCAAGAAAAAAGAGCTAAGTATTTGAAAGCTTAGATTACACTCACGATTTTATATTCAACATTTCCTTTTGGCGTTCCAACAATTGTCGTGTCTCCAACTCTTTTTCCTTGGACCGCACGGCCAAGCGGTGAATAGAAAGAAATTTTTCCTTTTGAAAAATCGGACTCATACCCGTCTACAAGCGTAAACGTTAGTTCACCCATTGTTGAAACTACATGAACTTTTGACCCAACTCCGATTGTTCCGTTTTTATTTTTTTCAACAACTTCAACTCTCCGCAGAACCGCTTCAATACGTCGAATGTTGCGGTCAAGAGAAGATAGTTTAGATCGTGCAACTCGGTATGCTGCATTCTCTGATAAATCACCCATTTCGCGTGCCCGTTGTAGTGCGACTATTGCGGGAATGCGTTCTTTTTTATATCGACTAAGCTCATCCTCATAATTTTGCAGACCTTCCTGGGTAAGTTTTATTTTTCTTAGCATACGGTACAGTATATAGCATTAATCTGGATACAAGTATTATGAGTTGTCTATTGAACATATATAATTGGATTATGCACTGTATTATTTTGGCCGGCGGATTTTCAACACGGTTGTATCCCATTACGAAAACGTTTCCCAAGGCGCTTCTCCCAATAAAGGGCAAGGCCATCGTTGACTATGTGTATGAAGATATCCAAAATCAAGAAGATGTTCTTGCAACAACCGTCGTGACAAATGCGCTTTTTTTCTCTCTCTTTAAAAAACATTTCATCAATGCATTCCCCGAAGACAAAGTTGCTGTTTTAAATAACGGGATATCTTCCTCTGAAAAACGTAGCGGAGCAATTGGAGATCTTTTGTTTGCAGTAAAAAGCCAAGAACTTCAGAACGAAGACTTGCTCGTTGTTGCAAGCGACACCTACACCTCGCTTAAAATGCAGGATTTTATCCGTTTCTACAAACAATTCAAAGGAATAACCACGGCAGTATTCGACGGACACGATAAAGAAAGAATAAGAGGGAAGCTGGGGTGTGTCGAGATAAAAAGAAACAGAATAGTGGGATTTACCGAAAAACCGGAAAATCCCGCAACGTCTCTCATGGCCATCCCATACTATATATTCCCCAAAGAAAGCATCCCGCTTCTTTTGGAGTTCCAAAAGACAAAAGGAGGAGACTCTCCCGGATCGTTTATTTCATGGGCATTTTCCCGTGCTCCTGCCTATGCGTACGATATGGGAACGGGGAAATATTTTGACATCGGAACCCCAGAACACTACGAACAGGCCAAGGCTAAAATATAGACCTATATCAATATCAATTCCTTTCCTTCCTAGCCTTATTCTGAGGCTAAATAGCCTCAAAGCGCTTGAAATAAAGACTATCTTATAGTATAATTAAGCGTTAAAAGCCTCAACCACCAATCATGGGCGGCTTTGTGTGGGGGACAAAGCAATAGCTGCTTTGTTTGAAGCACAAAGATGTTTTGAGGAGTAACAAAGGGAACTGGTTTCAAAAGCTGAAACCGCGTACCCAACGTTGCACTTTGACAAGCTGTTGAGAATGAGGGAACAATATATTCTCCTGAATTTGTAAGGAGTCTCGTCTTCTTCCGTGACTTGAGGTCTCCGAAAAACATAGAACACTCTTCTGTTTTTTTCGGAGGCTTCGAGAGAGGAGGGAACTAGACATGAGGAGAATGAAGATGAAAATGAAGTTGTTTTTGAAGTTTGCGCTTTTTCTTGCAGTAGTGATTGCCCTATCGGCTTGCGCGCCGGCACCCACATCAGCACCCGCCCCAGTGGCCAAACCCGTCTATGCGTGTACCGTAAAGGTCACGAGTGGAATGGGCTGGTCCAATGTTTTGGGGAAGCTCGGATACGTCTATCAAAAGGACGCCTTCCCAGCGGTGCTTGTGAATGGAGTTGAAACGAGCGATTCGTACAATCTCCAACCAGGTGACTTTGTTGCGCTTGTGAACAAACCCGATAAATGCTCTGATGAATATGTCGGAGCTCGGCAGGTGCATTTCCAATCTGCCAAGAACTATCGGGAACTGAGTAGTTTCCAAACCCCCATCACTGAGGGCGAATATGAAACTGCTCTGTCGGGCGTTTGCAAAGACGTCCGATTTGACCTGGGTCTCGGTTTTGATAATAACATCTACACAGGTGGTTGCGGATATCCCACCTTTGTGATGACTTCGGATGCGGGAGGTAACTCTTCCTGCACGAAGTTTGACTCAGCGGCGCAAGCCTACGAGTCTATCAAACCGAAACTGTCCACCTTTTGGTGGATTGCTGTTGCATCAACTTCAGAGGGCCGCGACCTCTGCAAGTGATTTTTTCACCCTCCCTCTCTCAAAGCTTCTAGTTAAGAAGCTTGGCGTGTCGTAAGACACTGGTTTTTTGTGAGGCGACCATGCGTTGCCTCCTCTCGTTCCAACGAGTAACAAAAATCCACACCCCAAGCTTCTTTTCCAACAATTTATATTATTAATTTTGAAATGCCATACATTAAAAAACCCGCGCTCATTAACGATCGCGGGTTTTTGGTATGTTAGTGATAAACGATGAGATTTATTTTACAAGGTCGAGGTCAAATTGGCTGATGACTCCGTCTTTATTGAGGTCAACATCAAAAACATAAATAGGATTGTCTCCGTCGCGCGTTTTTCCAATGACTTTTTGCCAACAACTATCCGTCTTTTTACATCCTATATTGGATTGAACAAACTGACTGTCTGTTACGTCAACTATTCCGCTTCTATCAATATCTCCTATGGTTTGAGGAGGAGTAGGGGTAAGATACACCATTGGTGCAGCCCTGAAAATTTTCGATCCTCCAAAAATCAAACCTCCAACGACAAGAAGAGCAAAAATAATTCCTACCACAACAACGACTGAAGAAACCGTTCCTTTTCTTGCTTTCATATGCTATTTAAAATAAATATATTGTTTTTAGTATACTATTGGTAGATATGAAAAACAAAACTACGGGATTTGTGGTAGTTGCGCTTCTTGCGATGATTGCTCTTTTTTATCTTTCTTCCTCACAAAAAAAAATAGGAACCGTTGACTTTACTGCCAAGTACAAACAGACTCCTCCTATTGAGCTTGCTGGATTTGAACAAGGGGAAGGGTGGGTGGGTAATTTCACCTATGACAACGGGCAGGTACTTGAGGGAAACACAAGTGCCGTCTTTACGTCTTGGTATGGAAAAGAGAATACTATCTCTCAACAAAAGCAGTTTGACGTGAAGGGCTATCGAAATGGATATCTCTTATTATTTGTGAAAAGCAAAGAACAGTTAAGCGCACTTACGTCACTCTCCTTAACCTTTCAAAATAATAAGAATGAAAAAAAAGTTTTTCCGCTTTCGCACCTCACAGCTGGTTGGAATCGTCTCGCATTCTCGCTTCCTGACTGGGAAAAAATAACATCAACCGAACTCTCCATTACTTCAAGCCCGAATCTTATTGCTGAAATAAATCTCGACAGACTATGGCTCCAGAAAAATGATGATTATAAAAACGATATAAACACATCATCTAATACCTCTAGCCTTCGAACAATAGGCGACAGAGTCTATTATTTCTCCGCATCAGATAAAGCTGTTTCATATACCTTTCCTCAGTTGCAGTCATTTGGAAAAGGAACAATGACTGTCGCATTCATTCCCGAGCATGCAAAAAAAGCCACATTTTCCCTTAACAACGCTTCTCTCAGTCTCTCGCTTGATAGTTCCAGAACCTGTATCCTCGCCAATAACAAAAAGGAATCGGTAAAAAAGACTCTTACAAAAAATGTGTTCGAAAATAATACCTATGTGTTCGTCAAGGCAACAACATCTAAAGATAAATTGAAATTTGCTCTTTCCAATAACGGAGTCGATTTTGAAGATTGTGGAGAAATAAAAATGGACGGAAAATCGGGTCCCCAACTTCTTTTGGAAGGATCATACCTTGTCGATTCTTATTCTTTCGAGTACTGATAGATGATATAATCCCTCTATGCAATATTCTATTTGGATCTACAGTTTGATAAGCGTGTTTATTGTAAGTGCGCTTTCTTTGCTTGGTCTTAGTACATTTGCAATAAAAAAAACTCTGTTGCAAAAAATGCTCACTCTTTTTGTCGGTCTTTCGGCAGGAGCAATGTTTGGAGATGTATTTATTCATCTTCTTCCGGAGATTGCACATAACAATGGATTTACTTTGTCCATATCTTTTACTTTCATCGCAGGAATTCTTATTTCCCTTATTATCGAAAAGTTTATTAACTGGAACCATTGTCATGATCATGACTGCAAAGATACAGACGAAAAAGCGTTTGCCTACATGATTTTATACGGAGACTCTGTCCATAATTTTATTGACGGGCTTGTCATAGGAGGAAGTTATCTTGTCAGTCCTGCAGTCGGTATTGCAACAACTCTTGCCGTTATACTGCATGAAATTCCTCATGAAATTGGAGACTTTGGAGCGTTGCTGCACGGTGGCTTTTCAAGAGAGAAGGCGCTCTTTGCCAACTTTATCTCGGCTCTCACTGCTGTACTCGGTACACTTTTTGCACTCCTTGCATATCAACATATCAGACAGATAGAATTCTATTTGCTTTCGTTTGCTGCAGCAAATTTCATTTATATTGCAGGAACAGATCTCATCCCCGAACTTCACAAAGAGTCCAATGTACATAAAACACTTCTTCAGATCCTCTTTTTTGTTTTGGGAGTTGCACTCATGTTGCCGCTCTTGCTACTTGAAAAGTAATCAGGTCAAAATACCCCTTGTATTTTATTTTTTTCTGGACTAGGATAGTAAAAGTAGGAAAAGCACCGGAAACGAGATTTTTAAAGATAAGATGTATTTGATATGTATTTTTTACCTATAATTGTGTTGGCAGACTTCTTCTTCGAGTGCTAATGGACAAATCGTTTCTCTTTAGAGCGTCAGGACAATGTTTTTTTTGACAAACACTACCGGTAGAGGGACCCTCTTTTTGCTCGAATACTATAAGAAATCCCATAGTAATACTGCCTTTTTATGAGAAATATAAAAAGGGGCATGGTACAATAACTTCATATGAAAAAACAAATAACATATTCCATACTTGCGCTCGTTGTTCTTTTCGGAGGATTGTTTGGAGTATATAAACTGATTGGATCGAACTCTGTCGATGCTGATACCGCAAAAAAACTGGTTGAGCGCATTCCAAGCCGGACGATGTGGAACAAAAATGCGCCTCACACACTTACTGTCTTTAGCGATTTTGAGTGTCCCGCCTGTAAGGCGTTTGATGATTATTTGCAAACATTTGAAGCTACCAACAGTCCGCAACTCCCCATAACCAAGAAAACCGCGCTCGTGTTCCGCTATTTTCCGCTGTACCAAATTCATCAGTATGCATATTCTTTAGCCTATGCTGCAGAAGCCGCAGCGCGACAAGGAAAGTTTGCTGAAATCACAAAAAGGTTTTTTGCAGACCAAACAAAGTTTGAGACAATGACAGATATCAAACCTTACCTAGTAACGGTTGCGAAAGATCTTTCCCTTAACGCAGCACAGTTCCAAAAAGACATGGATGATCCGAAAATCCAACAGGTGGTACAAGATGAACTGCAGCTTGGCGAGAGTGCAGGAGTGAATGCAACCCCGACTTTTTTCCTTGACGGACAGAAATTGGAAAACCTTGCGCCTCTTGACCTCTTAAATGCTTTGAAAAAGCTATAATTACCTATATGGTAATTCAAGTGACGCCACAGCAGGGGAGAGGAACTTTTTTTTGGTCACTCCCAAAAACGAATAACTATCAAACAATTTCTTCCATAGTTATTCCTAAAGAGGCAAATACATTAAACGACGTCTATAATAACTCACTTGTAACCTTCATACCAAACGGTTCGGAAATTATTTCATTTTCATTTACTGCAAAACCGGTATCAAAAACTATTCCTTCTTCATTCCTTCTTCAAGACTATGACAAGATAACGGTGCCTCCCATTTTTTTTAATGAGGACAGTTTCGTAAATAGGAAGGATGAAAAAATAGTTGCACTGACAAAAGGAATAGTGGGGAATGAGCAACACGTCGGCTCCATCATATCATCGCTCTATACATACACCCTTTCTTTTCTTTCCTACGAAAATCCTATTGACGGTCTCTATCCCTACAGCCAGGCGCTCACCAAAAAACAAACGGATTGTGGCGGGTATAGCACCTTCCTTTCGTCCTGCCTTCAGTCACTTGGTATCCCAACCCGGCTTGTGGTGGGATTTGTATTTACTCCGCGATTTTATTTTTCATTACCTTTTCTGACATATTCGCTCCGCAATTTTTATATGCATGCATGGATGGAAGCACTGTTACCCGATGGCACATGGTTTCCCCTTGATCCATCGGTTGAATGGAGACGGAATAATGGACGCTCCAAGCGGCAGGGAGGATTTGGAACTTTTCCCGCAGACAGACTTGTAGTGTCGATGGGTCATGCAATAACACTACCGGCAAAAGAAAAAACATATCACTTTGACATTATTCAAAAACCACTCTATATATGATTTCCCTTGATCTTGCACCAAATGAAAAAATAGATGATGCCGCATATAGTCTTTCTCTTTTATTGCAACCGCACCTATGGAGAAGGGGGGAAGGACAGAAAAAATTAAACGACGTCATGTCTCCGCTTTTCCCTGATTTCATATTTTCCTATTTTTTCTCTGGACGAGCAGCACTATTTCATCTTCTTTCCTCTTTCAAGCTTCCCAGTGATTCGGCAATCGCTCTTACCGGCTTTACCTGTAGTGCAGTTGCCATTCCAGCAATTCGTGCAGAGCTACACCCCGTCTATGTTGATATTGAAAAAGAAACATTCGCGATGACCCTCGCGGATTTAGAAAAAAAGTGGAATGATTCCATTCGGGTCCTCATTCTTCAACATACATTCGGTCTTGTCCCCAGGGACAGAGATAAGATTCTTGCGTTTGCGAAGGAGAGACACATTATTGTTATCGAAGACCTTGCACATGGCGTTAATCCACACCTTCACTATGATTCCTATCTTTTACTGTCATTTGGAAGATCAAAATGGATTTCCTCAGTTTTCGGAGCAGCCATAGGACATCCGAGGGGAAAGATACTCCCCACGGCAACAAGAACCGTTCCCACCTCGCTTCTTATACGCGCCTTATTGTTTAAACCACTTGCTGTAGCTATCCAGGCAACATATGACATATTTATCGGAAAGGTAAAGCTGTGGTTTTGCCGGAAGACGAAACTTATCATTCCTGAATTGTCTCAAAATGAAAAAAGAGGACAATGGTCGAGCGATTACGACTATGACTTTCCCAACGCACTTGCACTCCTTCTTCTTCATCAGTTGAAAAAAAGAGTGGAAAAGAAGCAGTTCAAGAACAGAACCCCCCGTCTTATTGATAAGAGAGACGAGGTTCTTGCACGTTGTGCAAAAAAACATATCTTTCTGGGAAGATGGTACACCCAACCGGTAGCACCTTTCGGTCTTCCGCTTGACAGTGTGTATTACCAAAAAGGCTCGTGCCCTATAGCAGAGGATGTATGTGCCCACATCATCAACCTTCCTTTAGGCCCAGATATGCCTCATATACAGAAAATCATTGATGAACTATAATTTACACATTTAAGACGTATAGTATGACGAATTCTAAAATAACGGAAATTGATGAACAGAAGCAATGGACGCTTTCTTTTAATAGCCTCAAATCTCCCTCTTTTTTACAATCATGGGAATGGGGAGAGCTCCAGAAGCGGCTTGGGTATTCCGTTATACGCGTTAGCATTCAGCTGGGAGATGTGACAGGAATAGCACAGCTTGTCATCATTAAGGGTAGGCGCGGGAATTTCTTATTCGTGCCCCATGGCCCCATACTGAATACCGAGGCGACACATGATATCGTTCGGATGACTACGGATCTTATTTCTTACGCCGAAAAGGTGGCCAAAAAGGAAAAACTCGACTTCATTCGTCTTGCCCCTATCCTTGAAAATACGCAGGAAAATAGGCATGTTTTTACTCAGCTTGGCTTCACAACGGCGCCCCTGTACATGCACGCTGAACGTGTTTGGCAGATGGCTATTTCGGCTGATGAAGAACAGTTATTAAAGCAGATGCGCAAGACAACGCGTTACAGTATAAAACACGCTGAAAAACTCGGCGTCCGTGTAGAAGTGTATCCATCCATTGTCAAAAACTCCGCTTCTACTGGTGCTCCTGGCTCGCGATCGCTCTCGCCACTCTCGCAGTGCGCTCCAGCAGAAGCTCCGTTATTATCGAAAAAGACTGAATCGCAATGTATCGACGAATTCTGGAATATTTATCAAGTAACTGCAAAGCGCGAAGGGTTCGTTCCTTTTTCCAAGTCATATTTAATTAATGAATTTGAATCTTTCAACAAAACAGGTTCCGCGTTTTTTGTTTTTGCGTATGAAAAGGGGAACCATCTCACCGCCGCTGCCTTAATTGTTTGTACGGAATCTACCGCGTTTTATCATCAAGGAGCCACTCTCCATAGTAAAGTCCCCTCAGCATACCTCCTTCAATGGAGATCGATTCAGGAAGCAAAAAAACGGGGCTGCACGCTTTATAACTTCTGGGGAACGTATAAGAAAGGAAGAACGCCGGAAAGTTGGAAAGGACTGTCGCTTTTTAAGGAAGGGTTTGGAGGATTTGCCACCGACTATGTTGAGACTCAGGACAAACCTCTTTCTTTTAAGTATTGGTGGACAGTGATTTATGAAACGGCGCTTAAGATGAAGCGGTTTCTCTAATTATTGAGGTTTTTATTTCTCTCCGTAGGACACAAGAAAAGGAGCAAGTGATTTTATGACGTTCGGGTGTGCTGCAACAAAGGAGTATTGTTTTTTTGAGTCAGAATAATCAACCTGTATTTCATTTCCCTTAAGATCCGCAAATATACCACCGCTTTCTTTCACAATAAGATATCCTGCGGCAACATCCCACAACCATGCATGAAAGTTGAGAGTAATATGTGTCGCATTTTCACAATCGCACAGGTGGACTAAGTCCAGGCACAATGACCCTTGTACGCGAATTCCTCGTACTTTTGAAAATATTTTCTCAATAAATTGAAAAAAAAGATTTCGCCAATGCGGTTGAGAAGAAATATAGGTGAATATCACGCAGTTTTCCAACAGCTCGTCTTTTACCTGGAGTTTGATAGGGGACTCTCCTTTTACACATTTAAAAGCTCCTTTCCCCGCTTCGGCATAATAGAGCACCTCTCGACTAGGCCAATAGATGACTGCCTCCGTCGGGACTCCCTCCACTACGTGGGCAATAGAAATGCAAAAATAATCAAGTCCTGAGGCAAAGTTATTCGTTCCGTCAAGTGGATCAATGATGAATGTGTGCTTTACTCCTTTTTGCTCCAGGTGTTCTTCACCGATGAATCCTATCTCTTGTTCCGGTATTCCTTGAGCTACAAGCGCTCTTGTGATTGTTTCCTTTATTTGCTGCTGACTTGCCGTATCAGCTGCCGTTACCAGGTTTTGATGAGAAGTCTTACGGACAATATGGGCCTCCTTATGGAAGCAAGAAAGAACTATATCGCCTGAGGCCCGGGCAGCTTTTTCAAGGATGGTGCGCATATATACACACCATTATATACCACGTTATGCCTATTCTGAGGCTAAAAGAGGAGAAAAAGGGCAGGTGTAATACTTGATTTTAGCGTTATAACGGGCTAAATGGCAGTTTTGCGGAAAATAAATAATGAACAAATAACGAGGAGGAAAGTGAGGGAATTAAAGCAGGATAAAACAAGGGGAGAGAAGAAATAAAAAAAGAATTATTGAATAATTTTTATTTTATTTTGTTCATTGTACACAGCCTACCCCTTCTTTCCAGGCACGATTGACGTCGTAAAAGATACATTATACGACGTTATGTATATTCTTCTCCCGCCGTATATATACCCATTAATTTGCCCAGGGAGACCTTGTCCTTAAAAAGTGTTCTATATTCATCACCGAAAGAGAGGACCCTTCTTCTATTCTCCTATGGAATGCCACTCAATTAGTATGAATTACACTCTCTTAACAGTGTTAATTACGCACCTTTGATCCACTTCTTCCTACCACTTTCCAATAAGAAAAATGCTGAAAGTGGTGCGTTAATTATGTATTAAATTTAGATTGTTAAATCAACCTAAACTACAACTTCTGAGGCTAAATCCTTCTCCTTTGGAAGGTCTCCATACCCCCTGGAGTATGTGCGGTTTGGATTGTTATATCAATCCAAATTAATAGTTTTAGCCTTGGAAATAGTAACAAACTATATCAATAGTGTATCTATTTTTAGAGCGCTATATCGCTCCAAATTATGATATTTGAGGCTAAATAACGTAAGTTATCCACAATAGAGACACATCATTTTAGAGGGAGGCGACGCGCTATTCTATTCTTTTCGAGGCTATTCACTTCTCTTCAGAGCAGTGGGTGCTCATGGTTGCTAACCACAGAATGATAATATGAGTCGTTTAAAAACCATACGTACGTGAATAATATATCCTATAGTAAATTAATTACTATAGGATACTATAGGTCATAAATACTATAGGATAATTAATGTACGGACGTGAGAAATCCCATTCCCCTCTTCCCTATGGATACCTGTGGCCTATTTACCAGGCCAAAGAAAGAAGAACAATTACTCCAATTACGGCCAAAATAATGACGTATTCACGAAGCGAATGCTTAAATAATCGCTCATCAATATACAGATGAGCAAGGCCGGCTGTGCAGTAGTATGCCACGGATACGGTAAGTGCGAAGATGGATGTCTGAATAGGCATAAGAGACAACAGTATTCCCACCTCACCTACTGCAAGCGTGGTAAGGAGCGCATAATGAAAAACTTCACGACTGATATGTAGATCGAGGCGAATACTCCAATACAGCTGCAGCGAAAGAATAAATGCAAGCGCTGCAAAGATAAATGCATTTGCCAAAAACCCCCAGTGAAAAGAGACAATTACATTGGAAAAAAGAAAGAAAACAATGGTTTGCAGGAAGTAGTTTACCGAAAATCCCGCACGATAGAGCTGTAGATTCCGTTCAACCCCTACGTTGAAAATATTTGAGGAAAGCAGGACGGCATAAATACTCACTCCGTACACAAGCACAAACGGAATACGTGTGAGCCATCTCACGGGGAATAGAAAATAGAACAAATAGCTTGCTACAGTAAGCAAAACTGGCAATATAAATAGCATAAACCATTCATTTTTTTCTATCCCTTCAAACACTGCAAAATAAGTACATATATAGGCGGAAATCGCAAGAACCGGAATAAATATAACGGCTTTATCAAAGAAAAAGAAGGTAGATATAAGAAAGAGGAAGCTCATTACAACGGCTGAAATAACAAAGCGCAGACGTTTCTCAATACCCATATTATTCAAGATTTATAAAAACAAGGTGTACGTCGTCCAACTCTTCCAGGCCTTCTGCCATGTGAATAACCTGTTGCGCTTCTTCTGTATTCGCGACACTCACCTTAGTCAGCGCGCGGTATTCAATTTCAGAAAGCGAAGGTGTAAGGCTACCCAAAGCCCGCATCGCTTTACCGAACGATTCAAAAGGAAAATAAATAATTATCTTCCCTCCACTTTCGTCGATATCGTATGCATTTAAAGCTTCTGCAAAAGCAAAGACATCATCTTCCTTCTGGGTGGCTGCATCAAATTCCATTACGGCACACTTTTGAAATAGGTAGGAAACAGAGCCCTGACTTCCCATTTTCCCTCCCCTACTTTCAAGTGTCATCCGTACCTCATTAAATGTCCGTGTCGGATTATCGGTGGTGCATTGGATCATACATGCTACTCCATGTGATAAGAAAGCCTCATACACTACTTCTTTTAAGTTAACGGAGTTGTTCCCCGTTCCCTTTTCAATTGCACGTTCAATATTGTCTTTAGGCATATTTGCACTGCGTGCCTTTTCTATTGCGAGTCTGAGCTTGAAGTTGGAGGCAGGATCTCCTATTCCCCCACCTTCCACAACCGATAACGTAATTATGCGAGACAGTTTTGCAAAGATTACTCCCTTTGCCTTATCATTCTCCCCTTTCTTCCGTTTTATGTTTGCCCATTTAGAGTGTCCTGACATAGAGTGATTTGTTTAGTCAGATTATACTTGACTTTCAATCAAAATACCATATACTGTTTCGTATTCTTATGGATGAATTTGAACAGTTGGAAACACAGGCAGTTGAGGCAGCAATAGCGGCTGATTGGGAGAAAGCGATCTCACTAAATCTTCGCCTGATGGAGCACGATAAAAAAAACGAACAGATAATGCTGCGACTCGGCTTTGCATACCTTCAAAAAGCAGAGTATGAGCTTGCAAAAAAATTCTATCACAAGGCTCTCCGCATACAACCCAAGCAAGCCGTCGCACGACAATATCTTGAGAGAATCGAAATCTTAGAACAAGGCAAATTAGAGCCCCAGACAACGAAACAGTCATTTAACCCTGGTCTCTTTATCGAGTCAACCGGAAAAACGAAATGCACCCCTCTGTCAAATCTCGGACAAAAACAAATACTCGCTCATCTTTACATAGGTGAAAAAATTAACCTTAAAATAAAAAAAAGACGAGTTGAAGCGCGGACCGAAAACGAGGATTATATTGGAACTCTTCCTGATGATATTTCAAAACGACTTATATTATTCATGAAGGCAAAAAGCACCTACACTGCCTATATTAAGGATGCAACATTGACGAAGGTCATTATCTTTATCCGCGAAGAAAAAAAAGGAAAGACTGTTAATCACCATATTTCCTTCCCGTTGAATATGCAGAAGAACATGGTGCAACTTTCATCAGGTACTCAGCCTGAGCAAACGGAAGAACAGACTGAAGAAGGAGAAGATGAAATGGATGACTGGGAAAAAATAGTTGCTAACGTAGGAGAAGAAAAAGAAGAAATGATCGATATTCAAAAGGAAGATCTTGATGATGATGAAGAAGATGAAGAATAATGTTTTACCTTCCCCTTAAAAAAGACAATCTTCCCCCTTACTTTTCGTTTTGCAATGAGCTCGTGTAATTCTTTAGGAACATGGGTGTCTTTCATTGAGCGAAGCGCAAGAAGAAGAGAGACGACAAGTAAAAGGATGAGTATATAGACTGTCATACGTGCTTCAAGTATACATTATTCCCACTTTTTTTCGGACTCTCCCAGATAAATAACAATGTCCGAAAGCGAACCCTGGGCTCGTTTTAGCTCGCAGCCAAAAAATAAACTCATTGTTTGTGCAGTATTGGAAAAATTGGGAACGGAGCTGTCCGTTATTAAACAAGCGCGACTTTTTGACTGTTTATCTGTATCGATATCAACCACACGCATCCCCTCCCCGTCAATAATACGGCTTACCGTTATTGCTCCGTCATACGAATGCGGATACAATATTTGTACTGTTTTATTTTCCGTGCGCAGTTTCTTGCTATAAAAAAACCCTATGTATTGTGCTTGAAACGTTTTATCCGAAAGGAGCGTTTCCCCGTTATCCTGCACTTTCTTTATGGTAACCTGTTCGAAAGAGGAACTCCTCTTCCCCATAAACTGTGTCCAGATGTATACTCTGTCAAAAAAGCTTGCATTTGAGGAAGAAAAGAAGAGGGAAAGAAAATCCGGAAGCACTATCTTTTCCTGTGAACCATAATACACGCTTTCCCCTGCAGGATAAAAATAAAAATCCAACATGGAGCCCGTAATTCGTGAAAATGTTCGTCGAAAGAGATCTGGCTGTTTTTCAAGATAGACCAACTTCCCGAGGGCCCCTATTCTATATATCCCATATCCTCCTGGAACATCCGTCCTACTATCTGCTCCGAATGTAGTCAAATAGTGGATCTCGCCTCCCTTTTGCAGTGAGTAATATATTGGCTTTTCGCTGTAAAAGAGGATATTCACCCTATCTTGCGACGAAAAAAAAGCAGAAGTGGCAAACTGCTTAACACATATAATGACAAACGTTACGATACATATAACAACACCCGCATACATTATCTGGATATGCCGTTTTGGCTTGTTCATATACCTTCATGCTCCTTTTTAATATACGCTATCTGTCGGAGGATTTCCGTATGTTCTACTTTCTTGAGGAGCATTATTTTTTTAATAATCGAGAGGGACGCTTCAAATTCCGGTTGTATCACAACGTGCACCCCCAAGTTTTTCATGCGTTTCCCGTCTTTATTACGGTGGATACGACTCATGATGATAATATCGTGATTCAACTGCTTAGCATTCATAATAATCGTCTCTTGTGAAAATCTGTCCGGAAGTGCAAGGACTATCGCCGTTGCATTTTCAGCCTCCGCGTAGTCGAGCATGTCAATATCGGTCGGATCACCGTAGATGATGTTTATCCCTTCCTGACGGGCTTTTTCTACTGTTTGAAAATTATAGTCAATAGCCACAAATGGAATATGCGAAAGAAGTAGTGCCCGTCCGATATACGAACCGATGCGTCCGTATCCACATAAAATAATGTGGTTTGAAATAGAGAGCGCATCGATAGAACTTCTGTCACGGTCGATTCGTTTCGTGACAAACGAATGGAAAAATGGAAGAAACCGATGAATAAACGCCCATAGCTTTTTATATACCTTCTCTTTATTCATGATAAGAGAAGGTGTGAGAAGCAGACTGATAAGGACCGTCGCAACGACAAACATATACTGCTGCTCAGTAAAAATCTTGTTCGCATATGCGACAGACATAAGGATAAAAGCGTCTTCATCTATCTGAAACAGAAAGAGTGAGAGGTAAATCGATAGCTTGGAATGGAAACGGAACGAAAGGAAAAGAATAAAAATAATGAGCGCCTTGGCAAGCATCACAAGAAGCGCAAACAACAGGACTGACCCAAGGGAGGGAAACAGCACTCCAAGATTGACATTCGTCCCGATAAAAATAAAAAAGATGACGGCAAGGATATCCCTGAATGGCCGAATTTGCGAAAAAATATGATAGTGCTCACTTGTTTGGGAAACAACAATTCCTGCAACAAAAATAGCGATAAAGACAGAAATGTGGAGAAGGATAGAAATATATGCGATAACGAAAATCGCAACGACCATAAAAATATTGAGAAGCTCTCTTGATACTCGTGCAAACTTGTCGAAAAGATAAGGAGCAACTTTCCTTCCCACGTAGTAAGCGAAGGCAAGGATAAATGTAGCGAATACCATATCGAGCACTACCCTTCCCGCCATTTCTCCTACCGTTTGGTGTTCTGTAGTAAGTGAATTAAAAATAATCATGAAAGGAATAAAAGCCAAGTCTTGAAACATGAGAATACCCATGGCAAGCTCTCCGTGAAATGACCCCTCTTCCCCGTTGTCTTGGATAATCTTCGCAACGATAGTAGTTGAGGAGGAAGAAAGAGCAATACCGATAAGCACCGCTTGGGTGAAGGTAAATCCAAAAAATAAACTGATGAGCGCAATGAAAACAAGAGAAAGAAGAAGCTGCAAGAAACCGGCGAGCATTATGTACTTTCGAAGAGAAAACATTCGGTCAAACTGTATTTCAAGTCCAACCGTAAACATGAGAAGGATTATGCCAAAATATGCAAACCCGCTGACGGTCTCTTTCGTAATTAAACCCGAAAAAAAATTCCCGACCACTATTCCTCCCAACATATATCCGACAATGGGAGAAATGTTACGCTTCTTAAAAAAATAGGCAAAAACAAACGGAATAGCTAAGAAAATAATGATGTTTTGCAATAAAGACAGTGATATATCAGCCATACATTTTCAGTATAGCTTATTTTCGCAGTTTGCGTTCACATTCTATACAAAAACGCGCCTCTGGTACGAGTTCCAGTCGAGTCTGTGGAATATTGGCTCCGCATCTCTCGCACGTTCCGTAATTACCTTTTTCCATATTGATCATCGCGATTTTTATTTCCTGCAATCGCTTTGTCAGATCCTTTACCTGTGCTTCAACAGTATCATGTCCTACCTGTTCTCTCACATCAGTATCGACTGCTGCGTTGTCAGATGCGTGATCCGGATCCAAAAACGGATCTTCTTTTTTAATGTTTTCTATCTGCTGAAGAATTTTCTTTTCCTCCTCCGCTACTACTTTTTTCTGATTTGTGAGGAACGACTTTGATAACTGTTTGAACATATTGAGAATTCCAATTGATAAATGACTTAATCTTCAATCCAATCAAAACTCTGAAATAATACACAAAATAAAAACAAGATGTCAAGAGCAATATCAGGAATGCCCAATATTCAGCCTTAATTTCGGTCAACAGCACAAGCGGGTCCGTCAGGAAATGCATAGTGATTACGACCAATGAATATCCCCATACAAAAAAAATGAGGGGAAATTCTTTCGAAAAAGATTCCTTTCGTATTGCATATAAAATACGGTTTGCCAAAAAGGAACCGACAAAGAATAAAAGCGCTGAGTAGAGAGCAACAGGATGACGGAATCCTCCCGTTTTAATTCCGGGGAATGTGCCGTCAAAAAAACTTCCGAGTCTTGAAATTGCGACAAACAAAAATAAAGAAGGAACTACATAATCACTGAATTCGAAAAAATCTATTTTTTTTCTTTCACACATGAGATATATCGTTCCGATTGCTCCGATTATCAACCCTATTGCCGATATTCCGGGATATCCGTTTATCAGTATGAACTTTAGTAAATCCAGTCCGAACTGGTTGAAATGGAAAATCACGTAAACAAGACGACCGATAAGAAAGGCTCCTCCGAATGCGGCAAAGACAATGTCAAACGCCGTCTCTTCATCGAACTTTGAAATACGTATATTTTTCCAGATTAAAAAACAGGACCAGAAGAACGCCAACACAAGAAACACCCCATACGTATAGATGTGAAAAGTTCCTATCTGAAAAAGAATGGGAAACATAGTTGAGTAAAATTATACCGAAATTCACATCAATAAACAAATACGGAAATGCCTTTCCCCCTTCCATTTTTAAACTCATATATTTGTGTATAATATCCCTCATATGAAGACACCTTCTCCTTCTCCCCTCCTTCGCGTTGGGTTTGATATGGACGGCGTTCTTTTGTATAACCCTGCTCGCATAGGACGTCCACTTGTTTCGTCAATAAAACAAATATTTTTCGGAAAGAAAAAGCTTAATTTTTACTATCCAAAAAGTAGCTATGAGAAGTTGTTTTGGCGACTTGTTCACAAGTCAAGTATTTATAATGCACCGGGGCTTCATGAGATATCGCGCCTTGTAAAAACAGGCAAAATTGAAGCATATCTCGTCACCGCACGCTATAACTTTTTGGGCTCCACAGTTGAAAAATGGGTCAAAAAAAATAAGTTGGGACAAACATTTAAGGAAGTTATTTATAACAGCAAAGACGAACAGCCGCATGAATTCAAGGAACGGATAATAAAAAAACTGAAGCTTGATATCTATATCGAAGACAATCTTGACATCGTAAATCACCTGACAAAAACGACTAAGACAAAAATATTTTGGATATATAACATATTTGACAGAGGAGTCATCTTCCCTCAAAAATATCCTCATCTAGCCTCTGCAATGGAAGAGATGAAAAAATGGGTAAAATAACTGACGAAAAAAAACAAAGGAAAAAGAACGTTCTTTTTTTCTCACCCTATTTTTATCCCTATATCTCAGGAATTACGCAATATCCCTATCGGCTTTTTAGCGGAAATTATCTCAACTGCAAAACAACCTGTCTTACGTTTAAACATGACTCTACTCTCTCATCTGTAGAAAAAATAAACGACAGTTTGACAATAAAGAGAATGCCTTTTTGGCTTCGCATATCAAAGGGGTTTATCTCTCCCCAGTCACTGTATTGGTATTGGAGAGAAATGAAAAAAACCGATATGGTTGTTGTAAATCTTCCCAGTTTTGAAGGTATTCTTCTTGTTTTGATGGCAAGACTGAGAAAGAAACCCGTAGTGGCACTTCTTCACTGCGAAGTAAGCCTCCCCTCCTCTCCTTTCAATGCACTTATAAATCTTGTCTTAAATTGCGGCGTTTATTTACAACTAGTATGTGTAGAAAAAATCATCGTCGAAACGAAAGACTATTTTTTGAGCAAATGGCCGTACACATTATTTTTTGATAAGACCTTTGAAGTGCTGCCGTTGGTAAATATGAGCATGCCAGATAAAGTGTTTGAACATAAAATGAAGAAGCTCAGAGAAAAATATTCTCATATCGTGGGGTTTTGTGGGAGAGTCGCGTCTGAAAAAGGAATAGAGGTATTGATAAAGAGCCTTTGCTCATTTGAAGCAACCGTCCTCGTTTTTGCAGGCCCTACCGGAGGCCAAGTTGCCGGAGAAGGATTATATTATAAAAAAATACATGCCCTTCTGAAAAGCGAAAGAATCCCCTCTCTCTTTCTCGGAGCCCTTTCTCCAGAACAACTCAGTGCGTTTTATGAAACCATCGACACACTTGTACTTCCTTCCCTTAATAAGACAGAAGCCTTTGGAATGGTCCAGGTGGAGGCGATGCTACGGGGCACCCCAGTTGTCGCCTCAAATCTTCCGGGGGTGCGCATACCCCTCCTACTGACAAAAATGGGCATCCTGACCCGACCGGGGAGTTCAGATGACATTAAAACAGCACTGCAAAAAATTTTGAAAGATAGAAGTTTATACGCAAATACAGAATTGATGGGAAAAACAAAAAAAATATTTTCAGTCAAAACAACGGTTAATGAACTGTCCCGGCTGCTTGAGCTGTGATAATAAAACGGTATGCAAAAAATTTAAGGACAGGAAGATCGCCTAAGAAATAATTTATTTTTCTTAGAATCGGAATTCTATTAAAAAAAATGGGGGGAAGTAAACCGTATCCGTGCAGATGAATAGCGTCAAAACGGGTTTCCTGCAGTTCTTTTTGGAAGTTAAAATAGTGACAGTTCACCATTCCTCCCTCTATCCGCCAACTGTGGAATAACGTCACAAACACTGCCCAGGATGGGTTAAAGATATTTGGCTCTGAGAATACAATTATTCCTTTTTTGTCAGTTAAGCGGGACCGTATCTTTGTTAATGTTTCATGGAGAGCTACATGATGCAGAATATCACACCCAACGATTGCATCCCATTTTTTTAAAGGAATAGTTTCGGACACCATAAGAAGACCCTTCTTTATCCCTTGGCCTTTTACGTATTCCACCAGTGATAATAGTGAGTTACGACTTATATCAACTGCTGTGACGTTAAAACCCTTCTTTAAAAGTGGGAGAGTTAACCGTCCGTTGCCACTTCCAAAATCAACAACTCTTCTTATTTTTCTTTTACTCAGTTCACTCATCATATATTCCGTTTCTTCAACAACGTGGCGGGGAGGCGTGGAAAGCAACTGCTCGTCATACCTGTTTTTTTTCTTTTCGAAATGACGTCTCTGACTTGATGTACTCATTGTTTTTTAAATATTTTCACCAACGGGTGGTCATACACGGTGAAAGCCTCTTCTGCCCATTGGTCAGGAAAATCGACAGGGATTCCTAAATAACGAAGCGACGGATAGGACGAAAACTCCTTTACCAAAGTAAATCCTCTTTTCCCCTGGAACATATCGGAATAAAAACGTGACGTAATAGGATAACGACTGGGCACCGCCATAATACTCCCCCACCCTCTGTTGGACGACATGATATAGTAATCCAATTGTTTCAACTGTGCATCGATAGTCTTCCATTTTTCATCCGAATCCGCATCAAAAATATGTACCTCTTGACCCACATAGTTGCGGATTGCGGGATCCTCCACGGTGAGTGGGAGTGGGTCGTCCCAGTATTCGTAGCTAATGACGCTTCTTGAAGGGATATTGTCGTATATCCAATACGAGGCAGTAATGCGTGAATGGTCTTTCGTATAAATTGACATAAAGGCAAGTGGCCAAAAAAGAATGCCGATACCGACAAGAAAAATACAGGAAAAAAAGAGGGGGCGTGCAAAATGTCGTACTTTAGCAAATACTGCATGTAGTCCAACAGCAGCAAATATCGCAACCGACGGATAGATAAAAATAAAATAACGCATTGTTTTTGCGAACTGTATCGACTGAAGGATTATGAATCCGAAAACCCATACAATATGTAGGGCAACCAATGAATTCTTTTTCTTCAAAAGCAGTAAAACACCAAGGACCGCACACAAAAAATAGAGGGGCCCCACTCCGAAGAAAATAATGTTTATTATGGGGAAGAAAACCGACTTTGACAACCACTGTACGGCAGGCGGATACAATTGCGCCGGATTCTCAAATGATTTCAATATATTGATATTGTTCATGAAAACCAAGCTAGGGCTCGGATTTAATATATTTCCCGTTGCAAAGTAATACGGTGACCCGAGGCGCAGCGCACAGTATGCAGATATCCCAAACACCAATAACAAAGTTATTTTTTTAATGAAGCCCCCCTTTACTTTGAACACTCCCCACAAAATGCTCACCCCGATAAGTGGCGCAATATAGAGGGCACTTATCTTACTGGCAAAACTAAGGCCAAGTGAAAGTCCGGAGAAGATACAGTTAAGGAGAATCTCCTTCTCCTTTTTTACAACAACTTTTGCAGCAAAATAGAAACTACTCCACGCAAACACGCTTAAAAAAGTGTCTACCGTAAAAAAATGGGAAAGCTGGATAGGCAAAACGGCAATTGCGTATAAAAATGCCGCGCCATATTTTATCGATGCATTTAATTTTAATTTTTTTTCAACAAGTTCAACGAGTTTGAAAACAATAACAATGATGAAGAAGTCCGCAATCCCCGACAGCATTCTCCCCTGGAGATTAAACTGACCGTATGTGTCGTTGAATAAATAGCGCGCGATTATTTTGTTAAGAAGGATGGGAAAGGTTCCATAGACATAAAACGGGTAGTCTTTGTTTACTGGATTAAAGGAAGAAGCTTCAGGGTTTAGATACTGCCCCAAGGAGGAGGGAATCTTTACGTCAACACCCACCATCGTTAAGAACCGCTCATCCGGATGAAGATGCCACCCGGCATCCCAGTTGTTTCCCACTAACCGTAAAAAAAGACCAATAAAAAGAATAGTGAGAAAGATAACGGTGTTTCTCTTCATACCTTAGTCCTTCTTTTTTACCTTTTGTAAAACATGTTCCAGATTTTTTCCCTCTTCAACTATGACTTTCGGATTTCCTGCCTTTGGAATAAGAGACATAACGACTTTAAAGAGTCCTCCGTTTTTCTCCTCTTTCACAAAAATCTTTGCTTTCTCAACCTCTCTCTCCCCTCTTAATTTTTTCTTCATTCTTTCAAAGAAATTCTTGACGATAATAGAACTTTTGAGAGAAAGATTTTGACTGGATGCTTCAAGCTTATTGTTGTTTTTTTCAAAAATAAGCAATTTGAGAAGGTCTCTGGTCGTTATTATGCTTATCGGTCTATTCTTCTCATCAACAATAACAATGCTCCCTATCTTCTTTTCCATGATAAGGTGTAATGCATCGCGCGCATAATCACCCAGACTAAGTGTAAGGACAAATGACTTCATGAAATTTTTCACGCGTTTAGACTGAAGGGTTGTCTTGTCTTCAGCCGGTCCTCCTCTTTCTCTTTTTTTAGGAGAAATAAGGAATGAAACAAGATCGTAATAGCTTAATATCCCTCTCAGTTTCCCCGCCGGATTTATTACCACAAGCTTTGATACCTTTGTGTTTTTAAATACCTGGAGTGCATGTCCTATTGTTTCATCTTCCTGAATAACAACGAGAGGTCTTTTCTTATCCTGAACAATATCTTTAATAAGAACGGTAAATATGTCTGATGACTCAAACACCGAAAGCAGTTTTCTTGCCGTCACCATTCCCAAAAACTTTTCCTGATCGTCAAAGACCGGCAAATAATGAATCTTTGATTCAATCATCATCTGTGCAATCTTGCCCGTTGAATGTTGGAGTTTTACGTGAGGAGCATGAAAAAGACAGTGTTCGACTTTCGCATTTGAAGGGTGAGATGTCTTAATGACCGAGTAATACGGATTAATAAGTCCTAAATATTTCTTTTGATCATTAAAAACAAATGAAGCATCATGCGAGCTTGTCAACTTGCTGAGTGCTGATGTGAGTGGTTCGTCAGGCATACTCGTGATTATTCCCTCGGTCTGCAGTACTTTTTGTGCTTTCATAGTGTAGAAAATTTTTCAAGAAAATTAATAATGCTTACAACTCCCCATCCAGAAGCTCCCTTCGGGAGCACTCCCTTTTCCCTCTCTCTGTATGCGGGGCCTGCTATATCGATATGGATCCATTTCATTTTTTTGACAAATTCTTTTAAGAATAAACCAGCAGTTATTGCCCCTCCATATCTTCCCCCTCCAATATTTTTTAGATCCGCGATGTCGCTTTTCATCTGTTTTGCGTATCCTTTGTAAAGTGGGAGCCTCCAATACTCGTCTCCCGCCTCATTTGCACACTTATTATATTCCTTTTCAAACCGTTCATCATTGGTAAACAATCCTGCTAAGTCGTTGCCAAGTGCTACCATGCATGCTCCGGTGAGCGTTGCAAGATCGAAACAATAATCTGCTTTCAAC
>CAZUEQ010000002.1:39182-40409 GCA_964619475.1 uncultured Gammaproteobacteria bacterium | reverse complement strand
CTCATGGAGCATATCAGTGGAGAGGAGAAAGCGCAATTCTCAAAATGAAAAAAGCGCTTGATGCAATAGAAAAAAAATATCCTGTTCTTACGAAAGAAGAGTGGAGAACGAGTATTAATGTCGCAAAAATTGAAACGTCAAATATGACTTTTAATAAAGTGCCTGATAATTGCGAAATGAAACTCGATGTACGCTTCATTCCTGAAGATTGGAACTCTATAAAGAAAACGTTATCAAAAATGTTTCCCGGTATGGAGCTTGAGTACCAGTCGTTCGAACCTCCACAACTTACTGATGAAAACAATGAGTATGTAAAATTGCTGAAACAGTCGGTAAAAGCCATCACTCACTCCCCTCCAAAAATTATCGCAAAACATGGAGGGTCTGACATTAGACATTATAATGGCGTCCATGTCAATGGCGTAACCTGTGGTCCTGTTGGAGAAGGACTCCATGGAGATTGTGAATGGGTTTCTATAAAAAGCCTCGACGTTTATTATAAAATCCTTGAACTGTTTTTTTCCAAGTTAAACACAAAGTGAGAAGGGCGCTTTACGGAGTCTTTGTCGGAGTGGTATCTATCGTTTGGAAAACTGCGGCGGCACAATTTGCTTTTGTTTCCGTTCCTTTAACGAAGTATTCCGTTTTTCCGAAGTAGCATTGTTTATCAACGATATTATCTGGTTTCGTATACCAATGAGCGCCATATTTCGTAAGCAGGTAAGACATCATTCTGTTCCAGATAGGAGCAGCACCCGTTATTCCTGATGCGAGATATTGGTTCATGGGAGTGTTGTCGTTGTTCCCCACCCAGACACTCACGACAAAATCCGGGGTATATCCTATCGTCCAATTATCTTTTTTCATATCCGTCGTTCCCGTTTTTACCGCGACCTTATACCCGGGTATTTCAAGAGCCGAATTCGTTCCAAATTCCCATCTCCTGGCAAAGTTGTCCGATAAGATATCTGAAAGAATATAGCTCGTCTCCGGACTTAATACATGCGTTTTTTTTGGTGTATGTTCATACACAATATCATCTCGTGTATTATAAATTTTTTGAATACCGGTAACGGCAGTTTTATCTCCCTGATTGGCAAATGTTCCAAAAACAGTTGCCATATCAACCATCTGTACTTCTCCTCCACCCAAAGTAAGGGAAAGACCAAAGCGGGAAGAATCATTCCATGTTGTTATCCCTAGTTTTTTTGCAAAAGATACCATTTC
>CAZUEQ010000002.1:37451-39082 GCA_964619475.1 uncultured Gammaproteobacteria bacterium | reverse complement strand
CCGTTAAAATAATCAGCTGAACCCACCATTGCAAGTATTTCTCCCGTTGATGGTTTTGTTACAAGTAGTGCGGCATTTGTCACATTCAAATAGGCAACTTTTTCTAGCTCTTCTTTAATGATTTTTTCTGCCTCTTGTTGAATGTCTAAATCAAGCGTTGTCATGACGCGCAACCCTCCTTCTTCCACCTGTTGAATTCCATATTGTTTTTCAAGATCCGCTTTCACATAAAAGACGAAGTGCGGGGCGTGAATGGTTGTCTGTAGTGGAACAACTGCAACCTCATCTTTTGATGCCTCATTGCTCTGTTCGCGCGTAATATAACCAAGCTCATACATTCGCTTTAGAACTTCGTTTCGTCTGTTTGTCGCAAGTTTTGGATTTGTGTAAGGAGAATATACCGAGGGAGATTGTGGCATACCAGCAAGAAATGCTGCCTCTGAAATACTGAGTTCACTTGCATGTTTCCCAAAGTATGTCTTTGCCGCTTCTTCTATTCCATAAGACGATCCGCCGTAGGGGACTTGATTCAAATACATCTCCAATATCTGATCTTTTGTGTATAGTTTTTCCGTCCAAAGAGCAAGAACCATTTCCTTTACTTTTCTCGTAATCGTCCGTTCAGGAGTAAGCAGTGCGCTTTTTACCAATTGCTGCGTTATGGTTGAGCCACCCTGTAATCCTTTATGCAATACAAAAGTTTCTTTTAAAGCTCGAAGTATTCCTCCAAAAAAAGAAACTCCATTATGTTTATAAAAGTCTTTATCTTCAATGGCAATCGTCGCATTGTAAACGTAGGAAGGAACGTCTGATAGTTTTATCATTGTCCTGTTTTGCTCCTTATATATTTCGTAAAGCAGTTTTCCGTTTCGATCATACATGTGTGTTGAAAGTGGATAATTCAGTTTTCCAATATCAGTCGGTGAAGGTAACTGTACGACAAATTGGTAGGAACTGTAAAGGAAAAATCCCATAAAACATACAAATACTCCAATCAGAAAAAACCGTAACTCCGGAGAAAATAACGAAGAAATAAAACGTAGTGGAATAAGAATAATCCAGTTGATAATTTTCCCAATACCAATAAGAAGAAATCGAAAAAAGGAAAAGAGACCAAGGCCGATATTCTGAAAAATCACTGCAATGGACTTGCCACCTTTTTTTACAACATATTTTTTATTAATGACATATGAGGATACCTTTTTGAAAAAAACAAACAAAAAACGGAAGGGAAAAAGAACGATTTGTTCGGTAATTTCACCAATAAAAATAAAGAATGATACTATTTTATAGACAAAAAAATAGGAGATTTTCAATAGTCCCCTCCAAAACAGTGCAAACTTCGGTTTTAAGCCATGAAACATACCCCTTATTTTAACATATATTATAGGTTATTCAACACACATTCGTTATTGAGGAAGTTTGGTGAGACGCGCTTTTACTACCAATCGTTTCCAGAATGTTCCCGGGGGAACACAGGTAACAAGCGTTAAATATGCGGCGTCATACTGCTGCTCAAGTACGGAGATTTTATCAGGATTCACAACAAACATGTCATATACTTCATATTCGTATTCCAAATCCCCTACCTGGACCATGATTTTGTCCCCTTTTTCCAGCGACGGTAGATA
>CAZUEQ010000002.1:0-37441 GCA_964619475.1 uncultured Gammaproteobacteria bacterium | reverse complement strand
TTATAGTCCTTTTCGTTATATAGTTGTGGCAATGTTGAGTGGCCAAAAATAGAAACGTTTCCAAATTCACCCGGCATTGTTTTTGGGAGATAGTGTATAAGACTCTTTGTAAGATCGTCTCCTCCGACCACTACATGAGCTTTAGCAATATTGATCTTCGGGATAGAGAGGTAAAAATCATTCACCGCAAATGTGGACTTTGCAGAGTCTTGCTGCTTTCCAGGAAACCATAAGTGTGCTTGAGTGAAGTCACGTAAATTGCTTGAAAAAGCATTCGAGCTCCCCAGCACAGTTCCCGCTTCACGTATAGAAGATGCAATTGAGGAAGATGGAAGAGGAGAATACATGTTTTTGGAAAGTATAAAGCGCGAATACAGTTCAAATGAAAGAATGGGATAAAAAGCCCAAAATAACAGTAAGAATCCTATTCCTAAAAAAACATAGGAAACGTAGTTGATAGCTTTCCGTTTCGGAGAGGTGTTCTCCTTTAGATATACATGCAATGCCATATTACTTTGTTATTTGGATATGAACTGCCTTCGTCCAAAAAGGCATACGAGATTGTAACAAAAGAATATGGGGAGTTACCTGAATTGTTACCTTATCGATTCCAAAATTCTGTTCTATCCGTTTTTGCGCTTCCTCAACTGAAACATTTGTTACCTGCTCAGCTATTTTCTTCTCATCTACTATTTTTACAAAGTCTGCCTTCCCTTCAACGGATAAGGTAATATTGTTATCCCCAGATTTTTTTTGGCTTTTGACAGCAAACATTACATTATCGGTCTGATATCCGTCTGGTCTTTCCTTTTCCAAGTCCTGACGGATAAGAGCTTCAATTGAACTTGTCGCGATGGAATAAGTGGTTGCATCAGCATTTGCCGAAAGAGTCAAAGAGTTTGCCTCCTCCCCTACTTCTGCGGAAAAAATTTCCTTTGAAAGCACTACCTTCGAAAGCTCCGAGACAACAAGGCGATTTTTGTCGGATTTTTCACCTAACCCGTCTTTTTTTGCTTTTTCAATAAGCAATGTACGAAGTGCTTCACGATCGGCTGCTGCAACCGTGCGAATCGTCTTTTTTGTTCCTCCTGAAAAAGCTGACTCATTTATTCCAAACAACACGCTTGATGCGTTATCAGCAACAGTAAACCTGCTATTTTTGTCAATATTACCATCTGGTCCTATTGCGATTGCTTGAATACTCACCTTTGCTTTTCCGGGGTTTTTCGTAATCCCGTCCGATGCAAACTGGGAAGCGGGCACTTGGACCTGGTCTTCAGTCTCAAAAATAACCGAACCAGTTTGCAATTTTGTTCCTTTGCCAATCCCTCGTTCCTTATCATCATAGCTGTATATGGTTACCTCGCCGGATGATTTTTCACCCACATCCCGTTTTCCCGTTGTATCTTTTTTTTCTTTATAAGTGAAGGTCTTTGTTGTTAAGTCAAGCTTTGCCGTAGTGTCGTCTGTTGTCGTTTCTGAGGCAATTACAGAGGTCAGTGTCTGTTTGGATACTTTAGGAAGAGTGAGCGCTATCGCTGCAGAGTGAAAAAAGTAAAGAAATCCCGCAAGAGCAAGCGCGATCACAAAGACTCCAATTCCAATGCCGATATAGGGCAAACGAATGGAGGGGGCGCGGGGAAGTACAAACAAAGGCTTCTTTTCTGTTTGTTTTGGCAAAACCGGAGAATGGGTGACAACAACTGGCTGTTCAGAAACATCTTTTCCGACTACAAAACCCAACACATCTTCTTTCTTGGGCGTATCTTCTATCGTTGCCGAAACAACCTGACCACACAACTGTTTTTCCAAAAGTTGATGCAATGCAGTATCTACCATCGACTTCGTCAGAATATCAATCCGCGGCTGCTGTGCAAATAGTTCTTTTTTCCACCCATGCATGAGTAAGTCGGAAGACTCTTCAGCAAGGTCTGTAGAGTTATACATATAAATATGTGTCGGAAGTACATGCAATTCAACCTCCCGGAGAGCCGCTTCCACGTCATCGCAAAACACTGCCGTTCGCGAAATACTATGCGTTTCCACTTTATGTCCGCCGATGAAAACGAAGAGAGTAATTTTTGTATCGTCAACTTCAACTACAAGACTGGAAAGACGGATCTGCTTCTGTTTTTCAATATATTCATGCACCGCATCAACGACTTCCAAATATCCGACCGGTTTCATCTCCAGAGATACTGCGATATCTTTCATTTTCGTAATATACGGCTTTGCTATTTCCTTCGTTTGCTGGTCGATAAGGTGAGAAAAAATAAAGTAGATGCACTTTTTTGTTGTTCCTTGCCCCGCTTCCTGTTCAAGAAGAGAGAGGGCTTCATCTACGTCATCAACCACATGCTCCCACCCATCGGAATACTGAAATTGTTTTTGTTTGAGGAGAGTAAGTGAGTCTGCATTCTGTTGATACAAGAAGCACGTTCCATGAGCCTCTTTCAGGAGAATCCCACAGTATATTTCACCGTTTGATTTTGTTTTGGACAAAAAAGGCAGTTGCATAGTGCTAATTTATTTTATACCGAGAAAATATCTGGTCGACACCTTTTTTTGCTGTTCCCAATGCTTCAGTATACGACACTCCACGCGATGTTGCATTGATTGCATTTTGCATGTACTGGATTATTCCATCATCAAGTGCATCATCAAAGGTGTTGCTTTCAAGGGGCAGTGAGACAAACTTGTCTTCAATTGCCTGTTTTACGATGGGACCCAAATACTCATGTTGAACGAGCAAATCTGCAAGGTCAGTCCGTGAATATGCGGTTCCAAAAAGGCGCAAAGAGCTTTGTACTTCAAACAGTTTGGTTTCCCCTTCTTTTGAGGTTAAGTAAGCCAAAAATTTCCAGGCTTCCAATTGATGAGTACTCTTGCTTGAAACACCCTCAACCCAGTATGAGGCAAGTGATACCTGCTTCCCCCCGGGAGGGCTCGGTATCTCACCGACTGCAATCTTTAAATCCGGTGCCGTTGCTTTGATCGTCTGGATTTCCCAGGTAGGCGCGAAAATCATTGCCACTTTCCCTTGCGCAAAAGCAGTAATTGAGTTTGGCATATCTTCGCTCCACACATTATTAGGCTCTTCCGCAAATCTTCTATATGCCTCCAATGCTCCTGCGGCCTCTGCTTCATCTAGCTTTGATAAACTTCCTCCGTTGAGCATAAGCATGAGTCCAAAAATATCAGAAAAATGCGCTACGTTAGTAGCTGTACCGCCTGCCAATCCTGCTGTTATGATAAGCCCATCCTTTTCTTTCACCAGTACCTTATTGGCAGCTGCAATAAGATCATCCCAATTGCTCGGAATTGTTGCGACCCCTGCTTTTTTGAGAAGATCTTGGTTGCACAACAGGACTAATCCGTCGATATATGTCGGTAATCCGTAATACTTCGTTCCTATTTTTAAATCTTTTTGTTGAACGGGATAAAATGTCTTTTCAAATTGTTGAGCGGTCATAACGGAATCAGGAAGGGCGGCAGTGATTTCGTTCACTTCAGGAAGCCATGTATTGTGAAATCGAAAAATATCCGGTCCTTGACCTTTTTGTGTCCACACGAGAAGTTTCTGAAGATAGTCTGTTGGATCTTTCTTTTCGTATTGTATTTTTACCTGAGGATTACTTTTCTGATACTCTTTAATCAGTGCGTCCATAACCTCTTTATCCTCCCACAATCCCCAATACACAAGTGATATTGTCTGAGGAGCGGGGGGTGTTGCGCTTTTCTTGGCAAAGACCATAACAGCGATAAGCAAAAGAACAACAAAAACAACCGCACCGATGACTATGAAAGGTAGTTTGCTTTTTTCTTGATAGATGGCAGGAGGCTCATCCGCAATAGGAACAACTTCCGGTTGTAATTGACCGTTATTCCCTTGATCCGTCTCTACAACATTTTGAGATACCTCTTCCGGTTGTAGTGAATTTTGCTCTACAACGTTTGGATCTACCGACACAGTTTCATATATTGGCTGTGGAACCTCATTTGCCTGTTGCATTCCATCGGTATTTTTTTTATCATCCATATATTCATGATACCAAAAAAACAACACCGTCTCATTACTACAATTGTTTTTGTTGTCGCAGGCATTATGGCTCTATGCGCCATTGTTTTTGGAGCCTTTTCTTTTATACAAAATAAGTATGCGTCCCGGCTTTTTCCCAACGTCTATATTAATGCCGAATCGGTTGCAAATCGTAACAAATCTGAGATAGCTCTACAGTTCTCCCCTATAGAAAACAAGCTACAAAATGTTGTCGTACAGATAACCTTTAACTCAACTCCAATTGCCACCCTCTCTGCCCAAACATTACACCTTCATCTGAATACAGATGAGGCATTTGAAAAAGCATATATAGTAGGCCGCTCTCCTTATATTCCCTCACGTATTCTTCAGACGCTTCAAAGTGTTTTTTCGTGGCAGAAGTTTGAATTTCCTCTTGAAATATCGTATCTAAAACAGCCGATTATTGATGCAGTCTCCCAGGTGCAGGATGATTATGAAAAAAAACCGAAGGATGCACGTTTTCAATTCGAGGCAGGCAAAGTAACCGTTTTTGAAAAGGAAGAAAACGGACTTCATATCGAGACGACAAAAACACTACTGGATATCGACAAGGCGTTGAAGGGCGAAATAAACAATACACAAGAGAATAAGACCCCACTTGTGATTTCTATAGCACAAACTGTCGTAAAACCGGATATTACGCTTGCCCAAACAAACACCTTCGGAATTGAAGAGCTTATCGCGGAAGGAGATTCCGATTACACACATTCCATACCACAGCGAATTCACAATCTGCTACTTGCAACGTCAAAATTTAACGGGGTACTTATTCCGAAAGGAGCAACGTTCTCGTTTAACGACACGGTGGGAGATATTTCCTCTTCAACCGGCTATCAACCTGCATATATTATCAAAGATGGGAAAACGGTGCTCGGAGATGGAGGAGGGGTCTGTCAGGTCTCTACGACTCTTTTTCGGGCCATTCTGAATGCGGGTCTGCCCATCGTTGAATATCATCCGCATGCATACCGTGTTGGCTACTATGAAAACGACTCAAAACCGGGTCTTGATGCGACAGTATTCGGTCCTACGGTTGATCTAAAGTTTACAAACAACACGCCCGCAAGCATCCTTATTCAAACTGTGGCAGATGAAGAGCACGACAAACTTGCTTTCAAACTGTACGGAAAAAAAGATAATAGGGTTGTCCAATTATCAACCCCCATTGTCTCCGGTATTTCCGCTCCTCCTGATCCCCTTTATCAAGATGATCCTACCCTTAAAAAAGGCGTTACAAAACAGGTAGATTTTGCTGCTTGGGGCGCAAAGGTGTTTTATACTTACAAAGTAACGAAAGATAGTCAGGAGATGTTCCAGAAGGACTTCAATATATCATTCCGTCCATGGCAAGCAGTCTATCTTGTGGGTACGGCAGACTAAAACTCACCTAAACCATGCCGCACGACCAATTTTGTAGGAATATTCAGAAAGTTCTCGTTTCCCAATCTCTTTGGCGGGGACCCCTGCAACTATCGAATGAGCTGCCACATCCTTCGTCACAACCGCTTGAGCTCCCACAACCGCACCTTTTCCAATATGTACTCCAGGAAGGATTATTGCGGAAGGTCCGATAAAGACATAATCGTCGATAATAATAGGCGCCGATACCGCCTGAAACGTAGGACTATGGATATCGTGCTGGGAATTGTATAGTTTAACTCCTGTTGCAAATGCGACATGATTCCCGATACGGAGAGTGGCACGTCCGTCAAGCACCGATTCCTCACCAATAACAGTATCGTCTCCTATTGAAATATTGCGGGGATTATACAGACGGATACCCATATGAAGAGAGGTCCCCTTCCCAATTTTCATTCCTGCTAACCGATACAAAAAACGACGGAAATGATGGCACGGGACGTTCCCTCCCACGTGGAGAATAAACACGACAAACTCGAGCCATACGGTAGAAATTCGTCTTACAACGCGGGTCATAATGGATTCTGTTTTCATATGTAATAGTTTACCATTCTTCACTCTCGTTGGCAATAAAGCGCGAGGGGCTCGACTCCATGCGTCGCCCGAACATGAATCGCCGTCTGGCATGGGAGATGTACAAACGTTCTTTTGCCCTTGTTACTCCTACATACATCAGTCGTCTTTCTTCCTCTAACTGGTGATAGTCATTTATGGACCGAGAATGAGGAAGAATTCCCTCTTCAACTCCTATAAGAAACACTGCGGAAAACTCAAGTCCCTTTGCCTGGTGGAGCGTCATAAGGCGGACCCCTTCTTTTCCTTTTTGTTGTTTCTCCCCCTCCGAATACTCCGACTCAACGAGCGCAACCTGTTCAAGAAACTCGTTCAGTTTCGGATATGATAGGGCAACGCTTTTTAACTCCTTAATATTTTCAAGTCGGGAATAATCATCTGGATCATTTGTGTCATAAAGAGAGAGATACTGCGTTGATTCAAAGATGTCTTCCATTATGTCGGCCGAATCCTTTTTTTCTGCCTCTGCCCGCAACTGAGCAAATGAAGACGCAAATTCCGTCCATCTTCTTTTTCCAAGTTTCTGTATTCGTTCTTTGGCGACTTCATTTTCCGGATTAACAACAAGACGAAGATATGACAAAATATCTTTTATTTCTTTTCTTTCGTAAAATCGCGTTCCTCCGACAAGCATGTAGGGAATCCCATATTGCAACAAGGATTCTTCAAGCGAACGGGACTGTGCATTAATTCGGTACAACACCGCAATGTCCTTGTATTTATATTCGGGTTGGAGACGTTCAATTTCAGAAACGACAAATAATGATTCCTCTTCTTCGTTTTGTAGTTCTTTTATTGCAATCTCTTGACCCCTATCTTGTTTGGTAAACAATTTCAGTATCGGATGTCCACTGTTTTTGGAGATGATATTATTTGCAAAATCCAAAATGTCAGGTGTTGAACGGTAATTTTCCTCCAAATAAAACACTTCACTTTCTGGAAAATCTTCCTGAAATTTTTCCAGGTTACGAATGTCTGCTCCCCGCCAAGAATAAATTCCCTGCGAAAAATCACCAACAACCGTTACGTTTTTTTTCCGTTCTGCAAGGAGTCGTACTAACGTGTACTGAGCATAATTTGTATCCTGAAACTCATCGATTAATATATGGGAATAAAGGTCTTGCAAATGATTACACAGCTCCTCATCCCGTCGAAGAAGTTCAACAACCTTCATTATTAAGTCGTCAAAGTCAAACGCGTTATTTTTCTTCAATTTCTTTTGATATTCTGCATAAATTTCTGCAACAATGACCGCTTTGCCATCAGGAAAAAAATGAGTAAACCGTTCAGGAGGAATAAGTTGGTTTTTGGCAGCAGAAATAAGGTGGGCCGCGTAGGAAAGGGTCATTCTGTCTGAGTCAATTTTTTTAAGAATCTGTTTCAGAAGTGTCTCCTGATCATCATCATCAAAGATGACAAAGTCGGGTCCATATCCAAGCCTTCCCGCATATTTTCTTAATATAAATGCACAAAATGAATGGAATGTGCCGATAAATCCCAAACTCCCCTTATTTGCCAAATCAACACGCCGCTTCATCTCAGCTGCTGCCTTATTGGTGAACGTTATCATGATGATGCTTTTCGGATCTATCTTTTTTTGGGTAATCAAGTACAACACCTTATATACAAGGACTCTTGTTTTTCCGCTCCCTGCTCCCGCCAAAATGACGGAGGGTCCGGAGGTATAGGAAACCGCCTTCATCTGGTGAGGATTCAACGTGTCAAAGTTAATATCGTGCATACTACTGTTTGGTATATAATGATACTATGAAATACATCATTGGGAACTGGAAAGCAAACAAAAACAGTGCCGATGTTATTCATTGGAGTGACGTATTTTTAAAAGAATACACTCCACAAGAAGATACAACATTTATCGTGTGTTCTCCTTTCCCATTTCTTGGATTGTTACAACAGTCACTTAAGGAATTAAAAAACGTGTTTATTGGTGCTCAAACTCTTGCTTCAGTTGAAGAAGGAAGCCATACCGGCGAAACGACGGCAAAATCGCTGCAAGGTGTTGCTCATTTTGCCATCATTGGGCATAGCGAAAGACGAAAATACTATCACGAATCTGATGAAGATCTGGCAAAAAAAGTTCTCTTTGCCAAGAAGTACAATATCGAACCCATATACTGTATTCGTGATGAAAAAGACCCTATTCCGGAAGGGGTTACCTTCGTAGCATATGAACCCGTCGCGGCAATTGGAACGGGACAAAACGAACCTCCAGAACAGGTTCTTGTCATGAAGAAAAAAATGAAACTCCCCCCGCATTGCGTTTTTATTTATGGAGGATCCGTCAATGAAAAAAATAGTGCAAGCTACCTTGCAACGGGAGAAATAGACGGATTTCTTATCGGAAAAGCATCGCTTGATGCACACCAATTCCTTGCCGTAGGGAAAAGCAAATAACCTTTTAACTATTTAGCTTAAAAAAGTAACGAGAGAAGAATCGTACTTGATGCAACAATAAAAAGGATAAGTGGTGTTTGCACCCACCCTGTTTCAGGAAGAGCTTGTGTTTTGGTCGGGATTGTCGTAGGTTTCTTCGTTACGGTAATACTTCCCGTTCCGTTTGCATCTGTTACTGCAACCACCGTCGGACTGGGGTTATGATATGCAAGCAGCAGTGATTGTTTTGTTGGAACAGCTGTTGGAGGAATAAGTGTGACGGAAGGAATAGTTGGGGCAACGGTGGGAGAAACAGCGGGCAACGTTGGCTCTGATACTGTTGTAGGGGTGGGTGATTTTGATACTGTGGGAAGCGGTGTCGCTGCAACAACTGTGGGGGCAATTGTAGGAGCGGTTGTAGGGCTTACAGCAGGCTCGTTTATAGGTGTTGGGGTTGAGCCTGTTTCATTATCAACGGGAGTGATAGGGATGTCGTTTAATGCAAGTAATTTATGATACGTTTGTGCACTCGCCTTTGTTTTTTGAATTTGTGTTACGGACGCGCTTCCTTTTCCATTTAAAAGACTGCTCACATAAAAAATGGAGGCCAAAATGACGCCGCTCATGACAAGAAGAATGACTGTGATTACCGGTGATTTTTTTTTCATATCTTAATCCCCTAGCCAGCCATCACTGGTTGAGTGCAGTTGTGCATCAATTTTTAACTGAGCTGTCCCTGTTGCGACTAGATATTCTTTATAATACACTTTTAACTTCGGATTGAGCGTTGTCGTTATATCTTTTATCTCCCATTCGGTTTTATTCACCTTAATTCGTGCGCGGTCAATGTCCGCTTCTTCGATTGTCTGAATACCGATATAAACAGTGTCTCCTGGTTTTATTTGAATGGATGTTCTGTCGCCGTTTTTTATCTCGGTCCAATCCTTATTAAATATCTTCAAACCAGCTGAGGACACTTCCCTCACGACCGGAACTGTGGTAATCGTTGTTTTCTTCTTGCCTAATCGCGTTATAAAAAAATAAAGAAAAACTGAGACGACGATAAGGATGGTGAGCACCCCTATTACAAGAAGGACTTTTGGCTGATCGCCGGATGTTTTTTTTAGTGGCGTTGCACTTTTTGCAGGCGCAGAAGCTTGTACGACCGGGGCACCAACAGCTGTTGTCACGGTTTGAGCAGAGGGAACAAATTGAGGAACGGAAGGTTTTTTTCCTTTTTGTTTTTCTTTCCGATAAAGATACAGTTCATATAGTAAAAAACCAAGCACAACAACAAAAGCCAGTAGTGCTACTTTGTTCACAGAAATAAAAAAGGATAAGATACTCTCCATACTCTTTGTTAATAATATCAATAAATCGGACTAAAAAACAAGCACCAATCCTGCCCCCAAAACAATGCACACTGCCGCGGTAAAGATGTACCCGCTTATCTCTCCTCCTGTGCGGGGAGGAGTAGGAGAAGGAACAAACTGAGTAGGAACTATCACAGTGGGAATGACAGTCGGGACGACTATCGTGGGGCTTAGTGCTATTGTCGGTTGTACCGAACCAGTTGTCGGAGTGGGAATTACGGGAGTTGTGGGAACTGCCGTTGGAGCCAAAGTTGGCGAACCTGTAGCCTCTCCCAGCACCTGTTCTCCATTTTTTATAATATTGAACGTGCGCCTTAAGGTAAGCTTAAATCCGGACCTATCCTGAGTTGCTGCGGAGACAACGTAGCGTCCAGGTTCCAGTGCAAGAGGATACTGCACAAGCCAATCACCATTGCTGTCTGCTACAACCCTATAACTATATTGTTTTTTTGGTCCCTGAATAAGAACATTCAGTTCTTTATTTTCAACTGCTGTCCCTTTGATAAGGGGCGTATTGCCGGGAATGAGCGCTCCTTCTTTTGGATAAGAGATACTGGGTTGTTTTGACTCCTGTTGTGTTGTTTTGGTCGTTGCACCCAATACGCTTTCATTCTGGACTCCTTGTGCAAAAAGAGTCGATGATGTCCCAATAACCATCACCTTTGACATTGGAGCAATTTGTTTTGCGGTGGTGATGATAACGGTTTCTGGAGATGAGGGAATACGGATCGTCACCTTCGTATTATCTTTGATAGAGGTAATGGTATTTGTCTTTTTATCAACAAATCCATTGAGCGAAACAAGCCATTCTCCTGTCTCTTTTGTAAAGGCAACTTGGGGAACATATCCCTCAACTTCAAAAAAAACAATTCCATTCGTATACGCTTTCCCTGATGGATAAAGAACCTTTCCGTATGCCGGCGTTTGAGGATATGCCTGCGATACTTTTGGAGTTTTTAGTTGTAGAGCGCGCTTTCCCTCCCATGTGTATGCCCCTGCATACGAGCGAACGCGCACATAATATGTTTTGTTTGCTTCCAGACCGTTAATAGAGATGTATTTTAAACTCCCCGTCCCCGCTCCGGGAGGAGATTTGTGCTCCATGATATTCATTGACTCGCCCCATTCTACCCATTGAGTATCTGTCGGATTGTTTTTGACCTCCCATACCACTCCTGCGCCGCCTGACGCAAGATTGACAATCTGGATGCTTTTTAGGCTCCCAATGGTATTGAGACCGTTCACATAAATAAAATGATGTACAAACAAAGCTATCCCTATCACAAGGGAGAAAACCGCCGCTATCCCTAACACGCGCACGTTTTTGTTTACGCGTGGAGAGGCAAATAATTTGCTATACACCATAATTTACTGCATTTTCTCCTTCAATATGCCAATGATTGTCTTATCCATTTGATAATTGGGCACTTGAACAGGTCTAATATTAATTTGCTCGTTAATTTTCGTCTGTATGTGGAAAATATCGATAACCATCCATGCAAGAATAGTCAAAAAAACTCCCACTGACAAAACAAGCAATTCTTTGCCTTTCATAGATAGTACCCTTCAATTTCCATAATAAGCTTTAAGGCTCCGCTTTGCGTACCGCTTTGCATGTCCTGACTAAAGTTCAATTGCTTGATTATTTTAAGTCGTCTTCCGTCAACCATTTCATTAATAAAGTCCCTCGAATTAAGGAAATTGGCTCCTCCATCCATATTAATACTTATTTTCTTCCGTGTAAACTCGACGGTTTTGTCTTTTAAATCGACATTACTTATTGCCATCGAATTAATCTTTACTCCTGAAGCTGATGCGGAAATTTGCGTATCATCGACTATTTTATTAATCTGGGGCAAACTAGGAAGAGCCTCATCAAGAAGATAAAGATCTGTTCTGTTCTCTTCCAAGAAAGATTGGATATCAACAATTTTTTTTATGACGTTTTCATACCCTGTATCCAATATGTGCAACTTGCCCAGTTCCTCCTGGAGCGAAAAAATAGTAAGCACATTTGGTCGTATGACGAAAAAGGTAAAAAAGGCAAAAGAAATAAAAAGCAAAATCATGTAACTGTAGTCAGTTACTTTCTTTGCCTGTATTTTTTCTTTTAATGATGCTTTGTTCATTTTTTACTTACTGCCAATTGAAAATCGGATAAAACAAACGGCGCGACAAACTCCAATCCATTTCGTTGAATACTATTCAAGACAACCGTTTTGAAACGTTTCTCTTTCCGCATGCGCTCAAGATATGATCGGATGATGTTGGGAGACGTGGTTGAGGCGTCAAATTTAAATTGCCCTCCCTGTATTTCTAGCCTGTTGATAGTGAGATCAACGGGAAACGTACTTAAAAAGTAAGAAAGGGCCTCCTTGAACTGTACCTGACTCAGCAATATCTCTCGTATTTGCTTTGTTTTTGTATCAACAATTTTTGCATCATCAAGGAGCGGTTGCGAAACCGCAACAATCTCCTGTTTTTGCTGAAGTTCGTCCTTCAAATCGATAATTTCCTGATCAATTTTAAACCGATAAAAAAAGACCGAAATAACGACGATTTGAGTCAATACAAGAACATACCGCAAATAATGCAGTGCAAAGTAAATAATTTTATCGACAAAATCTAATTCCTTTTTAGGAAGAAGATTTATTTGATATTTCATTTCTTTTTAGCACCCAATTTCATAACACGTGATTTTAAGCGAGAAGCTTTATTCTTGTGTATGGCTCTTTTTTTTGCTGCTCTGTCAATAAGGGATACTGCTTTACTCACCTGTTTTTTGTCCTTTTCTGTTCCCGTTATTTTTGTGAGCAATTTGATTGCTTTTTCTATTGCTGTCATGTAAAGTGCGTTGTTTTTTGTGCGCTTCACGTCTTTTCTCATTTTCTTTTTTGCTGATTGAATATTTGGCATAATATTAGTTCACCCCCTTTTATTTTATAGCTATTAATAACAGTATAGCCTAAGAAGTCACCTCATTACAAAGATATTTCTTTTTCAAGGACTTTCTGTCCGTAGTCGCCGGTAAATTTTAATGTAATGTGGATCGCACCTACTACTTCATGGTACACACATCTCCCTGAAGAACATGTTCCAAGTGTTATCTGTTTTATGAATTCATCTCCAGTAATTGTTGAAATGGTTCCAATAACCCCCTGAGTTCCTTGTTGTTTTGTCTCATAAGATAATTCGTAATCGATGGCAGATGTTGTTTTTGGAATACCACTTACCACAAGCTCTATTTCTTTTTTTCCCTCAATCTGTTTCAGCTCAACCTTTGTTGAAGCATCAACAGTCGGAATGACATCCTGTTCTGTTTGTTGTACCACCTCCTTGGGTGCCTGTTTTTTTCCGAACGTCGAGACGGCAACCACTCCGACAACGATTACCAAAATAAGAGCTACGACTCCTATGATAATTTTTTTATTCATACAAAATATTAAGAATTAATAATATGCATGTTGATAACTTCTGCAACAGAGGAAAGTGGAATACGTTCCTGTTTCATCGTATCGCGGTCCCTAATCGTTACCGTTTTGTCTTCTGCCGTTTGATAGTCGATTGTAATACAGTAGGGCGTTCCAATTTCATCCTGACGTCTATACATTTTTCCTATGTTACCGGCATTGTCATACTCAACGACAAATTTTTCCTTTAGTTCGCCATACAACGAATCGGCGATTGCAACTAGTTTCTCGTCTTTTTGCAACGGAAATATTGCAGCTTTTATGGGAGCAATCTTAGGATTCAGTTTAAGGACGAATCTGTCTTTGCCATTCACCGTTTCTTTGGTAAATGCATCAACCAGAACAATACCCGTAAGACGGGATAATCCGAATGTCGGTTCTATAACGTGGGGAATGAATGTCTCTTTTGTTTTCGGATCGACATACTGCAAATCTTTTCCCGAATGCTTCATGTGATTTGATAAATCAAAATCAGTTCGGTAGGCAAGACCGAACATTTCTTTCCACCCGAACGGATAATTGTATTCTATGTCCATTGTTTTTTTGGAATAAAAAGAGCGTTCAAACTCTTCATGCTCTCTCCACCTCAACTTATCTTCACGAAGTCCAATATTCTTTGCGAACTGCCACATCTCGTTTTTCCAATATTCAAATGTTTTTTCCCATTCTTCTTTTCGAATAAAATATTCAAACTCCATTAAATCAAATTCCATTGTTCGGTGTACGAACTGACCCATGGTTATCTCATTCCGGAATGCCTTTCCTTGCTGAGCAATACCAAAAGGGAGTGAGACTCTCATTGAGTTAAGGATGTTTTTGAAGTTGATAAAAATCCCCTGAGCTATCTCTCCTCGCAAATATACGGTAGATTTTTCGCCTTCTATTATCCCCATTTTCGTTTCAAAAAGAAGATTGAATTTGCGAACATCAGTAAAATCACGTTTTCCACATTTGGGACATTTTATTGCATTCTTTTTTATGAGGTCTGTTAGTTCCTGAGTTGAAAGTCCCTCTACCTTTATATCTTTCACCGCATCTTCGATAAGGTGATCCGCGCGCGTTCGAAAGTGACATGATTTACAATCAACAAGCGCATCGGTAAACCCAGAGACATGGCCTGATGCCTCCCATATTTTTGAGCTTAACATAACGCTCGCATCAATCCCCACCATGTTTTTTCTGTCGAGTACGAATTTTTTCCACCACAAATCACGGATATTGTTTTTGAGAAGTGTGCCATAATGACCGAAATCCCAGCTGTTGGCAAGTCCTCCATATATTTCCGATGACGGGAATACAAATCCTCTTCGTTTTGCAAGCGCGACTATCTCATCCATATCTTCTGATTATATAATAGAATACGGTATTTGTTTACCTGTAATTTCTTCATATTTTATCCTACATTCATCCAAAGTGTGGAATTCTCCATATCCAAGGAAATTGAACAGATCACAAATGGTATGAGTAAGCGAAAAAATAGGTGCACTATTTTTTCCCAATTGAATCATCGTTTTTTTACAAAGCTCATAAATTCTTTCTTCCTTCTGATGCTCGGGAAGAAGTGTGTTGAGAATATAAAAAAAGGAATACATATTTTGGATTTTTTCCTGGCTTTTTTTAAGCTCACTAAAATGAGAAATGAGAGAAACGTCAGAAAGATAGGTAGGCGCATCTCCTCGTTTAAAGTAGGAAACGGAAACAAGATTGCCCGTCTGGAGTGCTGAGACCCGTCTGCTCGTTATCTTCTGAATCCCTTTTGCGATAACTGCCACCTTCCCCGACTGTTTGGTAAATAAAACCACCAACGAGTCAAGCCTCAGCATTCTTTTTTTTGTCAAAACAAAAGCTTCATCAGTTTCCTGCGCTTTCGAAAATGACATATCTTAATCGTTATTTGACAAGAGTGTCCGTTTCCAGTACTTTGTCAAATTTTTTCTGTCCATTAATCGTTACCGTGTATTTTTCTCCATCTGCTCCCGGTTGTTTCTGCACATACAGTTCATCCGCATTAACTCCGCTTGGCAACGTGTACACCACTTTTATTTTCGCCATTCCCATTGGATTTACACGAACGAATCCTTCAAATACTGTTTTTCCAAGGTCGTCATAGGTCTGCACCTTTTTAACAGATCCATCGAAAGAAACAAGCTTTGAACCCTTCGGTACATATATGCGGACCCAATTCGGCAGCGTTGCATTAAGACACAGGATGCGCTCCTGATTTCTGTTGCAGTTTGATGCTGGATAGGGATTGCGGTACTCAACTGTAACTTCGCGTTGTACGTCAGATCCTTTTTTCTCGGTTTTGGACGTCATTGTCTCTTTTACGAAAAGGTTGGACTTTTGACCTCCAAAGTTTACATCATTGATATGAAGGTAATCAGTCGTCGTCTCGCGGATTCTTCCTCCATAATTGAGCTTTTCAATTGATGTTTGGATTTCTGGATCGACAAAGTTGAGAAGGATGTGTTTTTGATCCAAATTTTTAAGCATCGTTTGAGCAAGCGTTCCCCAATAACGAGATGGGGAAAAACGCAGTGCTCTATTAAAGAGCTCAAGCATCAAATCGCCAAGAATTCCTTTTCGGTTTACTTTCTGATATCCCACCTCTTCTCCAATCGTGGAAAGCAGCTGGTAGATAACCTGTGCACAATCGCATCGACTATCGATTTTTGCGCTAAATGTCATTCCGTCTACTTCTGCATCTCCAAATATTGTCAACATGTCAACAAGTATCTTTGTGTCCATGGCAACTATTCCGTCGTACTGTACGCGCGAGCCACTTTTTTTATACAAGCTATTAAAGATTTCCAAAGATTTCACGAAATCAGGAGACAGGTTCGTATCGCGGATGTTGAATATTCCAACTGTAGGAAAGTATTCTCGTATCTCCCGTGGAGGAGTCGGATGGTTTGCAATGCTTGCATCGAGTGTGTACATATCTTCTGACTTCTGGATGGACATTTTTCCATCTTTAATGGTAAACACCGCATATGCGGTCAGAAATCCACCTGTTGCACGACGCTCCGCATCGTTTTGAAAGAGGATAAGATATGTCTGCTCTTTTTTTGATCCTAAAATTTCAGGAAATCGTTTCAAAAGGGGCTTTGCATCCACAAACAAATGGGAAACACCTGTAAACTGGTCTTTTACGGACAAAATATTTTTCCGTATAGACATGCCTCCTAATGATTCCGGATATCTTTTCTCGTCAATTGCCTGAAGTCGTTTTTCAATTTCTCCAATGTCTGCAGAAATAACGTCTATGTTTACAAGGACTTTATCCAAAGTAAGGACGGCGGTCTGTAATCTTCCCTCTGCTGATTTTTCAACGAAGGATGACTCTCCTTTTTTAAATCCGATAAGATCAGCGTAAGGAGCTATTGATTTGATCGCGACTTTTCCCGCTTCAATTCCATATCTTCCCGCTTCAACTCCATTCTTAAAGTCCGCAACGTAAGGAATTGGCTTTGCCCAGTACACCGTACTTGCTTCTTTCTCAAATTCACTATATTTCTCATCAGTTATCTTCAATTTTGCAGTGAGAAGATCTATGTCATTTCTTGAAAATGCGACTTTCAAATCTTGTGCAGATACTAAAACTGCCATTCCTTTTGCTTTTATTTTTGTGTAGGGAATGTAAAACAAAAAGTAAATAGCGATAAAAAGAACAAGTAGAACACCAAGTAATAAAAACCCTGTCTTTTTTTTCATAATAAAAAGTTGTAAATGGTAATTAACTTTGCAGTATATCTATTATACTGCACCCCTACCTGTAATCATAACACTCGGAGTTACAAAAATTATTTTGAAATCCTGACACAAGGAAATAGTGTGGGCATATTTTGCATCAAGTGCTATCCGCTTATCAAAATGCACTTCAGAACGGCCCGAAACCTGCCAGAGTCCGGTAATTCCCGGCTTTAAGGAAAGCACATCCTTGACATATTGCTTCGTTTCCGGATGTTTTTTTTGTTGATTTTCTAGTTCGTCAGGATAATATGCACGTGGTCCCACGATACTCATCTCGCCAAGGAGCACGTTGAGAAATTGGGGGATCTCATCGAGTGAATGCTTGCGGATAAATTTTCCCACACGGGTAACGCGGGGATCGTCTTTTAGCTTGTAGCTATCTTTTTTATATTGCTGGTACAACTCCTTAAACCGTGCATCGGTATGCAGTAATACATGTGCATTTCGTATCATTGAACGGAACTTATACATCTTAAATAGTTTTCCGTTTTGTCCTACGCGTTCCGGTACATCGGCAAAAATGGGTCCGTCAGAATCAATAAGAATTGCGATAGCAACGACAAAACAAATGGGGAAAAAAAGAAGTAATAAAAAAGACGCCAATATGATGTCCGTGAGTCTTTTTAAGTATTTGTTATAGATTTCTCCGTGAATAATTGTGTTCATACATTAAATCAATTCTTTGTGTTCCGTACCTTCAAAGTTTTCAACGACGGTCTTTACCTTTCCAACCGACGTTTTCTTTGTAATAAGAAGCACATCTCGTGTGTTAACAATAATATGCTCATCTAGATCAATTCCAACAATAAGCTTCTCTCCTTCATAATTGTAGATGAGGGAATCGGTGACTCCTTCAAGGTGCACTTTTCCTCTTATTATATTTTCATCTGGATACTGTTCAAGCGCTTCTTTTAAAGCCTCCCATGCGCCCAGATCACTCCACCCGATATCCTCAACGATGACGGAGGCCGTCTCCTTGTCAAGATTTTCCAAAATCGCATTATCGAAGTTGATTTTCTCCACTTTTCCATATTCCTTCTTTAAGACTTCATTAAATTCCGAGGTTCCGTAGTGGGCAATTATTTTTTTCGTATTCGCAAAAATATTGGGAGCAAAACGTTCAAACGCTCTCCAAATAAATCCCGGCGTTGTTACAAAGTACCCTAAGTTCCACGCATATGCACCAGACGCAAAATATTCTTTTGCCGTTTCTGCATCGGGACGATATTTAAATCCTTCAAATGAGTAAAAAGGCGCAACTCCTTTTTCCTCCTGCCTTTTGCCGATATGGATATATCCTAAGTTTTCGCTCGCAAATCGTGGTTTATGCGCGATAAATACTATGCTATCCGGATTCTTTTTAACGCGGCTTCCGGCAAGGGCAATAATCTTTCTAAATAATGTCACTTCCTTTACTAAATGGTCGCTCCACAGAATAATGACGGGTTCGTTCGGGAATTTCTGTTGTAGAATACCCATGACAAGTGCGATTGCGGGACCGACATCTTTCTTTTCCGGTTCAAGAAAATAGTTAGAGACGGGAATTTCCGGTAGTTGTTTTTGAATAATATCTTTGTAGGCAGCGTTGGTTGAAATGTAGATCTCCTCATAAGAGAAGTCAGGCCGTAAGCGTTCAACAGCAAGTTGGAGGGTTGATTTGTCCCCGATGATGCGCTCAAACTGTTTGGGAGATTTCTTCCGGGAAAGTGGCCATAACCGTGTTCCTGTTCCGCCTGCAAAAATAACTGCTTTCATGCTTTTATAAGATCTAATTGATAAAAAAAGTCTTTTTCGAAACGACTTCCATCAAACATTTCTACGTGTGTGCGCCCTGTCTGCCTTACCTGGTGACTTAGATTGTATGATATTTGCTCAAATCTTGCAAGCGTGGCTAAAAGACTCGAAACGGTCTGTTTCTCAAAAAACATCCCTGTTTTTCCTTCCAAAACGGTTTCCAATGCTCCTCCGCTGCCATATGCGATAACGGGACACCCGAAAAACTGGGCTTCAAGAGAAACATAGCCAAAATCTTCATTTTGAGGCATTATAAGGGCACTTGCATGAGAGTAGACGTATGCCAGCTCATTGTCACTAATCCTCCCCATAAAAAGGCAGTTTTTCCCCGCAGTTTTATGCAGATATTTTTCTTCTTCTCCCACTCCAACAAACACAAACTGTTTTTCTGGCATCTGTGCGGCTACTCTCACCACCAAATCGACACGTTTATATTTTTCCATTCTTCCGACAGAGAGAAAATATTCTTTGGGAAGATTTACTTTTCGCATTATTTTTTCCTGATTCCTCCAATAGGTAACATCAAATGGAGGATAGACAACGGGAGATTCAATCCCGTAATAATCCCTGCATCTTTTTGCAACAACTTTCGACAACGAAATATACGCATCCGGTCTTTTGCTGATGGCTACGTCAAATTTTTGCAGCCCTTTCGCTAGTGATCGGGAAATGGATTGGGGAAGCACCCCTAAATACTCTTTGCTATGACTCCATGCATATCTCATGGGAGTAAGAAGATAACAGACATGTGTCGTTCCCGGCTTGGTAACAATTCCCTTTGCATAGGAAGAAGTGACAGAAATAACAAGATCAAACTCGGAAAAATCAAATGTTTCAAAAGCAAGGGGGAAAAGCGGCATCATGAGTGCGCGACGGGAACGGAGACAGGCAGGTATGTGCTGCATAAAAGATGTTTTGATCGTTAAGCCACTGGCCCACACAGCTTTCTTCCTGTCATATGCAGAGGTAAAAAATACAGCATCCGGAAACATGGCGTGAAGATAAAGAAGAACTCGTTCCACCCCTCCCCACTTATCCATCCAGTCATATACTATGGCAACTTTTTTTGCGTTATGCGCATTTTTCATACAGCTTGTGCGTTTGCTCTGCCATACGCTCAAAAGAGTACTCCTGTCTGAGTGCAGGTTTCTTTTTTATTGCATCTTTTTCAAACTGATCTATGGCAGAAATAATAGATGTTACTTCGTAAGGGTCAAAGGAATAATAAGATGTTCCCAACAACTCTCTAAACACCGGGATGTCAGATGCAATAATGGGAAGACCGTAATGTGCCGCTTCAATGATGGGGAGACCAAACCCTTCGGAGAGCGACGGATGAATAAGAGCCTGTGCTCCTCTGTAGAGAGCTTGTAGCTCAGAGAGCGTTCCCCCGGTTTTAAACACTACCTTTTCCCGCTGCGTCGTATCAAGACCATTTTTAAGAAGCTCTGTGAAATAATCATTCGGTCCGGCGATTATTAATTTATTTGACGATCCGCTTTTAAGAAATGCCTGTGTTAAGCTCTTCACGTTTTTATGGGGATACATGTTGCCCACATATAAATAATAGTTTTCGTATTTATTCTCGACTATCTTTTTCTCTTCAAGAAGTCTATAGGAAAGTCCTTCGTTGATGTGATATATTTTTGCTTCCCATTCCTGGCCGAAGAGTTCTACCAGTTGCTCCTTTACCACCATGGTAGGGGTAATAATCGCCTTACTTTTGAACAGCTGATTGCGAAAGACGGCATTAAAGCTTATTTTCTTTACAAGATACGCTATTTTATTTGTTGATGCGCGCCCGGTTTTGAAAAGAAGTGGAGTCAGATCGTGAATGGTAGAAATAAAAGGCCGTGAATATAGTATCGGATGTCCAAAATAGGTAAAGTGCATCAGGTCAAGATTATCTTTTTGTATTGTTGATAAAAATCCTACCTGCTCACCCACCGTATGCCATAAGAAAGGAGACGGTCTCGGAATAAACAAGGGAGAAAAGGAAGAGACAGCGTCTTTGTCTTTGGGAAGACAATAGACATAGTAGGAATGTTCGGGAGACATGTATTTTGGAAGAAAATGAAGAAGATTTTGGAGATATGTCCCCACCCCTGTTTGGAATAATAAACGAGCGTCTATTCCAATTTTTTTCTTCATACGGCTGCTTTTTTTCGTGCAATTGTTGCGTAGACTAATGCCGAAATCCAGCTGGGGTACAATTTCTCGTAATGCTTTTTGTAGAAAATTGCCATCGATTCGTAGAAATATCCCTTTGTTTTTGATCGGACTTTTGTGTTATTTTTCTTTTTTATGCCGCTTTGATATTTCAAATGGAGGACAGTAAATTTCGGCTCATAAATAATGGAGTATCCCATTCTTTTTATTCGCAAAGCTAAGTCAAGATCTTCTCCATACATAAAAAAGTCTTCATCAAATCCGTGAAGTGTCGAAAGTATTTCTTTTCGTGCAAGGAAAAATGCACCTGTCGGCGCATCGATTTCATGTCTTGTATTAAGCGGAAGATGGGTAAGGTGATATCCGCCAAATATTCTGTTTAAAAACGGAATATTTTTTGTGAGAAACTCAAGTTTGCTGAAGTAACAAAATGAACGCCAAACGGTTGGAAATCCGCGATGTGAGGCAGGATCAATTGAACCGGTCGGGAACTGGACACGAACGGTAAGGGCTCCTTGGAGCGGATGTTTGTCCATGTCAGCAACCAGAATATCGAAGAATGCTTCTTCAGGAACCAAAACGTCAGAATTGAGATACAGAACATATCTTCCTTCTGCAACAGCAAGTCCCTGATTATTTGCTTTCCCAAATCCTTTGTTATCTTTGTTAAGAATAGATTTTATTTTTTTATTGTCAGATACCCTCTTAAGTTCTTCCTGTGTGCCATCTGTCGAGTTATTATCGGCAACAATAATTTCCCAGGAAAGCCGTCCCATTTGTAGTGCTTTTTGAAGTTTTGAAATACACTTAAATGTCAAGTCTTTTGTATTATAAGAGACGATAATAACGGAAAGATCTTTCATATGTGATAATGATACAATATTTCGTTATCGCTTTGGAGATTGCTTCGCTCTTCGTGATTTTCCGCCTGTTCCTACCATGCGTCTTTGTCTTGCGCGTGGATCACGTTTAAAGAAGAGGTCTTTTTTGAGAATAGAACGTACAAGTTCTTTATCTGTTTTTTCAATCGCTCGAGAAAGCCCGTGTACGACTGCATCCAATTGTCCATTGACTCCTCCTCCACTTACTTGGATGGAGACACAAAATCTGTCATCTGCTTTTGTGAGTTTTAATGGTTTGAGATACTGGACTTTTTGATACAAAGAAGGGAACGTTTCTTCAATTTTTTTTCCATTTACCCACATTTCGCCTTCTTTTATTTTTTGTTCTCCAACGACTGCCACTTTATCTTTGCCTGGGATATATAAACGTACAACGGCAACTGACGTTTTTCTTCTTCCGACTCCTTCGTAAAATTTTATATCCTTAGATTTTTTTGGCATAGATACAATAAAAATAGTAATTAGGCTTTTAATCCGAGCTCTGCTGCGTATGTGTGTTTGTCATCTGCAAAAACAAACAAACGGGCGATTCTCTTATCTCGTAATTTATTTTTCGGCAACATTCCGCTTGCTCCATTGATAACAATACGTGTCGGATTCTTTTTCAAAAGTTCGGCTGCTGTCTCCTGTTTCAAGCCTCCTGGGTAGCCTGAGAATGAATCATATACTTTTGTTTTCATTTTATTTCCAGTAAATCTCAAAAGTCCTGCGTTGATGACAACAACATAGTCTCCCATGTCGATGTTTGCAGAATAATTACTTTTATTTTTTCCCTGAAGAAGTGTTGAGATCTGAGTCAAAACACGTCCGATTACTTTTCCTTTTACGTCAATAAGATGCCATTCTCTTTTTATCTCGGTTGCGGAAATTGGTTTTGTTACCTTTGTTAATTGAGTCATTTATATCAAGTTAAATTTTTATTTTTTTTCTTCTACTAATTTTGGTTCTTCTGTCTTTTCAACTGCTTTTTCTGCTTTCTTTTCAATCTTTTTCTTTTCTGCAACAACCGGGTGTGCCCAAGACAGTCGTGCCATCATCGCTCCATCCGATTCACGTTGTGCACTTAAAGTAAGACGTGTATATCCACCCTCCACTTTTGCAAGTGCTGGTCCGACAGTATCAAACAATCTGTCAACAAGCGCTTGTTCTCCAAAAAATTTGAGAATAAAGTTCTTATTAGCTTCTGTTTTTACCTTTGATTTTGAAACAAGTTTCTCGACTGCTATTTGTGCTGCCTTTGCTTTTTGTTTTGTTGTCGTCAACGTCTGTTCAAGCAAAAAATTGCGACACAGTTGGCGAAGCAACATCTTGTTTGCGTCATATCCGAACCCGAATTTTCTTTTTGCAACGCGATGCTTCATATTATTTCCATTCAAATCCTAATTTTTTTAATTCATCCTTTATCAAATCGATGGATTTTCTTCCTAATCCCTTGTATGAGACGAGTTTTTCTTCTCCGATTTTGATAAGGTCTGCGACAGTTTCAATGTTTTCTCTCAAAAGTGCATTCACGACTCGGGACGGAAGATTGAGTTCATCGATGATTAAATCTTTGAATTTCTTGTCCTGTGCTTCTGCATTGATTGTTTCTTGTACTGCACTTTCTGACATTGTTTTTTGTACGTCATTTTGCACGAATACATGAGCAAACTGTTTTGAAAGAAGATCAGAAGCCTGTTTAAGAGCTTCTTCAGGAGTAATGCTTCCATCTGTCCAAATGTTGAGGATTAATCTGTCGGAATTTGATTTTCGACCGACACGAGCTTCCTCCACCTTGTAGATGACTTTCTTTACTGGTGAATAAGCAGAATCGATAGAGATAAATCCAAATTCACGTTCAGGCTGTTCTTCAGCTAAAATGTATCCAAATCCGGATTCGGCCATCACTTCTAGTTCAATCTTTCCCTTTTCTGTTGTGATCTCTCCAAGATAAAGATCGCCATTGATGACTTCCAAATCACCTTCCAAATCTTTTGCGAATACTTTTCCTATTCCTTTTTTGTTTAATGTAAGTGTGTGCACTCCTTCGGCACCTTTCTTGAATTTAACCTGTTTAAGATTCAAGGTAATTTCAAGAGCTGTTTCTTTTACTCCTTTGAGTGTGCTAAACAGGTGAGAGACTCCCTCAATTTTGACAGCAACAATTGCTGTACCCTCAAGTGAGGAAAGAAGTGTTCTGCGAAGCGCATTTCCCATACTTTCTCCGAAACTTTGAACGAGAGGTTCAAACGAAAAAGTACCGAAAGACTCCGAGTTTTCAACTATTTTTGTTAGAAATTGTGGTGTTATCATAACTAATATACAACTAAAAAATAATAATGGTTATCGTGAAAAATATTCGATAACAAGTCGTAAATCTATTTGCTCTTTCAAGATACTTTCGTTTGGTTTTTCAAGCAATTTTCCGACTGTCGCTTGTTTTTCAAGCCATTGTGGCATGATAAGATCTTTTGTTTCCAGTGTTTTTTGAACAACAGGTGTTTTTTGCATCTTTTCCGATACAAAAGCGACAACTTCTCCTGGTTTTAGTTGATATGAGGGAATATTTAATCGCTTTCCATCTACACTTATATGTCCATGTGAAATGAACTGTCGTGCGGCTGCTCGAGTGGGAGCAAGACCTAAACGATAGATAACATTATCAAGTCTGCTTTCAAGAAGAATGGAAAGAAATAATGCAGTATTTCCTTTTGTTGCGACGGCCTTGGCAAAATAATTTTTCAGTTGTTTAGCAGAAAGGCCAAACATATAACGTAATTTTTGTGTTTCTCTGATTTGATGTCCGCGTTCTGATACCTTTTTTCTTTTGTTTATTCCGTGCTGGCCTGGAGGAACGGCAATCTTCTTCATCAGACGAGTATGAGACTTTGATCCCGGAGTTTTTAAACCAAGATCTATTCCCTCTCTTCGTGCAATTCTATTCTTCGGACCCGTATATCTCATAAAACAAATATAAAAATCATAATAAAATCTCCCTCATTACACACGTCGAACTTTCGGAGGCCGAACGCCGTTGTGTGGAACTGGGGTAACATCAATTATTGTGTCAATATCTACTGAAGAGGACTTAATCGCACGAAGTGCTGCTTCTCGTCCAGGACCGATTCCTTTAACAAAAACAACTGCCTTCCTAAATCCATTATCATTTGAAACCTTCTTTAAGACTGCCTCAGTTGTCACCGTTGCGGCATAAGGAGTTGATTTTCGTGCTCCGGAGAATCCATGCATACCGCTTGACCCTGTCGTAAGTACTGCGCCTTTTTCATCACTTACAGAAACGAGGGTGTTGTTGAATGTTGCGGTGATAAATATTTTTCCGCTTTCAACTATTTTGTTTTTTGATTTTCTTTGTGGTGTGTTCATAATCTATTAATAATTTATTTTGCTGCCTTTGCTGCTGGTGCTGGGGTTGCGGCTGCTCCGGTTTTACCCTGCTCCATCTTTGCCCACGCTTCCTTCTTTAACGCTCCAACTGTCTTTCTCTTTCCCTTCTTTGTACGTGCGTTTGACTTTGTGCGTTGTCCATGTACCGGTAATCCGTGCATATGGCGCAAACCGCGATAGGAAATGATTTCTTTTAATCTTTTTACGTTTTCACTGATTTCTTCTCGCAGATCTCCTTCTACCTTGTGCTCTTTTTCAATTACTTCTGAGATTCTTTTGAGTTCTTCTTCTGACAAGTCCTTCATTCTCTTCTTTAAGTCAATATTTGCTTTTTTAAGTACATCTAATCCGTTTGTTCTCCCGATACCATACAGTCGAGTAACTCCGTAAGAAACTTTGTCTTTGTCGGGAATGATGATGCCAAATAAACGAACCATATAACAAATATTAAATTAAATTAGTAATAAACCATTACCCTTGTCTTTGCTTGTGCTTCGGGTTTGTACAGGTAACATATAACATTCCCTTTCTTTTCACCATCTTGCATTTTGCACACCTTTTTTTGATAGATGACTGTATATTCATAGTGTTAAACTCTATAAGTAATCCTGCCTCGCTCCATGTCGTATTTTGTTAACTCGAACCTGACTCTGTCGCCTGGCAAGATTTTAATATAGTTTTTCCTCATCTTTCCAGACAAATAACACAGAACCAGCTTATCCGCATCAGCCACCTTAACTCGAAACAACGTGTTTGGAAGGTTTTCAACAACTTCTCCTTCCAAAACAAGGACATTACTGTCTACCTTCATAGAAAGTATATTGTAACATAAATTCACGTTAAAACTAGAGTATTTTTATCGGTAATGGCAATTGTGTGCTCAAAACAAGCAGATAAACTCCCATCATCCGTTACAATAGACCAGTCTCCGCCCTTTTCGTACGCAATATCGTTCGTTCCCATCGAATAGATTACTTCGATGGCAAGGACCATTCCTTTCTTCAACTTAATGGTTTTTTCAATCGGTTTGCTCAAAAATCCGGGGATAAACGGGTCTTCGTGCAATTCATGCCCCACTCCATGTCCTGTCAACTGTTCCATGACAAAATATCCCGCTCCCTCCACTCCTTTTTCAATTGCCAAGGATATGTCTCCTATCCTGTTGCCAAGGACTGCCTTTCCAATTGCCTTGTCAAGAGTGTCTCTTCCCACCTTCAAAAACCTTTCGATTTCTGGCGTCGTTTTGTCTCCGACAACAAATGTTATGGAGTGATCAGAGTGAAATCCCTTATAATATGCTCCGATATCGATAGTAAGAACGTCGCCGTTTTTGAGCTTCCGCTCACTGGGAGGCGTGTGTACTATCTGTTCATTTATCGTGGGACAGATAGTCCATTTATACCCTTCCACTTTCGAAAACGACGGTTCTGCGCCTTCCTCACGGATAAACTGCTCAGCCTTCTTATCCAAAAAGTTCGTTGTCACCCCTACTTTTGCCAAAGGGAGGAGCTTTTTCATGGCCCGCTTCAGTTTGGCGCCGCACTCTTGCATTATCCGTATCTCTTCGTCTGTTTTATATATAATCATACTCTTTCAGGAAAAATAGACCTCTCGATAGACCGCCTCTAGCTTGTCAAAAAATTCTTTTTTTGAAAAGTTGTTCTTTATCAAGAAATCTGCATACGCAATTGTTGGCCCCATGTTCGTGCCAATAAGTTCATTAATATCCCGTTCTTCTCCGTAGAGTCGTGAACGATATGTTCTTTTTGAAGCACGCAGGTTTCGTTTACTTTTATCGACAAAAATTGCCAATATGAAAACACGTACGTGTTTTAATTCTTTTTTCAGATAAAGATATTCTTCCCATGAGCGCATACCATCTATGACGACTATTGGGCTTTTTTTTAATTCACTTTGTATCTTTTCCCTATTCATCACGGCGAGAGCTTCTCTTCCATGTTTGGCACGAAGATCTTCTCTCACTTTTTTATGGACTTCTTCCGTATGAGCAAGACCTTCCTTGTCAATATAATCGTTGATTATTTTTCCGAACGATATGACAGGGAGATTTTTCATTTTGAAGAAATCCCCCGCTTCCGTTTTTCCGACTCCCGGAAGACCGACTATTGCGAGGATAGATTTTTTCGGTTTCCATTCGACTATTTTATTTTCGACAAACTGTTTTCCAAGCTCTCCTAAAATTTGCTTATTCACAACCTCAATTGATTTTGTTGCGTCAATATCAAGCAATCTTCCTTTTTCTCTATAGTACTCAATGACTGGATCCGTAAATGTATGGTACATTTCTATTCTTTTTTTTATCGCGGGAAGAGTTTCATCATCACGTTTTTGATCGCGATTGATAAGGCGCCACAATGCTTCCTTATCGGAAATATTGAGGTAGATAACCTTATCGACATTGTTTTTGAACTTTTCAACCTGTTTTATCGTGCGGGGAAATCCATCAAGAATATATCCTCTCTTGTATTCAGGTCGAGAAAGGTAATCGTTTGCAATCTCAATTGCCTTATCATCCGGAACAAGAACACCCGAATTGATCGTTTCTTTAATATAACGCCCGAGCGTCGTCTTCTCTTTTGCGATTTCACGAAATATGTGACCGGTCGAAAGGTAAGGAATTTTAAACATTTTGGAAAGAAGATTCCCTTGTGTTGATTTTCCAGATCCTTGTATGCCAATGAGTACAAACTTCATAAAAGGTTAAAAGTAAAAAAAATTAACTTAACTTTTTTCGCTCTTTGTGGAGCGTTTGTTTCTTGCACTGATTGCAATACTTCTTCAGCTTGATTGGTTCTGTTGTGTTTATCTTGCTTTTTTCTGTGACGTAGTTCTGTTTATTACATACTTCACAAACAAGCCCAAGAAGAACACGTGATCCTTTTTTTGCCATATTTTTTGATAATGTTTATAACGTCATGCAACGATAAAAATCGTTCCGATTTTTTTGCTATTAGTTTGCGAACTTATCGTAGCTCTTCATAACAAGCTGAGCTTCAACCGTCTTAAAAGACTCTAAGATAACCGAGACGACGATAAGAATACTTGTTCCTCCGATAACTAATCCGGAAATACCGGTGAGGGTAGATACGAGAGTAGGCATAACGGCAACGAGTCCAAGGAACAATGCGCCAACGCTCGTTATTTTATACAACACTTGTTCAAGATACTGCTTCGTTGCGGTACCAGGACGAATGCCGGGAATGAATCCGCCTTGTTTCTGGATTTCTTCAGAAATTTTTTGCGGGCTAAATACGATGATAGTGTAGAAGAACGTAAAACCGATAACCAAAACAAAGTAAAGCAAATTATATACCAGACCTGACGGATTAAATGCGGAAACAAGAAAACGGGCAATCGCAGCTATAACGGGTTGTTTTGTATACTGGAGGAAATTTCCTGCAAGCTGTGGGAAAAGAACGAATGAAACTGCAAAGATAATAGGAATAACTCCTGCCTGATTAAGTTTCAGAGGTAAATAGTTTGTTGCACCTTGATATACCTTATTTCCTTTAATCCGTTTTGCATAGTAGACCGGAATTCGTCTGACCGCCTCATTAATGAATACGACTGCCGCAATAACGACAACTGCAACGACTAAAAAGACAATAAAGTTAATTACTGTTTCTTGCGTCACTGTTGAGGCAGTTCTTCCTAGAATGACAGGAATTCTTCCCACTATTCCTGCAAAGATGATAAGTGAAATACCGTTTCCCAGTCCGAATTCCGAAATAAGCTCACCAAACCATATAAGAATAAACGATCCAGCGACGAGCGTAAAAATGAATGAGAAAAATTCCAAAGGAGAAAGGGTTCCGATAATCTTTTGATTTTTCAAAAGAACAAAAATACCCACTGACTGCACAACGGTTAATGGAACCGTCAGAAAGCGAGTATATTGATTCATCTTAAATCTTCCATACTCTCCCTCTTTTGAAAGCTGTTCAAGCTGAGGAAAAATAACAGAAAGAAGCTGAAGAATAATTGAGGCATTGATGTACGGATTAAGACCGAGTGCCATGATGGAAAAATTCATGAGTGTGCCTCCGGAAAAGATATCAAGAAGGGAAAGGAATTGGCTTTGGGCAAATAGTACTTTCAGTTTTGCGAGATTAATGACTGAAACCGGCAAGAAGGCAAAAATACGGAAGAAAAGAAAAATGGCTAAGGTAAAAAAAAGCTTCTTTTTTAGTTGTTCGTCCCGAAGAAATAATTTTATCTTATCGGCAATTTCTTTCATACTGAAACAGTTCCGCCAGCTTTCTCTATCATTTTCTTTACAGACTGAGAAACGAGTAAAGCGACTGTCAGTTTCTTCGTAATCTCTCCCTTTTGGATCAATTTAACAATTGGTTTTTTGACTCCAGGTTCAATCAAACCAATTTTTTGTAAAGATTCGATTGTAACAATCGCTCCATCATCAAATGAATTTAACTGGCTTGAATATATAACATACTTATTGGATTTTATTGCTCTATTTCGTCCTTTTCCACGAAGGAGAGGGAATCGTTTTACCAATCTGTTTTGTCCACCTTCAAAACTAAGCGGGATGGTTGATCGTGCTTTCTGGTGACGTGTGGTTCCTCGTCCCGATTTTGATCCTTTACCACTTCCGATTCCGCGTCCTACACGCTTTTTTGTATGTAATACCAATGTTGGCAATTGAGAAAGTAAGGATGTCATGCTTTTTTAGTTTCTTTAGTAACTGGTAAAGATCTGTGTTTTAATGATTCGAGTGCTTTTAAGACCAAATACGTGTTTACCACCTGGTTTCTTGATTTAATGATCTTTCCAGATACATTATACACGCCTGCAAGGTCAAAAAGAGTGCGAATAACGCTTCCTACTTTCAGACCAGTTCCTTGTGGAGCAGGTTTCAAATAGATAAGGCCCGCTTTATATTTCAAAAGAACTTCATGAGGAATGGTTCCATTGTAGACGGGAATGGAAATCATCTTTTTTTTGGCTTTTGTGAATCCCTTTCGGATAGCTTGAGGAACTTCTTGTCCTTTTCCCATGCCCACACCCACATTTCCCTTGCGATCACCGACCGCAACAAGTGCTGTGAATGTTACTCTGCTTCCTCCGGTAATTTTCTTCGTTACACGCTTTATCTGAAGAATCCGTTCCTCCAATTTTTGTTCTTCTTTGTATTCTGCCATATCAACTAGTATCTACTAATAAATTATTAAACCTGTATCCCTGCTTCGCGCAATCCTTCAGCAAGTTTCTTCACTCGCCCAAGGTATGTATAAGGACCTCTGTCAAACACAGCTTTTGCAATATTTTTTTCTTTCAACTTTAATCCAAGTTCTTTGCCGGTTACAAAAGATTGATCAGCTTTTTTTGCTTTTTCCACCTTCTTGCTTCCTGCGGCACAAAGAGTAACTCTGTTTACATCATCAATTGCTTGTGCATAAACATACTTACTTGATCTAAATACCGAAATGCGAGGACATGCTGCGCTTCCGTGTATGTTTGCGCTTACGCGTCTTTTTCTCCGTTCTACTCGACTTGAGGTGATATGTTGTTTCATAGTATTTGCGTTATGCTGCCGCCTTTGCTTTCTTTCCTGGCTTAATTCTTAATTTTTCTCCTTCATATTTAATACCTTTTCCTTTATATGCGTCTGGTTTCTTTATCATTTTTATCTTGTGGGCGATTTCTCCAACCAACTGCTTATCGACTCCACTAATCGTTATTTTTGTATTTCCATCAACGACAAATTTTATTGCATCCACTTTTTTAAAGACGACGGGATGTGAATACCCCACTTTAAATACGAGGTCTTGACCCTGCATTTTTACGTTAAATCCGGTTCCGACAACCTCTAATTTCTTTTCCCATGGTTTTTCAACACCTGTGACTGCGTTCGCAATAAGGCTTCTCCACAATCCGTGCAATGACTTCATTTCTTTTGTGTCATTTCGTCTGACAATATGATATTCGTTAGTTGTTGCATCCTTTTCACATCGTATTCCAGATGGAAGTGTGAATGAAACCGTTCCTTCTTTTCCTTTTACCGTCACATTCACGTCTTGTACCGTTACTGTTACGGTTGGGGAAACTGTTATTGATTGTTGTCCAATTTTTGACATATGATTACCAGACCAAAAATAATAATTCTCCTCCAAGCTTATTCTTTCGTGCGTCTCTATTCGTCATTATCCCCTTTGGAGTCGAAAGGAACGAACATCCCATTCCGCTCATAACTGATTTCAAATCCTTATATGCGACATAGGTGCGTTTTCCAGGCTTTGACACGATCTTCAAATCGGTGAGGGCCGGTTCGTTATTGACATATGCAAGTTCGATAACTATTTTTTTTATCGTATCTCCCTCAACCTCAAATCCTTTGATATATTTTGCTTCCTGCAATTTCTTCAGTACAGATTCTCTATATTTAGAGTGAGGAACTTCAACAGACTCGTTTTTTGTCATGTATCCGTTCTTTATTCTGATTATCATGTCAATTATTGGATCGTTCATCATATGGTCATGTCATCAATTATTAAGTTTTATCTGCTGTACGTTTTGTAATTTTTCCATGTCCTCTAAATGTTCTCGTTGGAGAGAATTCTCCCAAACGAAGTCCCACCATTGCTTCTGTAATCAAGATTTCTGGAAATTTTCGACCGTTATGAATGGCAATTCTATGTCCCACAAACTCAGGAGCTATTTGAGAATCGCGTGCCCATGTTTTTAAAGCACTTCTATCAGAACCTTTTTTCTGACTCATGACTTTTTTCATGAGATTTTCATCGATATACGGACCTTTTTTTAGTGATCTACTCATATTCTATAGTCGAATTACCAAGAAATTTTTCTAACTCCAGGAATCTCTCCATCTAACGCTCTCCTTCTAAAGCAAATTCTGCAAATTCCAAATCTGCGCATGTATCCGCGTGATCGTCCACATACCTGACATCTGTTCTTGTTGCGAACCGCGTATTTTTGTTTCTTCTTAAATTTTACTTCATCCGATGTTTTTGCCATAGATTCTGATTATTTTTTAAATGGTATTCCCAATTTCTGAAATAGTGCCATACCTTCATTCTTATCTTTTGCTGTCGTTACGACAGTTACTTGCAATCCTCTTACTTTGTCGATTTTGTCATATTCAATTTCAGGAAAGAGTGTCTGTTCTGTCAATCCTAAGTTCAAATTTCCATGCTGATCAACAACACTTGGTTCAATTCCTCTAAAGTCTCTAAATCCAGGAATAACGATGGTAACCAGTTTTTGCAAAAATTCATACATCTTGTCTCCGCGCAATGTGACTTTTACTCCGATCGGGAGTCCTTGTCTGATTTTGAACGCTGAAACTGATTTACGAGCTTTTGTAATGACTGCTTTTTGCCCTGCGATAAGACTGATTTGTTCCTGAATTTTAGCAATGGCACCTTTATTCGTGACTGCTTCACCGGCACCGACGTTGATAACTACTTTAACGAACGAAGGAACTGCATGCACGTTTGTGCACTTGAGTTCTTTCATAAGTGCTGGTTTTATTTCTTTTGTGAAATATTCTTTAAATGACATAGGTGACATATTAGATAATGCTTTTACATTTTTTACAAACTCTGTGTTTTTTTCCGTCTTCAATTTGGAATCCTACTCTTGTTGGCTTCTTGCATTTTGGGCAAATAAGGCTTAATTTTGCAACTCCAATCGGTCTTGGAACTTCAACGATACCACCCTTTGGCATCTGTTCACTTTTTCTCATGTGTTTTTTGAAAAGATTCAATCCAGGAATCAATACTGTTTCCTGCTTTATGTACACTTTTTCAACAACGCCATCTCTTCCTTTGTCTTTGCCTGTCGTTATCAAAACTTTGTCATTTTTTCTTATTTTCATTTTTCTTATAGTTAAATAGTAATCCCCTTGCATCAATTAATACATTTCTTCCGCAAGGCTTGCAATTTTGTGAAACCCATTTTCTTTCACTTCTTTTGCAATGGGTCCGAAAATACGTGTGCCTTTTGGATCTTTGTTATCCTTTGCCTGCAAAATTGCACAAGCATTGTCGTCAAATCGAATATAACTTCCGTCTTTTCGTCCGTATTCTTTGTGTGTTCGAACTACGACAGCCGACATGACTTCACCTTGTTTTACTTGACCGTAAGGAATTGCATCTTTTATAGCGATATTGATGATTTCGCCCACGTATGCATATTTTCTGTTTCCTTTTCCCGGCATTCCGATCATGATGGCTTTTTTTGCGCCGCTATTATCTGCTACCGTCAATAGTGTTCTCAGTTGTATCATATCGTTCTTCTCAAATAGTAATTATTCTGCAATTTTCTTTGTAACTATAAATCTCTTTTCACAAGACATCGGTCTTGTTTCTGTCATTTCTACCATGTCTCCAACACTAATATTTTTTTGTTCATTATGTGCCTTGTATTTCTTGTGTCTGATGATGACTTTGTCATACTTTGCATGTCGAAACTTTCTTTCGACAGACACTACTACTGTTTTTTGCATTTTGTCTGATACCACTTTTCCTATAAGAGTGCGTGCCATAAAATTACTTATCTCTCTTTTGACCTAATACTGTCAAAAGAACTGCTAATTGCCTTTTTTTGTTGCTGATTATATTTGTGTTCTTCGGTTGTGTTGTTGATCTTTCAACGTTCAGTTTTGCGATTTCAAGACGCAAGGCCTGAATGGATGAGACCAATTCTTGCTCTGTCTTTCCGGTTGTCTCTTTCATTAATTTTTTCATATTTCTTTTGTTACTACTTTTGTCTTAACAGATAATTTCGATGAGACAACTCTGAAGACTTCTCTTGATTCGGCAACTGTTAATCCGTCAATTTCAAACATTACTTTTCCAGGAACAACTGATGCAACGAAAAACGCAACATCTCCTTTTCCTGCACCCATGGTTACTTCCGGTGGTTTCTTAGAAAATGGTTTATCAGGAAAAATGCGAATCCAGAACTTACCCATCTTGCGTGTCGCACGAGCTAAAATAACGCGGACCGCTTCAATTTCTCTGTCTTTTACCCATGCTTTTCCCATTGCTTTCAGACCGACAGATCCAAAGGATACTTTCTCACCTTTCATGGCTGATTTTCTCCATATTCCTCTGAATTGTTTTCTGTATTTTTGTCTTTTTGGTGCCAACATAGTATTGTTATCTACAAATCCAAACTTTTACTCCCACATAACCTGACTTTGTCAAGGCTGGAAAACGGGCAAAGTCAACATCTTCACGAATGGTGGAAGCCGGAATGGTTCCTTGAAAATATTTCTCTCTTCTTGAGATTTCCGCTCCGTTAATTCTTCCTCCAATTTGAATTTTGACTCCCTTTGCTCCGGACTCCATTACTCTATCCATCGTGTGATGGATTGTTGATCTGTGTGAAAAACCCTTTACAAGCTTTTCTGCAACATTCTGAGCAACGTAATAAGCACTTAAATACGGCTTCTTTACGGGTTCAAGCTTTATTTCTACTTTTAATTCTTGGTTTGTTTTCTTATCTGCTCCAGCAATAATATATTTTTTTACTTCTTCAAGTCCCTTTCCCCCTCGTCCGATTATCATTCCTGGTTTTACTGCATAAATAATTGCAGAAACCTTTTTTATCGCTCGTTCAATATCAATCTTTGTGACTGATGCAAACTTAAACTTCTCAAGCAATTTCTCTCTAATGAGAATATCGGACAAAAGAGCTTCTTTAAATGTTTTTTTATTACTAAAAAACCATCTGGAACTCCAATTACGGGTAATTCCTACTCTTAGTCCTACTGGATCTACTTTTTGTCCCATCTTATGTTTCTTTAACTGCTACCTTTTTTTTCGAGGTTGTTTTTTTAGCAACTTTTAATACTTTTGGCTTTGTTTCTTCTTTCTTTTCAACATTCTTTACTTCTGACTTCTTTTTCAAAGGTTTAACATCAGCTCCCACCACAACAAAGATGTGAGCAAACTGCTTGCGATATGGCTTTGCTGACCCTCTGCTTCCGGGATTGTATCGTTTTAATGTATGTCCTTGATCAATCTTTAGGAGCTTAAATTTTAACAGATGTTCATCAATCTGTAAAGTAGCTTTAGCATTGTCTACCGCTGATTTTATGACTTTATACAATATCTTTGCTGATTTCCTTGGTGAGTACATCAATTTTTCCATTGCCTGCACTGGGGTTAGTTTTTTTATCTCAGCAACGAGAAAACGAAGTTTCTTCGGTGTTGAGTGTACGTCTATGACTGATGCTTTTGCTTCCATATTATTTTGCTTTGACAATAAATTTATTACTCCATTTATTAGGCGTTCTTGTTTTTGTTCCACGTGCACTCTTACCCCATGGCGTCTTTGGATGCATACCTTCTCCACTTCTTCCTTCACCTCCACCATGTGGATGTGAGCGAGGATCTTGTGCAGTTCCTCTGACGGTTGGACGAATACCCATGTGTCGACTCGTTCCAGCCTTCCCTAATATTCTATCTTTGTGTTCAATATTTCCGATCATTCCGACAGTTGCATAACAATCGCCGAAGCATTTTCGAACGATGCCTGAAGGCAACTTGACATGAATGAATGGCTCTTCTTTTGCGATGACAATTGCTGCAGTTCCTGCACCACGAACAAGCTTTCCTCCCTGTCCTGCAAACAATTCGATATTGTGAACTTCAATTCCGATTGGGATAAGTCGTAAAGGAAGTGCGTTTCCTGGTTTAAGATCTGCTTTTTCTCCGGATGAAATCACATCTCCGATTTTAATATCTTTTGGCTGCAGAATATATCTTTTTTCTCCATCTGTATATTCAACAAGACATACGCGTGCATTTCTATTTGGATCATATTCCATTGTCATAACAGTCCCTTTTATATCTTTTTTGTCTCTTTTGAAGTCTATTTCACGATAATATCTCTTCTGTCTTCCTCCCTGATGACGTACAGTAATTCTTCCCGCATTATTGCGCCCTGAATTCTTCTTCAGGATTGTTATAAGATTTTTTTCCGGTTGTTTATTATTTAATTGTTCCATAGTTTCTTTGTATTTTTATGCCTTCGGAAATAGACTAATAGACCCTTTTGTCACTTGAACAAGTGCAATTTTTTTATCAGCATGTTTTTTTGGTGTCATTCGTCGTCCCACTCGCTGTACTTTTCCTTTTCTGACAACGATGCGGACGTTTCCTACTTCAACGTTGTAATAGGAAGTGACTGCTTGACGAACTGAATTTTTTGTCGCATCTTTTGCAACGACAAATCCATATACGTTCTTTTGTGCATTGGCAGTTGCTTTTTCCGTTACGATTGGTGAAATTAAAATAGTGTTTTTCATGCGAAATATGTGTGTTGCAAGGTCTTAAATGCCTCTGCGACAATTACTATATGTTGTGCGTTTAAGATATCGAACACATTCACCTCACCAAGATGGGTGCATGTTACATCTTTCAAATTCTGCGTTGATCTGATAAGTCCTATTGCTTTCGCATCAGGAAGGACAAAAAGTACCTTTTTATTTTCCAATTTTGCTCCTACCAAGAAGGTAAGCATATTCTTTGTCTTTGCTTCAAGCTTCAAAATATCATCATTTACCAAAGAAATTGCATTTTCTTGAGCTTGATATGCGAGAGCGCTTTGCATTGCTTTTTTTCTTTGTTCTTTGGAAATGGAAAGTCTGAATTCGTGTGGTTTTGGACCTCCGACTACTCCTCCACCCTTAAAGATGGGGGCTTTCATTGATCCGTGTCGTGCTTTTCCCGTTCCTTTTTGTTTATATATTTTCTTTGTTGTTCCGGCAACTTCGGCACGTGTTTTTGCTGACGCATTTCCTTGACGCTGATTTGCAAGATATACTCTGTTATATTGAGCAAGAAGAACCTTGTTTGGTTTTAAGTCAAACAGTTTTGTTGTATTTTTTGCTACTTCGCTTTCTTTTCCATCAACTGAATAGGAAAGTATCTCTGAAGTTACTGCTTTTTTTGTTGTTGTCATTTGCGTATGCGTACCAAACCACCTATCGGTCCGGCTACTAAACCTTTGATAACGATTCCGTTGTCTTTTATTTCAACCACTGAACAATTAGGAAGGGTTACTGTGTCATTTCCCATTCTTCCAGCCATTCTTTTTCCTTTAAAAACTCTTCCAGGT
>CAZUEQ010000001.1:21940-54718 GCA_964619475.1 uncultured Gammaproteobacteria bacterium | reverse complement strand
TGATAAAGAGGCCTCATTATACCATTAGACGGAATAGGAAGATATGATTTTGGGAAGAGCTATGTATTATTAGTACTTCCTTTAATTAACAAATGCAAAGTGGGTGGAGATGCCGGGAATTGAACCCGGATCCGGGGAAACACTTCTACAAATATGTAGTGAGAGATAGGATATTTTTACTCATGTCGGGAAAGGAAAATATTCAAACCTTTTCCCGGCAGCTGATTATTGTTTTTGTCTGATCCCCACCCAATCAGGAATGATGGTTCACATATTTCGGTTGGTTAACCCCGTTTTTCAAAGCGAGCCGAACGAATCTTTGAAATGGGGCTTTTTTGAAAGCAATTATGCATAAAGCATAGCTTGTTGGCGTGATCCGAAGACCATGTCAGAAGCAAATGCTTTCAAATCAGCAACAGCGTCATCAAAAGATGTAGCAATTGTTGTTTTTTCTGTTTGACGGACAGACCCGCTCTCACTATTTGTAAATGTGCCGATTCCTCGTCGATACCTATCATCCCCTTGCCTAAAATCCTAGGCTCTTATTATACCATTTTCAGCCTGCTATATCGACCCCAAATACGATATACTACTTGTATGCTTATCTCCCCCTACAAGGCTATTTTGTTCGACTTTGATGAAACGCTTGTTGAGGCTATGAACGTAAAATGGAAACAACACCAGGCTGCAGCGAAGCAATTCTACAACCACGAGCTTACTGAGGAAACAATCCGACAATATTGGGGCATGCCGTTTGAACCCATGATTGAGCTATTCTACGATCACAAGGACACCGTTGAAAACATGAAAAATAACTATCACTCACTTGACCATAAATATCCAAAGTATCCATTTGCAGACACTATTCCCGTGCTCACCTATTTGCAAAACCATTCTTACTGGACCGGCATCATCACGAGCATGACAAAAGAATCGATTATTAAAGATATGAAAGAGTGTGCGATGCCCTATGAAAAATGCAACCTTATTCAAGGATCAGCCGATTCCCTTTTCCACAAACCTGATCCTCGCGTATTTGACGCTACTCTTTCCTTGTTAAAAAAAGCACATATTTCACCCGACCGCACATTATATGTGGGAGATGATATTCGAGACATGAAAGCTGCAAGAGGAGCGGGGATACATTTTATAGCCATCCCAAACGGGCTGACCCCCAAAGAAGATTTTATAAAAAATAAGGTTCACTGCATCGATACGCTTTCTGATCTTATCCGTTAATACGCCGCACCTTTAAAGTTGGGGCAATTTTGTTGTGCCCAGCGAAGATAGTCGGTTGTACATTGTAGAATTATCCGACTTTCGGGTCCCGGCATACAATTAACATATTCGCCTTGAGGACACACATATCCGTTTGGGGTTGTTGTGTCTTTTTCACATGTCCCTCCTGCATCGGGGTACGTACCATCGTATTTGCAGAAATATCCTGTCGGACAGGACTTGAAGACAATTCCTCCACACGTCACCTTCTTGCCTGAGGTAGGACACGCCTGGAATTCACAGTTGGGGGGAATTCGTCCAACGGCAGTGCCGTCCGGACATGTTTTTGCTTCAAGAGTACACGCAACTTGATTTTCAGGAGTGGGAGAAGCTACAAGCGGAGCCTGTTCATCAAGACCTCTTTGATAGTTCATTCCGAACGAAAATGCAAGAATGGGAAGGGTAATAAAAAGAGTCAAGGCAAGCGCTTTCGACAGACGAGTAACGGTTGTGAGTTCTTTTGGGAGTTTCATATTTTTATTCTCTCACATTCCTATCCTTTCATCCACTCTTTTGCTTCCCTTTTTTGTTCGCGTACGATATCTCTTTTTTTCTCAACATTTTTCTTTTCGATATCGCGTCGTCCCCTGACAAGCGCAATCTCAAGTTTGATAAAAGGACCTTTTGTATAGCAGGAAACGGGAGCAAGGGTAAGACCTTTCGCTGCCGTTTTTATCGCAAGTTTCAGGAGTTCTTTTTTATGCAGAAGCAGTCGCCTGCTTCGTTTTGCATCGTACCCTTTCTGGGTCGCAAACGGATACCGCATAATATCCCCATTAATAAGATATGCTTGTCCGTCCATCATCCGAACGAATGCATCATCCAGTCGGATGTGCCCCTGAAAAACGGACTTTGCCTCTGCTCCAGTCAAGGAGATACCCACCTCAAAGGTTTCCAGTTTTTCATAGTTGCGCTCGAACGAACGATTAAAGACTTTCATTAATCACTATTGTATCAGAATAAGTTTCGCTTCATGAGCTCATGGACCCATGGAGCAAGGAGAGTGAAGAATCGTACGTCGGCCAAGGACGCGACATTTTGCTTGTGAAGAGCTAAAAATCCGTATGCAAAACCATAGTTTGGGCAAGGCATTTTGTTCAAGTGAACCGCAAAGATGTGGTCAATTTCATGTTCATAATATCCCGAAACATCATCAAACGCCTTATACTGGAATTTTGCAATAAACACCGGCGGTTTTACCAAATCACTTTCTTTGATGCCCCATTCTCTTTCCAACCCCTCCGCAATCGCTTCACTTCCCGACTGCATTGTTTTTCCATCATATAATTGGTGAGATGAGAATGAAAGATCAAGAACACTATCGAAAACAGGGTGCTTTCGGTACTGCAAAATAAACTGGTCTTCAAAGGTAAGAATTGCGGTGTATCCGCGATGGAGAATGCCTTTTTTGTGCGCTTCCCATTTTTCAATCTTCCCAACAACTGTATCTTCTTCGTTCACTTCCGCAATATATTGCTTTTTTTTGTAGTAGTCCATTTAGGTATTATACCAATCTTCCTCTTTGTTACAATAACTCTATGCATTCACGATTCGTGCGTACTACTCTGCCCGTTGGCGTTTTTATTTTCTCGTTTTTGCTTTCCACACAACTTGGCAAACATTTTTTCTTTCCCTTCTCCTATCTTTCCGGGATTCGCATTGATTACCTCGCGCCGACTCTTTTTCTCACCGATATTTTGACCGTTTTTCTTTTGGCGATTTTTCTTTTTCAACATATCAAAGACATAAAAAAAATACATCTCCCTCAAAAAAAAATAGTGCTGCTTATTTTTGCAATTCTCCTTCTTCTGGGAGCAAATTATTTATTTGCCCTTTCTAAGCCTTTGTGGTGTTATCGTTTTGCACGTGTCGTACAAGTTGTTTTTCTTTTTTACTTCTTCCGCAAAAACGGAAACAGGGAATGGGTCTTTTCGTCAATTGTCTTGGGTCTTTTTTTTGGAGCGTTTATCGAATTGATCTTGTCTATATCCCAACTCTCCCTCCGACACAGTCTTCAGGGATTTTGGTATTTTTTCGGCGAGCGGCAGTTCTCAATTTTTACGCCCGGAATTGCAAAAGCCCGTATGTTGGGGGTCGAATTTTTACGTCCTTACGGCACGTTTTCCCATCCCAACTCCATGGGGGGGTTTTATCTTCTTACCTATACGTTTATCCTGACACAAAAAAAGATAACGAATACTTTTTTTAAGGGAGCACTTCTTTCCTTTTCATCTCTTCTTGTCCTTGTCTCGTTTTCCCGAACGGCAGTTGTTGTTTATGTCCTTATTAACCTTATTTATTTCTTTGGAAAAAATATCGACTGCAGACCATGCACTGTTTCAAAAGTGTTTCTTTCCCTTTTCTTGCTGTTTCTTGTTTTCAATGTAAAAGGAGACCAGTTCAGTTTTCAAAAACGCCTCACTTTTCTTGACAACTCTATTGAAATAATAAAAACACATCCAATGACCGGGGTGGGAATGGGTAGTTATCTTATCGCACAAAATAAATTTCCTCAGCAATATTCCATTTTTTTTGAACAACCGGTACATAATATATTCTTTCTCGCCGCTGCCGAGCTTGGGGTTCCTTTTTCCCTTCTTTTGTTCAGTCTTATATATGAATCTCTCCGCGGCTTTTTACGAAAATTGCCGTTCTTTCTTCCCCTCCTTTGTGTCCTCATTACGGGAAGCATTGATCATTATTGGATAACTTTGCAGCAAAATGCGCTCCTTTTAACCGTTATTTTTGGGATACTATATGCACAGTATGAAAAAAAGACTCTTTGAAATAGATGATATTCGTGGCATCTCGATTATTGTCATGATCCTTATTCACACAAACGTCTATTTTCTCCAATATCCCATTTCGTATGCCACTTTGGAAATTAGTCAGTTTGCGGTTGTTGCATTTATTTTTTGTTCTGCATATCTTTTTTTCCAAAAAAAACAGGAGTACTCCTGGAAGACTTTTTTTCTCCATTTGTGGAAACGCGTGAAACGGTTAGTCATCCCCTATTACCTGTTCTTCGCTGTTTATTATTTATTTCTCCTTATTAAAGAACCTCATAAACTAACGTCTTCTTATATCCTGCAGAATATATTTGTTGTGGGCGGACTTGATTTTAACTGGCTTGTGTTGCTATTTATCCAGATGGCAATTCTTATGCCGTTTGTTTCTTACATGGCGGAAAAAAGAAAAAAATTACTTATTGTTTATTCTGCGCTTGCCCTCATTTCCTCCCTTATTTTTCTGAAATATACTCCTCTTTCCTATTACCGGCTCATCATGTGGCTTCCTTGGTCGCTTGTTCTTATTTACACATATTACTTTGACAAAATGTGGAATAACAAAAAATTGTTTCTTTGGATGACTCTTCTTTTTGCAGGTCTCTTTGTTGCAACTCAACAATTCATCCTCCCTCTTTTCCACCATTCGCTTTACATGTATGACAATAAATATCCACCCAACCTCTATCACTTGGCATACGGATTTTTATGTGTGAACGTTTTATTTTTCCTTTCAAAATGGGGAGTTTTTTCAAGTAGAATCGTCAGACCGGTCATTCATTTTTTCAGTCTCTATTCGTACCAGATATTTTTCATTCATATTCTTGTCATCTACATCGTCACGGTCTTTTTCCACATCAGATTTACATGGGTGACGTTTTTCCTTTCGGTCGCCACAATAAGTGCGTTGATACAACTTCTCTTTAATAGAGTAAAAAAGGCAGTTACCGCTTCTCAACATTAAACAGTGGCCCGACAATCTGTATGTTTGCTGGTGCCCTTTGGTTAAAGTACGTTTTAAAATCATTAGCGTTGTCAAATGTCTTTGTCCCGGCGTCACCAGAAACCGTAACCGAAGTGCTCCGTCCTCCTCCGAAGTCAGCGCTTACCGAGATGGAGTCGATAGAGTTAAACGGTGATAATCCTCTGTTTTTTGCCTCGGTCTTGACTTTGTTTGCATCCCATGTTTCCTTGCCGGCTGGGTTGGGCTTATCCGTCTGATATAAATTTCCAATAGTTGATCCGTCTTTTAGCGCCAACATTGCAACATTTACAATGTCGGCAATCTCATCACTCTTTAACCATGCTGTGCCTCCATAACCAGATCTTGAACCCCAATCACAATAAAACCAGGGAGATTCTTTGTCATATGCATTATTTTTAACATCCTCAAAATTATTATATCCACTACGTCCATCTTGTGTGTTTTTTGTCCAAGGGCGTGAGCTGATGTCGCTTCCTGATGCATATGTATAACCTCCCGCAGTTGATGAAAAATAAGCAGAAATTGGACTTCCTCCATTTAATAACACAACGCCTTTGGTTTGTTCTACGGCTTGTTTCCATGCGTCTGAATTTTCTTCTTGCTTTACTACTTGACACCTCTGACTTGGACAAATGTCACGCTGACCGTTGTTAGTATAAGCAAGTGCATAGGACCGCGCAGCGATGGCCTGTGCTTTTAATGCGTTGATATGCCAGCCTGATGGAATTTCATATACATGCTTTAAATATTCTTCTATGTTCCAGTTTGTGTCGAAATTTTGTCCATATTCATTTGTCCCAACTACATGAATATTAATTCCAGTGTCATATCCTTCTTTATATTCCGCATTGTAATATGCTTCAAGGATTGATTTTGCTTCCTGTCCTGACTCTGCTCTTCCTTTAGCTCCATACTGACTCATGCCAACCCTATGAGGAACACCGAATGTAAAAAACCCAAATCGTGGAGAAAACCCTGGATCCTTTCCGTTAGTTAAATCGCTTGAACAACCACCTGTTGTTGTATACGCAGACTGTGGAAGGTTTAAAGCCGCTAAACGACCAGCTATTAAATTATCTCGTTGAGCCGCAAGTTCTGCAATCTTACCTTGTAGTTCGCCTAAATATTTGGTTGATTTTGCAACCTCTCCCGCCAAGAATGTTGACTGTTTATCTACCTCTGCCTTTACGGCTGCAAGGGATGCTTTTTCACTTTCAAGTGCTTTCTTTTTGTCCTCGACGTCTTTAATGAAAACGACTATTTTGATTATCGCTTTTTTGTCCTCATCTACTAGAGTTTTTTGGTAGAAGAAATTTTGCAGCGACGTTGAGATGTTGTCAGACAGAAGAAGATTGACAACGGAAAAAGAATTTTTCCCGATATTTTTATAGTACGAGCGCGCTCGTACTCCTAGCAGTTTTTGCTGTTCATCAAAGGCTTTTTCTCCTGCCTTAATCTGTTCTTCCTTCGTCTGAATTGAGTCTTCAAGCACCGACACCTGCGCTTTTATACTATCGAGCTTTTTTTGCAAATCAGCAAGTTGTTTTTCGTTCGTTTGGTTCGCACTGTTTATTTGCGAAAATGTATTTTTCAAATCTTCCAACTGTTTTGTGACATCCTCGAGCTGATCCGCACGTAGGGGGACCGCAATTGCGACAAAGAGGAAGAATAAAAGACACAGTAACAACACCCGTTTCATGCAACCATTATACCGAAACCCCACAACTAAAAAAGCGGCAATATATATTGCAAATTGAATATTGACTTTATCTTCTTGTATACTGAAATTATGCGAAAGGTATTTTTGTCGTTTCTTGTTTTAAGCGCACTCTTTCTTGTTATATCAAGTTCTTCTTTTGCTGCAACAAAACGGTATGCGACCTGTGATGCATGCGGATTTTGCCCTACCGTTGTGAACGGCTCAAATCCTTCTTGTACGGCAGGCACTCCACCTGGCGATTGGAAGAGCTGCGTCAAATGTCTCTATCCCACCAAGTTTCCAGCAGAGAGTACGCCGGACCCTACCAACTGTGACACTCTTCTGGTTGATGACGCAACAAACCTTCCCGTTTATCCTGTTGCTGTCGGGCGCCAGTTCACCCTACTTGGTTGTATTAAGACGGATGCGGGTGTCGGGTTTTCAAGCCAACAAGGCGCTCCAAGTTTTGTTCAGGCAATGTTGAATGTAGTATTTTCGCTTGCAGGAGGAGCGGCTCTGCTCTATTTAATGTACGGAGGGTTTATCGTTCTTACGTCACGGGCTGATCCAGAACGGCTTAATTATGGAAAGCGACTTATTTATGGAGCGGTAATAGGACTTTTGTTTACGCTAGGGTCTGTGTTTTTGGTAAATCTTATCGGATCAGGAATACTTCATATTCCCGGCATGACAGGTACCTCTACTCCTTAAGATCTTTTCTTTCCGGAAGATCGGAGAAATATCCCCGCTGAAAGCGAAGAGATCAAAGCTGGAAATAATACTATAGGCACTCCAGTGTTTGGAATTGAAGACGGAACGGGCACCCCCCCTTTTGTCGTGCCGTTTGAGGCATAGGAATGATAATTTGCGTTTTGCTGCGTGTTTGTTCCTGTTGGGGCAGTTGAGGTTGTTCCAGTTGTTACTAGTGTCTTTTTAGGTGTCGGCGTAGGGCTTGCGACCGTTTTTGTGTTCGTTTTTGCTATTGGAAATTTGATATTTTTAAGATTAATTTTGCCGCTTGCAATCACTATAAAGACCGCAACGACAATCAAACCTAATATAAAAGATAGGGCTTTGTTGAATTGTTCCATAGTGCGCTTATTATATCATTATAGGATATAAATATCAACTCAATTTGACTTTTGTGCAAAAATGAGGAACAATGAATAAATATGCAAGGAGAAGACAAGGCTGCCAATCCGCAGCTCATTTACTCGTGGAAAGCGCCTCTTCGTGCCTATAAAAGACGAAGCAGGGGCGTGTTGCGTTTTTATCTGGCTTTATCCCTCCTTTTATCCCTTATTGTCTTCTTTTTCGGTGACAAAGTACTCCTTATCCCCATTTTGACTCTTCTTTTCCTGTTTTATGTCCTCACAATAACCCCTCCTCCGGAGGTTGAGAACATTGTTACAACATTTGGCATTGAGACGGCAGGCATCTCACTTCGCTGGGAATTTCTCTCTCATTTCTTTTATTCGAAAAAATTCAACTTTTCTGTCCTTACCCTCGTCAGCCATGCTCCCTATTATTATCATGTTTATCTTGTTGTCCCGGATGAAGAAACCAAGCGAAGAGTTACCGATATTCTTTCACACCACCTCATGTATGTAGAAAAGCCACAAAGAAACTTTACAGATAAGGCCATCAACTGGCTTTCTAATCTTGTTCCTGATGATGATGAAGAAGTTTCATCTTCTGACCAAAAACATTCGGAGCCATCTCTCGTGCCCCAAAAAGCCGCGACCATTTAAGAAGTCCTTCATCTGTTGAAACGACCACACCTTCTAGTTCTTTTGCAAGCACGATAATGTCCAGGTCTGCAACACTGTCCAAAAAGCCAACTCTTGTTGCCTGGCGATAGCGGTCACGGAATCCTTTTATCTGTACGCCCACCTTTTTTTGAAACTCCATTTTTGATAGTTCGGCCGTATTCTGCATCGAGCGTGCCGCCTGCTCTATCTCTTCTTCCCCGACACGTAAGCCCCGATAACTCCTTTGTCTAATGTCGTCCACGAGGGCGTAAAACGTAGATGCCGGAAATTGCAACGAATCGACAATGGGAGATTTCACCAGAACCTCTGCCAAAAACTCTTTTAAAAACAATTGTTCCTTATTTTCAAAAAAACTCAACAACTCTTCCACTATCCGGGGGGGCATATAGAGTTGAACGGATCCCGTTTTTTTACCCTCTCGCGCAACCTCTGTTACGTATTTAACGACTTCTTCTGTCGTTTGGCCCATATTAAGACCCGCTTGCATGTTGAAAAAGAGGTTTGTATCGAGAATGTAACGATCCATATAGATATATCATATCACCCAAATCGATGGTTTTGTTCACAAATAATATGGCATATAAATGCGCCGATTGCCAATCATGGCTAATAAAAATATTTGATGTCTTTTGTAGTATATTGTGCCATTGCATTTCTACTGCTAGTGTTCTACATTTTTTTCTGACACTATGAATTGTTTATTTTGCAAGAATCCCGACACCGAAGTCATCGAAACAAGACTTGTTGATGCAGGAGGAGCAATTCGGAGGAGAAGGTCTTGTCCGAAGTGTCAAAGACGATTTACGACCTATGAGAGAATCGAGGAATTCCCTATTCTCGTCATAAAGCGGGACGGAAAGAGAGAAAGGTTTAATCGCGGAAAATTGCGGGTAGGATTGCAGAAAGCATGTGAAAAAACAGTCATAAGCGCAGATCAGATAGAGCAGATCATTTCACATATTGAACAAGAATTGAAGCAGAATGATGCAGCGGAGGCGGAAAGCAGCGTAATAGGCGCATTAGTCGCCAAACAATTGAAACGACTTGATAAAATAGCATACATTCGATTTTCGTCAGTGTTCAAACGGTTCGTAGAGCTTGATGATTTCCAGAAAGAAATTAAAAAAATATTATGAATTATTTATCTAATTAATTAATCCACTATGAAACTCACTGGTGTCGCGGAAAAGGTATTCTCAGATCGTTATGCCCTAAAAGACAAACTGGGCAAGCCTATCGAAAAGAAGCCAGAGGAGATGTGGAAACGTATTTCAAAAGCGGTCGCTGACAATGAAAAAACTCCGGAAAATAAGAAAAAATGGGCAAAAGAATTTAATAGTGCGATGAAAGATTTCAAATATGTACCGGGGGGCCGTATTTTGGCAGGAGCCGGGACAGGATTTGATGTCACATTCTATAACTGTTTTGTTATCCCAAGTCCAAAAGATGCACGCGACGGGATTATCGAAACATTAAAGCAGATGGTAGAGATTATGGCTCGAGGAGGCGGCGTTGGAATAAACCTCTCTTCCCTTCGTCCTCGCGGATCTCGAGTAAAAAAAGTGAATGGATTTTCCTCAGGCCCCATTAACTGGGCAGAATTATTTTCCGTTGCAACAAAAGATATTATTCAACAGGGAGGAACAAGACGCGGCGCCCTCATGCTTATGCTGTGGGATTGGCATCCAGATATAGAGGAATTCATCACGGTAAAACAGGATTTGAAACGTATAAATGGAGCAAACCTCTCAGTCTGCGTTTCGGATAGCTTTATGGAGGCAGTTGATAAAGATGCCGACTGGGATCTTATCTTCCCCGACACAACCGACCCTGAATATGACGAGAAGTGGAACGGTGATATATTTGCATGGAAGGCTCTCGGAAAAGCAGTTGTCGTACGAAAGACGCTTAAAGCTCGCAAATTATGGGGACTTATTGCAGAGGCCGCTTGGCGCTCTGCTGAGCCAGGTCTCGTATTTATGGAGCGGTATAACAAGTGGCATAACAACTGGTATTGGAACCGCATCAACTGCGTAAACCCATGTGGAGAAGAAGGACTTCCTCCTTGGGGCGTTTGTAACTTAGGATCCATTAATCTTTCTGCTCTCGTAAAAGGAAGTGATATCGATAAGAAAGCGACGTTTGACTTTGCAGAACTTAAAAAAATAGTCCGCGCCGGAGTCAGATTTCAGGATAATGTTATCGACATGGATCAGTATTTCTTCGAAGGCATACGAAAAACACAACTTGAAGGAGAACGTCGCATTGGACTTGGAACCATGGGGCTTGGAGACACTCTTATCAGATTGCATTTGAAATACGGTTCAAAAGAATCCCTTGTCTTTATTGATAAGGTATACAGAATAATCAGAGACGAAGCGTATAAGGCTTCAGCTGAATTTGCAAAAGAAAAAGGATCATTTATGAAGTTCGACAAGGAATTGTATTTGAAAGGAAAATTCATTCAACAGCTTCCAAAAGAAGTGCAAAAAGAAATCGCGGACAAAGGAATCCGCAATTCCCTTCTCCTCATGCAGGCGCCAACTGGATCAACGTCACTCATGGTTGATACCACGTCCGGAATCGAGCCGGTATTTGAATTTGAGTTCATAAGACGCGACCGACTGGGCGAGCATTTTATGCGCCATCACTTATATGAAAAATGGGTGAAAAAACATGAGAAAGAAGTGAAGGAGGGAAAACTGAAACGACCAGCATGGTTTGTTTCCGCTCAAGAATTGAGCCCAGAAGAGCATATTGACGTCCAGGCAGTTATCCAAAAGTATGTGGATGCTTCCATTTCAAAAACAGTCAATGCTCCGCAGTCCCACACGATTGAGGACGTAAAAAATCTCTACATGATGGCATATAAAAAGGGTCTTAAGGGAATCGCCTACATGAGAGAGGGATCGCGTGCTGGGGTGCTTGAAAGAACCGACAAAAAAGAAGAAAAGAAAGAAGTAGTAGTTCCACAACCGCAGGTAAAACCACGTCCTATGGTCGTGCACGGTTCAACATATCGTATGAATACGCCTGTTGGGACTGCATTCATCACGATTAATACAAATGGAGGGACTCCTCCGGAACCCTTGGAAGTATTTATTAGTATTAGCAAACCGGGAAGTGATATTTCCGCAATGGCCGAGGGGCTTGCCCGCACTATTTCCCTTGCCCTCCGCTTTGCATCCGGTATGCCGGCAATGCAGCGCGTTCAGGAAATCATCAATCAATTGGAGGGAATTGGCGGAGCCCGCACCATGGGATTTGGAAAAGAGAGAATCAAGAGTCTCCCCGATGCAGTTGCGAAAGTACTTAAAATGCACTACAACGTCGGCGGTACTCCTGAAGAAAAGAAGGACAGTCCACGCCTGGTGACGGAAACAACACAAGCATCTCTTATTCCTCCTCCGCAACCAAAAGGGTTTTTTGATATTTGCCCTTCTTGTGGAGAAGCGTCTTTAGCACACGAAGAAGGATGTAAAAAGTGTTATTCATGTGGATATTCCGAATGCTCGTAACGTATGGCTATTTACACGCGAACCGGTGACGATGGTACAACGGCTTTGTATGGAGGAAAAAGATTGCCAAAGTCAGACCCGCACATTGAAGCGTACGGATCGGTTGATGAACTGACGAGTGTTCTGGGAGTCCTCATGTTCTACACCGAAGATAAGCAAGAAAAAGCATTTATTGAGGATATCCAGCGTGACTTATATGTCATTATGGGATTTTTGGCACATGCCCCAAGCGACCTGTCACAACAGAAAAAAAAGATAGCGCTGTTTGAAAAAAAGATTGATGCGCTTTCAAAAACACTTGATCCCTTAAAAACGTTTATCCTTCCCAATGGATCCATAGCGTCTTGTTGGGCACATGTCGCAAGAACCATATGCAGAAGGTCAGAACGGGCCATAGTCCTTTCCCTCAAGCAAAGAAGCGAAGCAGATAAACAAAATAGCAACACTGTCGTTGTCTATATAAATAGATTGTCGGATTTACTTTTTACCTACGCACGCGCTTTTAACAAGGCAAAAGAAGTTACCATAAAAAAATGAATAAAAAAATAGTTCTGTTAGCCGGGATTTTTGTTGTTTTCTTTGCGACTTTTTTTCTTTGGGGAAAAATTCGCACCTCCCCAACACAGACGACAAAAGTTGCCGCTCTTCGCGCTACACAAACGGTGACGGTGAAAGACAGGAAAATTACAACTTCCCTTGCTTTTAAAGATGGAGAGACAGCGCTTCAATTACTCAACAACACACACAAAGTGGACGCAAAAGGTCAAAATGAAAATGCATTTGTAACAGCGATAGACGGAGCAGCAGCAGACAATAGTAAAGAGTTCTGGAGTTTTTATGTAAACGGAAAACAAGCTGAAGTGGGAGCGGGAAGTTACGTCCTCAAAAATAATGATACAATTGAGTGGAAAATTGAAGCGTTTAAATAATGAAAAAACATAAACTCGAAACCTATATTGCGTTTGTTGCGATCATTGCCTCCGCAATTTTCATGCGACTCATCCCTCATATTCCCAATATAACCCCCATCGGGGCACTTGCCCTCTTTTCAGGGATGACAGTGCCATCTTTGTGGGCCATTGCTATTCCTTTTGTCTCTATGGGCATTTCTGATGCGTTCCTTGGCTTTCACCTGACACTCCCTTATGTGTACGGCAGCTTTGCTCTTATTGTTGGAATGGGATATATAATTCGCAAAAAAATGAACCCTTTAAGAGTCGGGGGTGCAAGTTTAGTAGGATCGATGCTTTTTTTCCTCATAACAAATTTTGGTGTCTGGGCAACAGGCACAATGTATACAAAAAATGCATCCGGACTTCTTGAGTCTTATGTAATGGGACTTCCTTTCTTCCGAAATACACTTGTGGGCGATCTGTTTTTTAATATCCTTTTTTATGTTGGGTTTCGTTTACTCTTTTTCTTGTCGAAAAAAGTGGTATTATTCTTGAGTCGATTGTCCGATTATTATTTGTCTTGATGGCATCACATATAAGATGCGTTGGGAACACTGTGTAAATCAGTGACTGTGCCGCAGCGGTAATTTGATTCATTTCAAAAAGTCCGAAGACCGATCAAGACAAGAATTGTTCGCCTCCCCGTGCAGGGAAAAATTGTATGCCGTATCTTGAAACAGTTAGAACGAGAGACTCCTTACCTGAATCGTTTCCACTCCATTTTCATGAAAGTAAAAGCCCTCACTGGCTAAGCGATTACGAAAAACGGTCTGACTCTATTTTCCGCTACTATTCGCTCGAGAATGAAGTTGCATTTCTTAAGAAAGCGGAGAACCTCCCCCTCTCTAAAAAAACATACTATGTTGAAGAAAACGTAAAACGATTCCTGGGAGAATTTGTCGGTAAAATCCCCTATACAACCATTCCCTATGAAGTAGACAGTGAGGGGTTTTCATATGCAGGACTTCATGTTATGGATTCATACAAAACCGCTGCGCGACTCGGTGGAGAACGGGAAAAAGCCGAAACAAACGGATTTGAACAAATAGAACAGGAGTTTAAAAAAGGCAGTGGAGACACTTCGGCCTTTTGGGTATCTCCCCCAAAAATTGCGGACTATGGCTTTGTTTTCGTGCTTGAAAAAGACAAACAGGGGTTTGTAAAAGAATATATTCTCCGATATCCAGAAAAACGGGGTGAACTTAAAAAAAGTGCTCAATTATTCTCCAGCATAAGCGCTGAGGATGCTTCTCCCCTCAATACCGATGAATATCTACTTCACCCGATTTTCGGAAAACACACAGACAAATCTGAGAACATCGAGGAAGTGATGCGCCTTATCGGGATAGACGAACAAAAAATACAATTCTCTCGCCAGTTTGAAAGGTCGATTGACTCCCGTTTGGGCATATGGATTCGGAAATATAGCGAAATAATGTGTTCTCTTGCCGCATTTGATCCCCACTCGTTTTTATATCAACAAGGACTCATTGAGGCAAAAAAAATATTGCTCACCATTTATCAAAACGCCGAAGAAATAAGGGATGAAAGAACCTCCTCTTCTCCCGTATTTGAAAACGGTGTTAGAGTACAGACACAACTAGACCAAAAAAGACTTTACGATAGAGTTGCCGTTCTTCAAAGCAACGCTTCGCGCCTTCCAACAGCCGCGGCAGGGAGCTGCCCTACCATTCCGGGCGTCAATCCTCTTGAGAACAGGGTCATATCAAACGCCGAAATCTTCCAATCTCTTACACAAGGAGTTCCACCAGAGCACTCCTTACAGAAAATGAAAGCAGACACTCTTGACTGCACATGTCCGTACTGTAAACAGAAAGTGAAAGCGGTTATTGCAAATGGAAAAATCACCTGCCCCAGAAAAGAGTGCGGCAAAAGCGCTCCTTACGCGTGCTAAGAAAATATGTATAATCAAATATACTAGTAAAAAAATGAGCAACACCAACTTTACCACTATTGATGATGTCGTAAAAAAACACACTAGCCCTAGCAATGCTGTTTCTTCTTTTACAAAAGAATCGGAGCCTTTTTTTAAAAAAACGGAACAGGCGACTGTGCAGGAAGTAGTAGAACACGAACCGAAAGACGCCGAGGTAAAACCGTTTATCACTCCAAAACCCGAATCAATTCAACTTCCTCCTGACTTGAAAAAAATGGGGCTCGAAACGATTAATAAAACCCAGTTTCCTTCTTATCAAAACGTCAAACTTCCCATAAGTGATGAAGAAGTGATAAAAGACTTGAAAGAGCCTCCTACCTCAACCAAGAGGTGGCTGGGAGAGTTAGCAAAATATCTTCTTTTAAGAGCTCATCTCGCATTGAAGGAAATAGGCGGAAAAGTAGTACGGATAATTAAATATTGATTTTTCTCAACTCTTCTTCAAATCCTTCTTTTCCCATTGCGCCTGAAAACTGCGATACGACTTGTCCGTCTTTAAAAATGACGAACGTCGGGATGGAAAAAATGGAGTACTGGGATGCCAGTTCATTATTTTCATCTACATTCACCTTGAGGAAGGATATGTCTTTTTTCTCTTCTGAAAGTTGTTCGATTATGGGGCCGGTCATCTTGCAAGGGCCACACCATTCTGCAAAAAAATCAACAAAAACAATGCCTTTTTTATCAAGGACATCCTTTTTAAACGTTGTTTGTGATGTGGATAGTGTCGCCATAGGTTAAAACTATACCTACCCCAACTTAATATGTCAAGAGTTCAACAATTTAGAGCACGCAATCGGCCTATTTCTCCCTTTGGAATACGTAAACCAAGGGAACATTTTCCGCATCCACAGTATACACCTGTTTCCATGTGCCTTTTATTTTTTTAAACGCGACGAGATCTGTTTTGCTTACCACGACATAATCTGCAAGCTCTATCTGTTCACCATACGGAAGGAGCGATACGTCGGTGCGGACACGAGGAAAAACATATTTTGGTGTCACCATTAATCCGACTTTTGCATTTTGTGTGGCGTTTTTTTGTAACCACAATCCCGTCGCACGCTGCCCTTCTCCCCACCAACTTGTTTCCAGTTTTTTTTCCTCAGCCCCCTTTACCCCTCCTACGAATGCATTGTAATAATCAAGATAATACGGATGAATGGAGGAAAGTGTGACTATCCCGTAAAATGCCAAACAGAATAATGCAATAGTCTTCCCGATAGCTTTGGTGCCAGACAGGAGACGGGTCACCCCGGTTGCTGCAATGAGAGCCGTTGCCGGATAGATAACAAACATATAACGCGTCCCGCCGCCGGGGGAGGAAAAAAGTATGAAAAAAACGGCAGTTGAAAAAAACCACCACAGAAAAAGCACGTTGTTACGCGTTCTGTTTTTGATACAAGCAGCAACTCCAACGAACAATAATCCCAGATAAATAGCCGGTGTTGTTTCTAGAAACGACAATACATGATAGAACGAGGAAACGATTATGCGCGTTTTATGTTCCGTAACCGTTGCAAAAATTCCCCTCGGAAAATCAATCCACAAAAATGGCCAGACGATAAACCCGAGAACTCCTGCGATGAAAAAAGTAAAAAAAATATGAAGAAAAACCTGTTTCCAATTCCTTTGTTTTTTGAAGAGCTCGACAATTATCGTCCATCCGGCATAGGTAATAAAAACGGAAATATTATTATATCGTGTCCATAACAGAGCTCCCAATAAGATACCTGGAATAACAAAAGACACTATTCCCTCACTTTTTTTTCTTCTCCCCAAGAGGAAAACAAATAAAAGTGCAATCAAAAATCCGGAGATGGACTCAAAGGTCATAAGCCTCCCCATCGCCACAAATCGTGGAATCGAAAGAAGAATAAACGCGCTTATTATCCCAGGAAGAATGTGTTGAAAACACAGATAGGCAATTAAAAAAGTGAGTGAAACTGTCCCTGCGTTGAGTACTGCCGAAACAACGCGAGGAATAGTGAAGTCATACGGTTGTATTTTTATAAGCCCGTCTCGCATTCCTGCATAGTAGTTTCCGTTTAATAAATAGTCATACTCATCTGGGGAAACGCTTTTCGGATTAATGGTTTTCAGTTCCGGCAAAAATGAAAGTCCATAAAGATATTTGGCAAGGGGTGGATGTTCAAATCCAACCGCCCAATCATTATAGGTAAACTTCCCGGAGGAAATATCTTTTAATGCTGCAATCCCCGTATCTGTCTTAAACTGTTCATCCCACGTGCGCCCTTCCGCATTAAGATCGATAAGGTGTACAACAAACGAAAGGATAAAAACACTGATAAAAATAATGATTGTTTTTCCCCGCATTTGCTTCTTATGCTATCAGAGAGAGGGTGCGCGGGTCAACGGTTAACGAGTATTCCACTACTTTGCGTTTCCGCTCGGGAAGAGGAAGTGCGCTTTGAATTCCTGTTCCGTTTATACAACCACCTTCGCAAAAAAGAATATCCAAAAAACGTATTGTCTTATTTGTCTCAAATTCTTTCAAGGCCGTTTCACAGTTGAGGTAGCCTGACACTATCCGAATTTCATTTTCTTTTAATAGTGACCGGATACCGCTGCTTTCCGTAAGCCCTCCGTCAAAGGGATAAATGCGGGTTGATTTTTCTTCAATATCAAAGGAATATTCGCTGCCCGTTTCAGGAGACGGAAGGGGTGTCGCCTTGAGTATTTCTTCCAGCTCTTTGAATGTAATAACGAGCATATTCAGCCCGGGATAGTCTTCGCTTGCTTCTTTCTTTTTTGCATAACAGGGACCTATAAAGACGGGCCGGTACCCCGGATATTTTTCGCGTACTAATTTTGCTGTTGCCGACATGGGGGTATCTGTTTGGAGCGTTAAGTATTTGAGAAGGTGTGGATATTTTGTTCTCACAAGACGGACAAAACTTGCACAGGGACTCGTGATATAACGGGATGTTGGGTTTTCCTGCAGCAGTTTTTTTATTGACTCATTCGTTCGCACAGCGCCCGTCGATACTTCAACAATATAATGAAATCCAGCTGTCCGCAGTTTTGTAATCAGTTCTTCTTTTGAATAGAGTATGGGAAAGGTGGGAGCAACCATTGCGACAAGTTTTTCCTTCGCTTTCAAAAGAAGGGTAAGTTCTTCGATTTCTGTCATAGAACACAAACGTAAATAAGTAGTAAAGCTTTATCTATATTACACAATTTTTTTCCATTGTGATTTCAAAAGGTCAACCTTTTGTCCTTTAAACGCCACCCCTTCTTTCTCCAATATCTTTCTTTTCGTTGCAATTCCCCGCCCGAAAGAATAGCCGGTAAGGGCCCCATTTGCGGCAACTACTCTGTGGCAGGGCACAACGGAACGATCTTTGTTATTTTTCATAAAGAGACCGACTGCCCGTGCAGCCTTTTTGTTTCCCGCAAGACGTGCAAGCTGTCCGTATGTTGCCACCTTTCCTTTTGGAATGGTATGTGCAATGCGGTATACCTTTTCTTTGAATGGAATGTCCATTTTTTGTGTCTTTTCAATATCCTCTAACCATATGTGTTGATACTGCAAAACATTGTATACTAAATTTATCATTATGAAAAAAGCTTTTTTTATCTTTAACCTTTTTTTATTAATTATTTGCTTTTCGTCCCCTCCCTTTGCACTTGCCCAGTCAAACGTTCAAGTGGAAAAGATTGTTAAGTGTTTGACAAACCGCCCCGAAGACCCCGGCAATGCAAGATCTCTCACATGGCATGATCCTCCCTCCCCACAGTCCATTCCGAAATATTTAAAAGGAGTTTTTGCACAAGGAAGCACCGTGTATGCCGTTGCGTGTATTGGCTCCGGCACAGGAAGGGTGTGCGGTACGGGAAGCGCTAAGTATGATGACGAATTATTCGGAGCAACTCCCGTTGGAATAACAAGAGGAACAGCGCGCATTAACGTATCTTTTTATCATACAGATGATCACAAAACCCCAAATCCAAAATTCGAGGTGGATGCCTCACAAGAAATAAAGGTAGATGCCACGGTAGGAGGAACGACAGCGTCAAGTGGAGCCTATGAATTTTTTGGAGTGGAAGTTCGCCCTTCTGCCGGACTGACAACAGGAGGAGTTGGGGGGTTGCAACAATCTGTTTTTAAATTTGAAAGCTTAACCGGAAAAGACTGCGCCACCATTTCGTGGACGCACCATGATCCCTATGGAATCGTATTTGACTCGGTAAGTTTGGAGCCGCTTCCAAATGTTGTCGTTACAATTCGCGACCAAGCTGGCACCCCTCTCGTAAATAATCCTGTACTAAAAAATAACGCAAAGACGCAACAGGATGGAGTATTTAATTACCTCGTTCCCCCGGGGAAATATATTCTCACCGTCCAACCCCCTGCTGGATATCAATTCAGCGCAACACCGCACGCAAGTCCCAACATGACTCAGGTATATGATTTTATCGATGATAATGACACAAAAAATCATTGTACTATCTACAAGCCCGGTGAGATTATTGATGAAAAAGCGGACATGCCGGAATGTCGGAACATCCCGCTTGACCCGGTATCCGTCTCCCCATCCGTCAAAGATCCGGTAAGTATGCAATATTCTTTCGAGAAGAAAGAGAACGAAGGCATATATGTGATCAAGGGAAAAGCTTCGCATCCTCTTACGACAGTTGTCGCTTTCCAAAACGTTACGGGGCAAGGACAGAAAGTTGAACTAGGAAGAATAGAGGCAAATCATTCCGGTTTTTACACCCTTGAAATTCCCATCTCGAAAGTACTTGCGGATTCGGCCATAGAAGTTCAATTCGTCAAAAGTAGCTTATTGGGAATACCCCCGCAGGCGCACTTTATATTGCCGAACGTTCTTAAATCTGTCTTCGAAATGTTCTCCGTAAAAAATGTAAGCGCTCAAACAAGTACTAGTCTGTCACTTGACCCTCTTCCTGCCTATGTCGAAGGGTATGCATATGATGAGAACAGGCAGGCTATCCCAAACGCCGTTGTCCAGGTAAAACTGAAAAATGACGATACAGTTTATTTCGAAACAACCGCGGATAAAAACGGATATTTTTATATCGCTCCCAAAAATTTACCCGCGTCTCCAATTAACTTGGAGTTTTACCTTAATTTTGTAACATCAAACGGTGCCAATGTAAAATATCGCATATTTGAATTTACTCAGGCCAATAAATATTTCTTTACAAAAGAAAACATAAATTTATTGACTGGAAAGAAAAATGGAGTGGATGCAGCTCCTCAAGATCCTGGAGAAACACTGCTCAATGTTGTTCCCATAAAAAACACCATTAATAAGCCAGCACAGCAAAAAAATCAAACCGCAACAGGAGCAGTTTCTCCTAATGAAGGGAAAAAAGACGAAACACAAGGTCCGATAACCAAACAGATTGTCATTATCGCCCTACTTGTCGTTGTACTGGGAGTCGTCGGAACGGTAGCCGCACTAACCATTTTCAAGAAAAAGCCGGCCCTTCCGCAGTATTAACGAGTATCAATTTCAATACATTTTTGTTTTGAGGTAAGTCCCGAGATGATCGTTACATGGGATTTGGGAACATTAAAGTAGTCGCTCATTATTTTTATGACTGCCGTATTTGCCTTGCCTCTCTCCGGCGCCTCTTTTATGCGGACAAGATAATTGCCGGAGTCAACCTTCACGACTTTTTCATCCCTTGCCTTAGTTTTTACTTTGACAAAAATTTTCATTATTAGTACACAACAAGAAACAAATTATATGTGTGTGCTTGCAGAGTGTTTTATTTAACACACCCATTGACCCCGATACGGCGAATCGTTTATTGTCTCTTCCTAAAAATCAAAGATTATAAAATGAAACAATAGTCACTGTACCGTCAGTTTTAATAATTCGTGTGCCCCAGTTTGCTAATTGATATTCCTGAGTTGTAGCATAGACATAGTCTGAATACCAACATTGATCACTCCCTTCTACTGGACAGTTTTCACCCTTGCTTGAAAAAAAAGAGAGGGACGGTCTTCTTGGAATATCCGCTGAAGAAACAATCTTACAGGTTTGCGTATCCTCAAAATGGTTATTAAAAATCTGAATGCGTCGTACAGAATCACAATATATCTCAACATAATTTCCATTCACAATGATGAAACTACTTATCCCCTTTACCGTCCCCACCAAGTTGCCAATTGATATAGTACTAAGAGACCTCATTTGCATTCTATCAGTCATCTTGTTTGTCGCAAATGTTGGAGCTGCACATATTCCTAGTGCAAAAATTGCTATAAACGTTCCCATCAACGTTCTTTTGATGCTCATATATTTTCTTTCAAATTATTAATAGATAAAAAAAGAGACAGCTTTCGCTGTCTTAAAAACTACACCCGATAATGGTTAGATAAATAGCACGCTCACTAATCATTACTCTTATAATAATCTACTTGCACAAAAAAAGATAGAGAGAGGTATTTTTATATATCTTCTCCCTGATACGCTATTTTTCAAGTGTAGCTGGGGGAAGATGGGAAGGATGGGGTAGATTTTTTTATTGCGAAAGTGCAATAGAGACGGTTAGTGCCGTCTCATCCACCAGAGCATGCGATGCTCCTGCCATCCTTCCCTTCTAGGGAAGAGAGATGATCAACTGCGATTCATTACATCTTAGTACTTCCTACTTCTTGCCACCCCTGTGACCTGGATTGCCCGGACCGGAGCCCGTGCCGTCGTTTTTCCAGTCATCGCAACCCTTTGTGTCGCCATCAACACCGTTACCGACGCCACAGTTGGCTTTCGGTTTTTCGGTGGGAACGACAACGACGGGGGTCGCGGTGGGGACAACAACGGTCGAAGTAGGACTCCCAGGTGTCGACGTGATAGTCGGGTTACCTGGGGTTGAAGTTGCGGTTGGACCACCGGGCGTATTCGTAACGCTCGGGACGTACGTGCTGGTGGGCGTGGGGGTTGCAATCTCTACAACCACCTGTTCGCAAGTCGGCGTGCATCCGCAATGGGCAGTGTTCTGAACGTCAGTCTTTGACGTCAGATAAACCACACCGTCCATCGTGATGACACCGCTCAGCTCCCGGTCACTCCCCCAGACGACTGTCCAGGGCTTTCCCGGGGTTACCGCCAACTCGTTCTTTACCTGTATCCCAGCGGCCTCAAGGTCGCCGGTTTTTGTCACAAAATACAGGTATTGGTCAAAAGCAACGACGCCGTCGATGGCTTCGTCGCTTCCAAAGGTCACGTGCCAGGGTTTCATTGTCGTCGTGCCGTCGTTCCACTTGAACGAGGCCTCGACAATCGATGGCTGGTTTGTAACCTGTTGGACACCGAATGCGAAGGCGATGAGAACCACCACCGCGATAAGGGTCCACAAAATACGCTTTCCGGTCTTACTCTTGTTCATGGTACTATTAACTCCTTAGTTGATTGGTCGACTTTTTTTCTTCTTCACTTCTTCGAATCTACACTTCATCACCTCTCTTCCATTCAGAACCCTTTCAAAAAAAAGATTCTCAACGGAAGAGACAATGAGGTGTTTTATAGTTGAATCAAATCTATCCCTAGTTTTCAAAGAACGTTTCTCAAAGATTAAGAGGAAAAGCAGCTATTGCTTAAGTCTATATCAAAGAGAAACAACCGAAATCAAAGTGCGAGTAGCCATGCTTGTAAGCAACTCCCTTTTTTATTATATATACATATTGAATATGTATATTTCATCATCCATTATATCATATAGTTCAATATAATCAATACTATAAGATAGTGTCTTCTGCTAAAAATAGTGGCTTATTTTCGTGGCTACGGGTTCTTTTCCTCGTGCCTGGATAGCTTTATCAAAGCTTGCAATTAAATCCGAAACAATGTCCCTACAAAATAGGAAACGAGGGCGGCGACTCCTCCCAAAAGGAGCGTTTCCCCAACACTCTGCACAAATCCTTGCCTCCCCACTCTCCACCTGATAACGCCAAGCAGAGTGAGGGCTGATGCAGTGGCACCTATTGATAAAGCAAACAGTTCCGGTCCCCTAAAAAAGACATAAGGGATAAGTGGAATAAATCCAAAAAGAAGGAACGAAAAAAAGGTTGCGAGAGACATAAGAAGTGCGTTCCCCCCTTCAGGATTTGCAAGCTCCAGTTCTTGACTCATCATGAAGTCAGTCCAATATGAGCTGTTTTTCATATAGATCGCAACAAGGTCGTTTGCTTGTTTGCGTGTAAATCCTTTTTTTATCAGGATTTCGACAGACTCAAGTTGCTCCAGTTCGGTGTTGTGAATTATTTCATATTGTTCTTTTTGCTTTTCACTATTATAGACATCCTGTTCGGAACGGGTAGAAATAAAATTGCCAAGTGCCATTGATACTCCGTCCGCAAAAAGATTGGCAAACCCGAATAATAAGACGGCAACCATAGGAAGCTGAGAAACAACGTTCGCCTGTGCACCTGCAAAACCCGCAACTACCGCAAACGTCGTGACAATACCGTCATTTCCTCCGTACACGATTTCTTTTAAATATGTGGTAAGTGGAGTCATCTTGTGTTCTTCCGCAAGGTGCTGTGTAAGGTTAAACGAGGGTGTTGTCATATGATGATATTAAAGACAAATGAGCACACTATTGCAACAGTATTTTTACTGTGCGTTGAATATGGAGAAGCGACTGATCACCAGACAAATGGGATGAGGCGATAGGAAACTTTGCGGCAATAATCCTTGTATCCTTTTAATTTTTTTGTTAAATATTTTTCTTCATGAAAGATTCGCAAGACTATACCAACTCCCATTAACACAACAGGGATAAATGCCCAGTATGATTCAAGTGCAAACGGCATGGCGCCAACCAACAGTCCGGCCCCAGCATACATGGGATGTCGGATAAAACGATACGGTCCGGTTGATATTACCCTCTGACCTTTCCCAATCTGAATCGTTGCGGAGGCAAAATTGTTTTCGGCAAATACCAAATAAACAATCCAAAATCCAACAAGGATACACACGTCTCCAAATAGCACCAAGACAAACGGAACAAAAGACCAATGAAAACGAAAGTCAAGTCCGGGGATTATAAGAAGGACCATGAAAAAAAGGGAAGAAAATGCTTGAATGATTTTTTGGCTTTTTTCTTTCTCTGCTATAGGCCCTGCTTTGAGCCGGCTTTCCATAAAGCGGGGGTTTTTTTTCAGAAAATAGAAAGAAATAACGGTTACCGCAATCGAAAAAATACTCCAAAAAATCCATGCTTGCCAGAACCGGAAAGACCATGCGGAGACAAAAAGTAAGATCCACAAATAAAGAGAGGTCCCTATTACACTTATATATGTTCTTTTTTGCAGTGTGCCGATGTCCATTGTCCTTCAGTATATCAAACAGATTCTCCCGTTAAATTTTCCTCACACGACAGGCTAAAACTTTGATACATTTATTATCATTATGGCAGAAAGCGTTAACAACCATCAGCATCTGGGACAGCCTGAACGTGTTGCGATTCCTCCCGCCCTTGTCGAACGAGCAAACGCAATAAAGCTATATGCTCTTGGAGTAGATACGCTTAAGGAAGGATCAAACGACATCAAAAATGGGACAATAATTGGTGCAGCAGAAGAGGCGTTACCTCAAAAAATACCTTCAGAATCTCCCCTTCTCACCAAACAGCTGGGAAGTATGTTGAGGGAAGAGTATGTCTCCTCTCCCGATAAAGATACGTTTTTGAAAACCAAAGAACAAGAAGTGAGGGCTTTGGAAAATCCGCTTGATTCCCTTGATACGGTCCGCTTTCTTACCGACGAAATGATTAAACGAAACGATGTCGTAGGAGTCAGGGACCTTCTCGATTTTATCCGCGTTAACGTGATGCGTTCCCGCAGATATAGTGATCTGACAAAATATGGAGAGTTTGAGATCTCGCTCGCTCAGGGACTTACACAGCAAAAACCCGACCTGGATATAGAAAACGCAAGAGAACTAGTAAAGACGTACGGTTACCACGATAGGGAACTTCTTCGTTCCATGGGAGTAACGGCTGAGGAATCTGTAAGGACCGGATTGTTTTCCGAGAAATATCAGGAAATGGACCTGATAAAAGCTGAGTTTGATTTTGGAAGAGTAAAATATCAGCCGTTTGAATCGGTTCCGGAGGGAGACAGAATCCTGCAGGAGTGTGCGACCCTTCTGAAAGATGTCTTAAGTGATGGAGTAAAAAAACCGGCGACAATAAAGGCAGTGGCACAACTCATTACCTCTCTCCCCTTTACCTATGCAAAAGACATTCTTGTTGAACAAATAAAAGTTATGGATCCTGCCGATCCAAATCTTCCGCGTCTATTGAGGGAGTTTGCGACAATCGATACCGTCAAGGCCGGAAAGCTCTCATTGAACGTACTCAGCAGCGACAAAATATCTTCCACCATGTTCAACTATCTTGCTGAAATATTCATCCACTCCGATTTCTTGTCACAAAACATGAGGCCATTCATCAACAATCCATCAGAAAAGACCGTTTTGATGAGACTGCTCCGTGAACATCCATTTGAGGTGAATACCATAGTCGATTCGCTCGCAGCATTGAATACCTCTTCTCTTCAAAAAGCGGCCGAGCCGTACACACTTCACGACCATGAAGCAGAGCTGTTTACGGCCATCCAGGATTTAGGATCATTAACGCCTCAAGTATTTGAACGATATATCAATAGTGATGAGCAGGGAAAAAGAGAGCTTATCTCAACCATTAATCAGGTGAAGTCGCGCTTATTCCGAAATATCCCCACAGAAGTAGCGGTTCCTGCTGAATTACTAGACATAAAAGAAGAGCTCGTCTATCTTGCCTACCTTCCCACGGGATTGAGTTTTGAGAAGGCATCAGCATTGATGAAAAAAGTAGGTGACTGTTCGCAACAACTGGCACGATTTGAGATTCCTCAGGACGGATATGATTTCGTTGTTGCTGCAAAAGAGTATGCTCCCCGGGCTGGTGAGAGTATTAGCGTTCCTAAAAGTATGGAGATAATAAAAAGAATGATTGCCCCCGAGGCTCCTGATACGCAACGGGAAAACATTCTCAAGGCATTGAAAAAAGTCGCAAACACAACAACAGACATTTCCCCTCAGGAACTCGGGGCAATTGTAAGCCTCCTTCCTATTGAGGAATCTGTCCGGCAAGAATTAACCGCCCTTGTTGAGGCAGGTCCTTCCGCTCCCACCCGCGACTCGTTGTTACAAATGAAGACTGTCCTAACCCGATCATTTGACCATGGATTTGCTCCTTCGCTTAGCGACTATCTTAAGGCGAATCAAGATGTTTTTTCCTCGCTCACCGGTCTTCTTTCCAATCCATCTAAGCTTGCCCAATTTAAAAAGCAACTTAATGATACAAGTAATGAGCTGGACTGGGACGCGGTAACAAAAGATGAGCGGATGCTCGCTGAGGTGTTAACCAGATTTATCTCCACATCAATGCTGAAGCCATACCAATCGGAATTAAATAAGAACATAAAGAAATTCATGGAGGTCCCCGGGAAAAAAACAAATATGAAGGCGCACGTTTCCAAAAGTGTTCCTGCTTTTTTTTCAAAGGGCGCGGTGGGACTTTGTACCGCAGAAGATATAGAGTTGTTTGAGAGAAACGATTATCTTCAATTCACCATCGTTGAGGGAGAGAAGAGTGTTGCCGCCAACATCCAGGCTTACATCTATCCTGAGGCTGACGGAAGTCAGTCACTTGTCCTTCGTGGATTCAATCCAAGCAATGGACTGCTTGAAGAGATGAATACTCCCTTTTTTTGCGAACAGGTTTTGGAGTTGGGAAGACAGTTTGCTCGCGGAAACGGCATAAAAAAACTGTATATTACCGACCAAAAAAGATGGGCGGCCCTTTCAAACAAAGAAGGAATTGCATCATACATGGAAAAAAGATATTTCAAGGAAGAGGCAAAAAAACAGGTAGACTTTCCTGTCACATCCGACAAACGTATGGATATTTTTTATGAGATCCCCATGGAATAATCTTTACCTATTCTTTCCATGCCTTTTTGACTTCCCCCAATACTCCATTACTCAAATCAAAAAAGATATCTTCAAAAGCTCAAGCGCATCTTCGGCGTTTTTTATAATTACGTCGCCAGAAACGATTTCAGTTGCGCTCACGCTTCCTATCGTTACCTGTCTTATCTCCATAGGAAAAGTATGACAATATCGTTTCAGCAATTGTAAAACCCGTAAGTATTTTAGATAATAGAACAAATTACTTATATGAAAAAGGTTTTTATTCTCCTTTTATGTGCTCTTGGCATTATTGCCGTTTTTGCATATGTCAAAACAAGACCGTCTCCTCCTTCTAAAATACATATCCATGCCGGTTTTCTTGTATATATTGATGGCAAGCTGAAGGATTTTTCATCTGACAACTATATGAATATCGAGTTCTGCTCCGTCTCGAAGACGAAAGAGACACCAGAGGAGACACAAATAGGAAAAGCACACCTGCATGATCATGTGGGAGATGTTGTTCACGTCCATAGGACGGGCGCAGTTTGGGGGGATTTATTTACCAATATGCACTATGCGTTCCCCTCCGGAGAACCGGTTGTCGGATATGTGAATGGACAGGCAGTGCAAAACATCCTTATCTATCCGATTAGGGCGTATGACACTGTCATTGTTGTCGTTGGAAAAAACTCGGGAGTTGATATTTCGAAAACGGTCCCAAAAAGCCACATTATCGAGGTCGAAAAACACAGCGAGTCTTGCTCCGGATAGGCATTCTCTCTTACATCTTTATCAACGTAAAGACTTTGTAAATCAGTAGTGCGGGCCATACCATCGCTTTAAGTATCCCTAATATCACCGGCCAAAAAGAGGAAGCATGTTGTAAGTAATATACTACCGCTCCAACAAACCCTAGCCCATAGATTGTCCCTCCTGAGTGATTGTGTACGTGTTTCATATAAAAAAATTATAGCATGGAAAAATGAGAGTGGAAACTAGTAAGGAACATGCTTTCCACTGGCATTCTGACACTTATTTTTGGGGCTTTTGCACTCATTTTTACATGTTGAGTCTTGTCCATATAATCTTGGACAAAGACTAATGTCCGGATTTTGATAGAGCTCACACACTCCAGTTGATCCTCCGCCAGGGGCGCAGACATAGGAACATTTAATCAGTCCTATGTTGGGGCTGGAAACTCCATAGTTATAAGCGCAGTCCGGCCCACATCCGCCAAGACACCCCACATCGGAGATGGAGATATCTTGTTTGTCTGACAATGTCGTATAGAGCCGATAAGACTGCCAGTTGTCGCCTTTTATTTGATACGCATAAGGCTTTCTCGTGACAGGGTCACAAAACATGGCATTCAAAATCGTAAGATTGTTATACATGAAGGGCTGCCCACAGTCAGGTAATTTTTTTGGGTAATCGCCGGCATTGTCAAAATACACCTCAAGATAGTTTCTTAGTTTATACAGATCGGTTTTCCGACGTGCATCAAACGCCTTGTTTATGTATTTCGGAACAACAATACCTGAAAGGGCGGTGATGAGAGCCAGAAGTGCAATGACGATTAGCACTTCAATCAAGGCAAACCCTTCCTTAACGCGAGAAGTGACCATTTGGGTTAATTATAACCCAATTCAAATAGTATAGTTCGGCTTGTACAGTCTTTTGCAATATTAAACTCGAACAATGGAATAGTCGCTGTTCCCCATTCCTAGTATTTTCATATACTCAAGTTGGCGAAGACCGCTGCGGGATTCTATGCGTTCAACAATATCGTGTTTTTTTTCTGCGGGCATCCCGTATACAAGATCAACCGACGCTTTATCGATTGCAAGAATATCAGTCGATCCGAGAATACCAACATCTTCACATTTCGGAGGAGCTCCCTTTGCATCACAATCACAATCAACCGACATGTTTTTCAATACGTTGATGTAGGTGATGTGGCCTTTGAAATGTTCCGTTGTTGCTTTCCCCGATTCAACCATCCTTTCGATAAAATTAGGACCGGTTGGCCATCCCTTTCCGTGAACCATCTCTTTTCCGACATGTCCGGATGCAATACCGATACCGATATTCTTCAGCGATCCTCCAAATCCCCCCATAATATGACCCTTAAAGTGCGTATAGACAAGCAGCGAATCGTAGTTTAATAAGTGCTTTCCTACGGCCACCTCAGTTAAATGCGTTCCGGGAGTAAAGTCTTTTTCCTGTGCCAGGAATTCCTTCATTCCAGGAATTGGCAACATGACATCCCCTTCTTCGTCCATAACATCAACGGGGCAAAAATCAAAGCCATTTGTCTTTATGACCTCCCGATGAGTCGCGGTCTCATAGCGGGGGCCCTTATAAAGGACATTGCATTCGACAATCGTGCTATTGTGAACAGTTGACTGCATGCCCTTGATAAGTTCTATCGGAAGAAGGTTTGGACCGTGGGGTTCGCCGGTGTGGAGCTTAATCCCCACTCTACCCGTTATTCCCTTATTTATGTGGGAATAGATTTTTAGTAATCCCTCGACACTAATATCTTTCGTAAAAAAAACATCTGACATATTTTTCATTATTTTTTATTTCGTTTAAATTTTTTTTCTAAGAAGGCAAGAATCCTTCCGTTATCAATATCCCAGCGGTTAAAGAAGAAAACGTAAAGGATTTCCAAAAGTCCCAACGTGTTTATATTGAGGAGAAAGATAAACCAAACAAGTTGTTTTTTGGTAGCGGATTTCCATAGCGCAAATCCTTTCCAAAAAATAGACCATACTAAAAACGGGACATAGAACTGGGGTTGGCTCAGCCAATAGGTAATATTATTCATACCATATTGTACTACTTTACCGCCTCAAACAGGACTGTTGTTCTATTACCTCACAAGGGAAAATAGTACCGCGCTGATAACCGAGAACATGAGACTGAATAATTGAAAATACTAAGCAGATATTTTCTTCACAAACTCCCCTATCATATCCTTATATGTGCCCTCGTTTATTTCTTCGTCGGTAATGGCAACAGTCGCAAAGAGATTCTATAAGAATTACGTGCTTATTTTTCAAACACTGCTTTCAGTCTAAGAAGTAATCCGTCGATAGAATAAAGATAAAATTGATACTGATTAATCAACAAAACAATCCCAAAAACAATAAGCACTACTCCGGCAAAACGAGTGAGGTAAAGAAATAAAATTCGACGTTTTTGTAAAAAAGGGTATATTGTTGGAAAAAATAATCCAAGTAAGACAAATGGTGTTCCCAGACCAAAAGAAAATACCAATAATAATAATGTCCCCTTTGCAGCCGTTTCCGCTTGAGATGCAATCAACAATATCGCTCCAAGAATCTGACCGACGCAAGGAATCCAGATGAGAGCACAGGCGATTCCGGTAATCAAGGCACTTATATACCCTAAACGAGCTAGTTTTTTTTGGATATTCCAGGCATTGCCGAATTGGATTGCTTCAAAATTAATAAGCCCAATTTGGATCATACCTAACGTTATTAAAAGTAGTCCACTGAAACGAATGATAATGTTCAGATTGGTTTGAATAAATTTTCCAACGATACTGCTTGTTGCCCCCAAAAGAGAAAACATAATCGAGAATCCTATGACAAAACAAATACTGGATAAAAAAATTCTGATTCGGATATCTTTAAAATTAAGTCCATAAAGCTCTTTATAGGTAAAACCGGTCATAATTGAAAAATATGATGGAAGAAGTGGAAACAAACAGGGCGAAAAAAAACTCGTGATGCCAGCAATATAGGCAATCATTAAATTCAAATTATTTGTATCCATATTAATTAAATTAGCATATTTATTATTATCGTTTTATGGCACCTGACATCCGGATATTTGACCCAGATCCCGTAATGAGGTAGCGCCGGATCTGATTAGCTGGCCATTTTTAGCCCAACTTGGTGTAGTATGTACCCCGATACTCCCGCATTTCTGAGGCTGTTCCGGGCAGCTTACTTCGGCCACATATTGGAGAGCCGTACCAAGGATTTTTTTTTGAGATGCACAGGCAGAACAGCCTGGTTGACTATATAAGACCATTCCACTACTTTTCAGGCATTTTCCAAAATCCGCCAATGACACAACCGGTTGGACTGTTTTGGTCGGGAGTGGTTTTGATGGTAATGGTTCGTCCGTTGGGAATGGCTTGGTTGGTGTTGGGATATTGGTTATCTGATGAGGAGGTTCTATTGGCATATGGGTTGGGGAAACTATTTGTGTTGGTGAGGGAGTTTGAAATTCTTCAATTTTTGACACGGAATCAACTTTGGTTGGTGTCGGAGCTGGTTTGTTTTCCTCCCTTTTATTTGGCTTAGACAATATTTTCATACTAATAATTGAGGCAATTTTGGGTGGAAGGTTGCCTATTACCGTCACTATTTGAGTATTTATTTTGGGAGTATTAGAAAAGAAAAAATAATCTCTTAAAAAGGAGGATAATAAAAAAGAAATTAGAATAGAAACAATTATTCTTGTTCGATAGTACGGCACAAAATTATTATATAGCAATGAAGTCTTTTTGACTTAAATCACACCAGAGAAAAGAAGAATTAAAAAGACGGCTGTAAGGACTGCAAAAATTCCCACCGTTTTAACGAAAAGATTAACCGCCTGCTTTTTCTTCCCGTCAATAAAAAGCATAACAGGCTGATAAAAAAAGAGGAATGCCATGACAGCAACGGAAAGAGTCAGCAGCGAGAGAAAAACAATCGGTTCAAAAAAGGTGTCGGGCTTGTGTTTCAGTGGTTGGGTCACAAAAGTCATAATCAAAACGCCCAAAATAATATATGCCGATGCGCTAAGAGCGTTGAGAAAAGGATTTTTTGTCATATATTCATTATACCGAATATGTTTTTGGATGATGGTGCCGAGCTAAAAACAAGCCTCCAATAATAAACGGGGGGACGCTTAATGTTATTGAGTGAAAGAAAATGATCACAGCCAGTCCAAAAAGAATAAAGAGAGCGCCTCCCCACTTCTCATGTTTCCACGCAACTGCGGTCAATAGGCACAAAATAAAGCTTGGAATAAGATGAACAATAAGGCCCATCATCCATTGCGGCTCGCTAAAAACATCAAGGGCAAAGACACTGAGAAAGACCGTAAATACAATAGCAAGAATGCGAGGAGCCCAATACAAAAAACCCTTCATATGTGAAGTATATCAAGTCTTTTAGTCCTCATCTCCATACCCAAGCGGTAATATTTAATCCGCCACTCGCAAGATTAATCGCTTTTTTGAGTTCGTACTGGCTAATCGTGCCATCAAGAGGTTCTCTATTGGGAATAATACCTGTGTAATATTTTTGAAGGACCGGTAGAGCGCGGACATCTCCGAACTGGCCCAGTGCCCAGATAGCATGATTTCGTGTTCTGTATCCCTGGTTTTTATCATTAAGTGTTGTAATAAGCGCTTCAACGCAATCAGTCTTTCCATATTCCCACTTGGCTTCCTGACACAGCCTCTTCGCCTCATGCCCTATCCATATGTTAGTGACAAAAAAGAACAAAAGGAAGATGCTTGTGCCAATGGCAACAAGATAAAAGAGTTTGTTTTTTATCGTGTTAATTTTCGTCATAGTGTTCCTTTCCTTCATAGGTGAAAATGTCTTCAATTGTAACTTTGAATAATCGGGCGATTTTAAAAGCCAGTCCTAAAGATGGCAAATATTTATCACTCTCAATTGCGATAACGGTCTGGCGGCTCACGCCGACCAAGGCTTCCGGTCGGGCCACCGAAGTGATGGTCAAGACCCGGGGCCCGCTGAGTACCAATGACGGCGAAATCGCAGTCAACTGCGCGCTGGATGTCCACGGCATCCTGCTGCTTGCCGAATGGGATGTTG
>CAZUEQ010000001.1:11911-21930 GCA_964619475.1 uncultured Gammaproteobacteria bacterium | reverse complement strand
ACCTCCATACTTTTTGTTGAAAAAATGATAGGAGATAGCATAAATAGTTATCAAGAACATAGTAAGATAAGCAAACACCATCCCTAAAGATTCAACAAACAACCACTCACCCTTGCTAAAAACGCTAATTCCACCCTTTGAGGGAAGCAGTAAAAGAAAGGAGGCAATCCCAATGGTTGGAGCAAAGATAGAATAGGTCATTCTAGCTGCCTTTTCCTGGATGGTTGACTCACGCTCATCGGTTCTTATCTTTGCTTTTACTCTGACGAGAATCATAAAAACCATTCCCGTTAATACCCCAATGGCTGCCAATAGATAACTGTCTCTTATAACAGATACGGAAACAATCATCGCGACAAAAAATGTTACCGCTACCCGAAGTTGTTTATATCTTTTTCTTTCCATATATTCATAATGTAACACATACTTTACATAATGTCAAGTATTATATACAATATTAAAGTGAGCGGGTCTTGAAGAACTATTTAATTATCCTTAAAACTTTCTTTAGCTTTTTTAATAAACTTACCAAATTTTCTGTCTTTCTCCTTTTTTTCAACGTTAGTCATTTTATAAAATTGAGCTTCCTTTTTGAGTTTTATGAAATGAGCGTATTTGTCCTTATCAAGCCGCTCGTCCTCAACCGCTTTTCGGACAACACATCCCGGCTCGTGCGTATGTGTGCAATCGGAATATCTGCATTCTTTAGACAGATGGCTTATGTCGTCAAACACCGTTTCAATTCCTGTTTCCGAATCTGCTATCCCCACCTCCCTTGTCCCGGGATTATCAATGACAAGCCCTCCGTTTTCCAGAAAATACATTTCACGCGTGGTGGTTGTATGCTTTCCCTTGCCGGTCACTAAGCCCATCTCTCTTGTTTTTATTTCACTTTTCTGAAGAAGACCATTTATGAGAGAGGATTTCCCCACACCCGATGATCCCAAAAAACAATATGTTTTTCCCGTTTTAATATGATGTTTCAAATCGTCCATCCCTTCTCTCGTCAGGGTGCTCGTTGCAACAACGGCAACCGAAGCAAATCTGGCTTTTATCTTACGTATTCGATCATCCAGTTCGGCTTTTGATATCAAATCTATTTTATTCAGCACCATGACAGGAGTAATATTTCCTTCGACTGCGAGAACAAAAAACCGTTCAAATCGATTTAGGTTATAGTCCCTGTCCATCGATTCGACAATAAAGGCAGTGTCTATGTTTGTCGCAATTATTTGGTTTTCTTGTTTATTGCTGTATTTTTTTTGAAGGATTGTTTTTCTTGACAACATTCCCCGGATGAGCGCCTTGTTCTCCGGCAACTCCTCGATAGTTACCCAATCTCCAACGGCCGGATAGTCTTCCCTTTTTACGGCAGTGAACATATGCTTTCCGGTAACCCGTGCAAGAAATTCACCCTTTTGATTTTTTACTTTATATATCTCTCGGTATTCGGCAACAACTCGTGCGACCGGATATGCTATCAGACCAAGATTCTTCTGACTCGATTCAAAAAATTCGTCGTACCCTAAGTCTTTAAGAGTAATATTTGCCGTGTCCATGAGTTTTATTATAACAACATCGAGACTGGGCGTGTTTTAGCGCATTAAACACTAAGTTCTATTATGTCCGCTGCCTTGAAATTTGCTCCCCCTTTTGGTAAGCGCATTTGAGAATCGAGAAATAGAGTTTGGATTTAATCTATAGAATATTCCATGGTATTTGCACCTTCAACTCACTTGCTTTGGAATACGCTTTTTAAAGTTTCTTTGAAGGCCCCATATTCTTTTTCTATTTGCTCGAGCTCTTTAACCCACTCCTTGGCTATGTATTTTTTGAATATCTCTCTAAATGCGGATAAGAATTTTAAGTAAGCATAGATCTGATAGTTTAAAGATCTTCTCAGGTTTAATTCGTCTTCAATATCGCAATAGGTAAAATCAACTCTATTCTCTGTTTTCATTCGACCCAATCCACTAAAAAAAATTGTGCTCTTAAAACTTGGGTGTCTTCCGTACTCTGACATCAACTCATAAATGTTGAATATTTCTGGATAAACAATCTTATCTTCTTCTGGAAAAAGCTTTCCAAGTAGGCGTCTAAATGGTTGTGATGTATTCTTTTCTGCTGTTATCCACCCTGGCACTTTCTCTGGATTCATAGACATTTTACGCGCCGAGGCAACCGCTTCGGCAGACCTACTAATAATTGCATATGCCTCTGGTAAATGAGCTTGGAACATTAGTTGGCCACTTATTAAATAGCCTCTAAAACAAGTCCAATACATTTGAAGTACAGGTATTAAGTCATGTGGGTATTCGTGTAGGTGACTTGCTAGACTCTCATAAAGATAAAGAAGTTTATTAGCATGCTTCATCTCTTCCGGGTAACGAACAACCGTAGCCTTAAAGTTGTTTATTTCTTCTTCTGAAACCACCTCAAAATCTTTTGTTTTCTTGCTATCCATATGGCCTTGGCTCCCCCGCGTGGATTCGAACCACGAACCTTGATCTTAACAGGATCCTGCTCTACCGTTGAGCTACAGGGGAATTCCGTCTGCTCTAAGCTCCAATGATACCAAAGAGGCGCCCTTTTTTGAAGGCCTAAAATGGAAGCGTCAATTCGGTCTCCGTATTGCCGTTTCCCTCCAGATACTTTTTCCAGTTCACTTTCACGATATTACGCCCGAATTCGTTCACATAATAGATCTCGCCGTATTTTATTCCGAAGTCAAAAAGCTCTTTCGTGATCATGACGTCCCCTAAACAATATTTCTTTAGCTCCTCTATTTTTCCCTCCTTGTAATAGTCAATTGCCATAAGTCCATGTCCCGTTTTTTTCTTTCCTAAGGTTGCGGATGCCAGGTCGTTTAAGGCAAGGCGTCTTCCGATAATGCTTCTTACGTCTTCCAGAATGTCAAACTTCGACAGCTTGAGGATGTCTCCGGGGTAATATGCCTGGAGCACCGGTAAATCAAAACTGTTGCTGTTGTAGCCGATGATGTAGGACGCTTTTTCAAGAAGCGGAAATGATTTTGACAATTCCTTTTCTTCCAAGACCATTCCCTGTCCCGTCCCGTAGTCGTACATTGCCATAACGGAAATGCCGAGCTGTTCAGGTTCGCTGAATTCGCGGAATGTATGTTTGGTTTCCAGATCGATAATAATGGGGTGTTTCTTCATGTCAATTAAGGCGCTTTTTCAGTTTTCTCTCTTTGAATATTTCCATCTCAAGTATCCCTTTGGATTGTTGGGTCGTTCTTTTTTCAACAAGCTGCAGATTATTAAGCCGTTCCTGGAGCTGGCTGTACAAACCGTCAAAGTATTGAAAGAACGTCTGTTCCTGTCCCTTCTTTATCGCCTTGCTGTTTGTCGTGATGAAATCCTCCATCTTGCCCAGTTGCCACAAGGTTTGAACGAGAGTTTTGTTTGAAAAATTAATAATAGAGATGTCTCCCTGGAGTGGGCGGATTTTGTATTGCATCATCCGTACGTCCTGCAGCATTTTTTCGAATAATGGCTGTTTTTCGAGTACGTTCGCCTGAAAATATTTAAACAGTCTCAAGATGTCTCGTGATCCTGTTTTTTTCAATTTTTTCATAGAGTATAATTATTGTATGATACTACAACAATTGCAAGCCGAACAAATAACTGCACTCAAGTCAAAAGAGATGCTTAAACTCCAGACCATACGAGGCATTATCTCACAAATAAAGAATAAAGAAATTGACAAACATGCTCCCCTTACAGAAGAAGAATGTCTGGAAGTAATCAAGAAAATAAAGAAAGAATATACTGAGTCTATTGAATCATTCACAAAAGGCGGAAGGACAGATCTTCTTGATGAAGTAAAAAAACAGCTTGCGATAGTTATGGCTTATCTTCCCGCTGAAATATCAGATGCAGAGCTTGAGTCGTCCGTTCGATCCATTCTTGAAAAAAATACTGCTCTTATTGCCCAAAATCCTAAAACTGCCATAGGACTGTGTATGAAAGAGCTGAGAGGAAAAGCCGACTCAAGTCGCATCCTTTCAGCCTTGAAACGAATCCAATCAGTATGAGAAGGTTTTTGTTCCTGTTCGTTTTTTTGTTTCTCCTTATTTCCCTCATCCATAATGTGATGGATTATCAAAATAGCATTGGCTTTTACGCACTTACTAAAAAAAATCTCGACAAGGCTATTGAACAAAACAAAGAATTGAAAATAAAAAAGCTCGTCAATTCTTCCTCCTTCGAAATAGAAAAAAATCTACGGGATAAACAAAATCTTTCTCGGGAGAATGAAGTCGTCATAATTGTGCCCCAACCCTCTCCCAGCCCCGTTCCTCTTGTGACACCTCCCGTCCCTGTTTTTCAACAGTGGCTTCAGGTCTTCTTTTAACAGCCGTTATTCCTGGTATAATATCTTTATATTACGGGGTAGTGTACGGTTGCACAGGAGGCTCATAATCTCCTAGACCACGGTTCGACTCCTGGCCCCGTAACACATGCAAACCTTTTTGCTTTCCGTCATCATCCCTGTTTTTAATGAGGAAAAAAATATTACTCCTCTCCTTGATCGTCTGGTTCCCCTTCTTACTCAATATAATTATGAGATCATTTTTGTTGACGACGGATCAAAAGATCAAACATCTCATGAAATAAAAAAGGCTATCGAAAAAAATAATCGTATCAGATATGCAAGTTTTTATCGCAACTTCGGACATCAGATGGCCCTCACCTATGGATATCGTTCAAGTAAGGGTGACTGTGTTGTAACTATTGATGCCGATCTTCAAGACCCGCCGGAAATAATTCATGAGATGGTTGAAAAATGGCACAATGGTGCAAAGGTTGTGTATGCCAAACGAAAGACCCGCGAAGTGGATTCGTTTTTCAAGAAGAAAACCGCGGCCTGTTTTTATTGGTTCATAAATTTTCTCTCCGAAACTCCCATTCCAGAGGAGGTAGGAGACTATCGTCTTCTTGACCGGGAGATTGTTCAATTCCTCAACAACCTGCCCGAACAGGCGCGCTTTTTACGGGGACTTGTTGCGTGGGGTGGATATCCTGCCGAATATGTCTATTTTAAACGGGAAAGAAGAAATGCAGGTGTGACACACTACACATTCTCAAAAATGCTTAACTTTGCAATGGAGGGCATCATTTCATTCTCAACAAAGCCATTGCGCCTCGCTTCTTATCTTGGTTTTGCATCTGCAGGGGTCGGCTTTTTGGGAATTCTTTACGCCATTCTTGGCCGCATTTTACTTCCCTCTTACTGGGTCACCGGGTGGACTGCCCTGTTTGTTGGCATAATGTTTGTCGGCGGAGTTCAGCTGCTCACAATTGGCATTATTGGCGAATATATCAGTCGTATTTATAAAGAAATCCAAAGACGTCCACAATATCTTATAAAGGAAACGAAAAATATATGAAGCGTGTAGGGATAGTGTTTCTCGGTGTAGGGTGCGGCATTCTTCTTTATATTCTCTACTCAACTCTTTTTGTCAAAAAAGAACTCTTATCTCCCATTGAAGAATCTCAGTATTCTCAGGTGATAAAACAGAATGCAAAATAAAAAAGAAGTTATTCTCCTATCTTGAATTTAAAGAGGTTTCCCGCATTCCCCAGGAAGAGCACGTCGATGATTTTGAGGATAAGGAATGATGCAAGAAAAATAACAAGCCCAACAATTGCATATTGCAGCGTTCCTTTTGCCTTCTTTAATTTTTCCGCATTTCCAAGAGAGGTAAGATAGCTGAAGGCGCCGACAACTAACATAATAAACAAAACGACAGCAATGAGTCCCGATGCCAAAACAAGAATGTTACTAAAAACTACTTCAAAGCATTTTAAAGTCGGCACACCGTCAACCATGCAATTTGATCCTGATGCATTCCAATCCTGCACCTGCTGCGCGTAAACGGGAGAAAAAAATGGTAGGTTCATGTCTTACTGAGTTGTCCCGTTAATAAGCTGCGGTACTGCGATGTTACATGTCAAGCCGACACAGAATGTTCCTTTTAATACAACCTGTTCAAGTGTTGCAATGATAACGAGCACAGCGACGATAACAACGAGTCCGACAACTGCTGCCTGAATTTTGTCCTGGGCTTTTTTGACTGCTTCTTTATCTCCAGATGACGTTACCCACGCAAGAGCTCCAAGGAGTAAGAATAAAAGAGCGACAAGTCCGCCGACGAAGAACAAAAATTTGATAAGAAATCCTATAACGTCTGCGAATGAAGGAATTGTCCATCCGACGGCAACTTTTGTTGTTCCAGAAACATCAGCCATAGATGCTTTTACAATTCCAAGAAATATAAGTCCATTAAGTACGTTCAAGATTTTTTTCATATGAGTCTATTCTAATAGATACAAAGATAGCCTGTCAAGGCCTATAAAACATATATAAATGAAACAATGATGCTTATCCATAACAAAATTGTCGTAACAAGCGGGATGTCTGTTGTTATTAGCTTTTCGGGACGCTCTCCCTCTACTTTTTCATATAAGAGCTGAGCATAGCGAGCAACTCCATATACCACCAGTGGAATTGTTATCATCATCCACTTTCGTGCTTCAAATCCCGGTAACAGGCGCGTCATAAGGGGGGTAATAAACGTTGGGACCTGAGGAATCCGCTCCATGTAGGTGTAAAAGGCATATGCCAAAATTGTTCCGGTTGCAAACGTATTTGAAAGAAAATCAAGATAATGTTCCTTATATCTATAAAGCGACTCTCTCGTTTCGCGTCCGTGTGAGATTAATTCTGCGTGTCGCTTTATTGTTGCCATAAAAAGGGAGATGAAAAATATGGTGAGAAGCAACCAAATAGGAATGTGGTATCCCGTTACTACCTCGCCGGCAATAGCACGGATAATGAATGAAAAGGAAATGGAAAAAATATCAAATGTTGGTAGTTTTTTTAAGTAAAGAGAGTAAAAGAAGTGAAGAAGTATGAATGTAAGAGAAAGAAAGAAAAATCCGACTGAGAAAAGAAGCGAAAGTAAAAGCGAAACAAAAGTGAGGATAAAGACTGCGAACGTTGCCTGCTGAATGGATATTTCGCCAGCCGCAATAGGACGATACCGCTTTATCGGGTGCTTTCTGTCGTATGGATAATCGATAATATCATTCAACAAATAAGATGTCGAAGACAGAAGACAAAAAATACCAAATGCAATACAGGTTTGCCAAAACAAAAATCCATTAAACAGTTGGCCCGAAAAAATAATAGCAGTAAAAACAAGGAAGTTCTTTATCCACTGGTTCACCCGCATAGCGCGTGCGTACGTTTTGATTGAGGAAAAATGAAACACGTCTCTATTATACCCGATTTATAAATTAAACTTGCAACGTCGTTTTACTGAGTATTTTTTTTGTTTCCGTTTTATACAACTCGACATGGGGCTGGTTAAACGCGTTCACCCCCATAAGCTGTCCCAGAAGCATCATTTCGATCATTTTATACTGCATAAACTCTCCTAAGGAAAATGCCGAGACGTCATCCAGTATGACTGAAGTGGCCGGAATTTTTTGGTTATAATAGGTCGCCATTACTCCTTCTTGTATTGCACCCATAATGTCCGAAAGATTTTTTCCTCCTATATCCTTAACAAGCGGAAAATGAAGTTCTTGTGGCATTTTTATCTTTTTGGATACCGCCGTTGAAAGGAAACAGGTGGTTTTATCTTTTGGCCCGCCTAAATAAAGTTGCGCAACCGAGTGAAGATCGGTTGAACCGACAGAAACGGTCGGAGTTATCCCCTTTCCATCCTTCCCAATGCTTTCCCCCATAAGTTGTCGATACCATTTTCCGAGGGATTCAAATTCGGGGTGGAAAACAAACAGATCGTGAATATTTTTTCCTTGTTTGTAAAAGAAGGAAAGGAAGATTGATGAAATAAGTGCCGGGTTTTCATTTCCCTCTTTTTTCAGGCACAGCTCCCGCGCGGCAAGTGCTCCTCGTTGAAGTTCTTTTATATCAACTCCCGCAGCAGCAAGAGGAAAAAGACCAACAGGTGATAATACCGAATATCTCCCTCCCACTTGTTTTGGTAGTGTGAGTGTTGTAATGTTTTTTTCATTTGCCACTTTCCATAGTGGAGAGTCTTCATCCGTTGTAACCACCACTCTGCTCAACAGTTCCCCTCCCTTTTCAAGAAATGCACTTAATACCATTTCCGCGTTCACTATTGTTTCCGTCGTTCCACCGGACTTACTAATAATGTTTATCAACAGTTCTTCCTTATTTTGTATTTTTTTTATAAAGCGGAGTGCTTTCTCTATATATTCCGGGTCGCATGTATCAAAAAACAGAATTTTTGGGAATCGTTCCGGTTCCACTGTATCGGCATATCCGTAAAGTGCATCATAAACCGCTTTTGTCCCCAAGTTTGATCCTCCAATTCCGACATCGATGACGTATTTTAATTTTTCTATTCCTTTTTCCATTAATACTTGCACGACGCGCTCTGTCATTTTGTCATCTCCGGGAAGACAAATTGAGCTCTCGCTTTCCTCATATGTTCCGCTCTCTAAAACAGTTGTCATCTTTTCAAGATATCCCGAAAGCTCTTTTTTTCGTGTTTCTATTTCATCTGTAGGGAGAAGGCTTGATTTTTCAAAAACAAATTTCATATGTTAAGGTAAAAATGTTTTTAATAATTCTGTTTTTCCTTGTGATTTTATTGTATACACAATTCCCTGAGGAATAAAGCAGGAGTGCCCTCTTTTTACAACAATGGCATTTTTCCCATCAGAGACGCATACCTCTCCCCTTACTACAAACAAATGGTGGAATGAACTGCTTGTTGTACCCGCCATTTCCTTGCTAATAAGCAGCCTATCAAGACAATAGTGAGGAGTTTCAAAAAGATGAACAGAGTCCTTTTTTTTCAGATCAAAGTGGTTACTTTTTTCATCCCTATCAAGGAATGTAAAGTAATCATCAACCGCAATCTCCCGTACGTCTCCATTCTCCTTAAACTTTCCCTGGTCAAATGACCGGATGGTTGAACTTTGGTCGTTCACATCCTGTTGTACTTCGTACACAATATTTCCCAAAGGATATTTTTTATCTTCCTCCCAGGAGTGATGCAATCCTCCCGCACTTAAATCGATAACGTCTCCTTTTTTTACATCAAGCACATTGACAAACTGCCACGGATTTTTTTCTTCAATAAAAAGCTTCGCTACGCGCTCCGCTTCTTTTTGTTTTAGCTCTCCACGCTTAACAAGAACACTGAGCTCCTTCATTGTTTTTTCTATATCAAGACAGGTTCTTTTGTATTTGTGTATGTCTGCGTTTTTCTTTATGCCAAGCGTAACCTTTCCATCTTCAAGGTAAAACCACGATTCTGCTTTTGCCCTCCACTTCTTTCCTTGTTCGGATTGTTTTACATGAAGCTGGAACGAGTTTCCCCGCGCCTGCGTAAATTTTATTAAAGGAAATGGTCTTTTTTCTTTAAACACCAAGACATCTATCCCCCCCTCATCCACCTGCATAAGGGAGGAAGAGTTTGACAAAGACAATTTTGACTGTCCAAACAATTCATAACTCTGCCCTATTTTTACATTGTTAAATTGTGCTTTTTTTCCCCACCCCTTTGTTTCCAGAATATAAGATCCGCCCCACGTCGGCTGTTCTATTAGTTTTGGAATAATCAAATATGGTTTTTTTTGTGTGCTCATTCTAGTCATTATATATAGTTACAATTTATACAATGTCGAAGTTTTGTCTTCGTATATTTTTTTATAGTGCCTAAATAGCGCTTGTCTGTTTTTGTCTTTATTAATAAGAACATATCTAATATGGTATGTGTCGCGATAATTGTTAAAGCTTTGTTTTCCTTTTACTATTTCTCTGTACTCAAAGTCCGCATTGTTGCTTTGATGAGTATCGTTTTGCACCCACCTCCAACTTGGCATTCGTCCATCGACAAATATTTTGTTGTCTGGCAATTTCCAAATAATATATCCGCCCCACTCATAAAGAGAAAAGGTGTTTCCCGTCAGCTTCTGGCTTTGCATGTACTT
>CAZUEQ010000001.1:0-11811 GCA_964619475.1 uncultured Gammaproteobacteria bacterium | reverse complement strand
AATTCCCGGTAGCCACTCCATCACCCTCCACCTAAGACTTCCGTCCGTAAGCTGCATAAATACTTCCCACCACATACGATAGGTATATGGATTTATAAGAGTGGCGAAGAAAAGCAAAAAAATCATCAAAAATGACGTTTTATTTTTCTTCTTCTGAAACAGTTCAACAATCTTAAAAACCACATATGTTGCAATCCCCAGAAAAAAGCTTCCATGCATATTCACCCACAAAAGCTGCAAGAGAAAAAGACGCCCATTATCATGCTTTGTCTTTGCAAGTTCTCTCATCCACAAAACCAAGAAAAGCCAGCCCAAAACCTGCGGCCTTACTCCCCCAAATCCAAGCAAGGATGCGGCAACAAGAAGCGCAATCTCCAACAAACTATTTTTCCCCTCCCTTGCCAATATCCAAATAGTTACAAAAAATGCACCGGTAAAAAGAGCAGAAACCCCCACCATTCCAGTTGTATTATGAATAAGATAAATGAGGACGTTCGTGAGCCACTCATGATCTACAAATGGATAGCGTACCATAGTGAAAGAAAATGGGTCGTGGGTGGGAATACCAGAAGTAAATATTGCTTGTCCCATTCTCAAGTGCCACCCAAAATCCGGATCAAGTACATACACTCCCTTCAGGAAAAATGCGGCTATAAAAAAGAAGAATATGATGCGAAGAATTATTTTGTTCATGAAATAATTGTTGGTCGGAGCGGCGAGACTTGAACTCGCGACCTTGCGCTCCCAAAGCGCACGTTCTAGCCATCTGAACTACGCTCCGACGTACCGTATATTGTAACAGAGAAAGAGTGATTACACCATTTGACTTACATCGTTCCCAAGCTTTACGGCGTAGTTTGTCCCCCGGTCGTAAGGATATGTCATATCTAGGTTTGCAACAAAGAAGTTTTTTATCGGCGTTTTAAATCCGCGATCTATCGCCAAAAACCCCTCATCACAAATGGGTTGGGCAAAAGGAGCTTTAAAAAGCCGTACAACACGGGGAGCCTTTTTCAATGAAGGATTTATTTTTTGCAGATAAGGAAAAACAAAAGTCGCCATCTCTTCTCCCGATTTTTTTAATAAATCACTACTATCTTCAACATACCACGCACAGTAACACAATTCTTCTCCCCCATAATGAGAGAAAGAAACAAAGTTTGTATGTTGAATAATCCCCATAATGGGGACTTCCTTTGCTCCCACATTCAACCAGTAAGTGTCTTTCAGTATTTTTTCCGTCCCTCCCAATATGAGATTTATCGCCCAAAGATATTCTCTTTTACTTTGTTGACTTATATATTCTTCAGGAAGTATTTTTTTTCCAATACGAAGAGTTATGGGAAAAGGAAGTGTTGAAACAATCTTGTCTGCATTTATTTTAGTCTGTTCTCCTGTCTTCTTTGATACGAGGATAGAAAAACCTTCTCCTTGCTTCTCCACTTCCACCACCTTTGTTTCTGTCTCAATCACACACCCTTTCTCTTTCAGTTTCTCAGAAAAAAATGTACAAAAATATTGAAAGCCGCGATTGGGATATCCGAGCACCGGCGTCCTTTTTTTTATCCGCGCCCAAATAAAGGAGGCTAAAATATATTCCGCATATTTTCCGAACTTTTTCCGAAAGAGTTGTTCCCACAGGTTTTTCCACACCTCTTCCCCCATCGTTTTTCTAATAAATTTTTCAGAGGTTGTTTTTTCAAACAAAGACAAATAGGGAGAAATCTTTAAAAAAGCAAGTGTCGCCCCTGCCCTCAGCTTTGAGAACAGGGAAAGTTGTGGCAAAAGCAAGAAGTCTATCGGGGAATCTACGGGAAATATGCGGTAATTATCTTTACCCTTCATGAGCGAGGCTGTTTTTGGTCTTTTAAAGCGGAATCCATCAAACCCCATTTCCTGTGCAAGCGTAATAATTTCTTTGTCGTTTGCAAAAATGTGGTGATATGTTCTCTCAAGCGCCCAGTCCCAGTTTCCCTCTTTAAATCCTCCCGCCAGTCCTCCTACGCTTTCTTCCCCCTCAATAATAACCACCTCGTATCCTTTTTTTAGAAGATTCCACGCAGTTGTTAATCCCGTCACTCCGCCACCAAAAATAGCCACTTTCATAATATAACCGCATAATTACCGAACAATTACCTCTTAGCCAACAGAGGGACGCAGTTCGTTTATAAATATCTCAACAACAAGCGTGATGGGGATTGCGATGATAGCGCCCACTATTCCTCCATAGGTAGCCCCTATCACAAGAGCAACAAGTGTAATAACCGGATGAAGACCAACCGCCCGTTTCATAATGAGCGGAACCACTAGGTTGTTTTCTAGTTGTTGTATGACAAGCGCAAGGATAATGGAGGACAATCCCAAAAGGGGAGTTTGCGAAAACGCAACAAAAAAGGCCGGTATTGCCGCGGCAATCGGTCCGATATTTGGAATAATTTCAAACAGGCCAGCAAGAAGCGCGAGAGGGAGCGCATAGTTTATGCCGATAAGCGAGAGCCCAATAAAGGTGAGCGTTCCAACCACTACCATAAGGACAACTTCGCCGACAACCCAAGACCCGAGGCGTTGTTCAATCGTTGCCACCACTCGCTCTATTCTTTCCGCATGTTTTTTTTCAACAAACCGCTCGGCTATTTCCTCAACAAGCCTTTTTTCTATCGTAAAGTAAATACTAAAAACAAGTGTTGAGACGAGAAATGCTACGTTTGAAAAAACAGCCTTAATTACCTCAAAGAATTGATTAGTTAAATTGGGAAGCATCTGGGGAAGGGAGAAGCTTAAGTTTAAATAAGAAGGAATAGAGTTGTTGACGGATGAAACAATGCGGGGAAAGTGTTTAATAAGTGCAGTTGTTTCGTTAATAAAAAGCGGGGCTATCCACGAAACAATAAGGGAAAGCACCACTATCAAAAGAAGAAAAACAAAAAAAACGGACAACTTTCTTGGTAATCCCTTTTTCACAAGATTTTCTACGGGTATTTTTACCGCACTCATCACGATAAATGCAATAAATAATGAGAAAAGAAGACTTTTTAAATCCCACACAAACCGGGCAAAAAGGATAAGAAGGAGGATTCGAATAACAGACCGGACGGTTATCTCTATTTTGAGTGGTGTGGATTGTTGCATTGCTTCATCATATCACAGACTCCTATCCGCGGGCAAGAGAAAAAACAAACACGTTTTTTGCTCCACCCCTTCTTAAAACCCGGGCACATTCATCCGCCGTAGATCCAGTCGTGACAACGTCATCCACCAACAAAATGGTTTCTGGAACAGGGGAAGGAGAGAGAAGAGTAAATGAACCCCTTATGTTTTTTCGTCTCGCCTCCTCCGCTTGAAGGGAGGCTTGGCTTTTTGTTTTCTTTGTTTTCTTCAGGATATTAAGTGTATTTGTATGAAGGAGAAGTGAAATGGGGTGCACAATGTAGTTTGCCTGGTTAAAACCTCTTTCGTTTTGTTTCTCAATATGAAGAGGAATAGCCTGGCACCCCATCCTAAAAAGAGCGCTCCATCTTAAAAGAGTGCGTTGCGGGATCTCGGCTGGAAAAAGCAACATTTCCTTCAGGATTTTATAGGCGCCCCCGTATTTCACAGAATGAATAACTCTTTTAAAGAAACTTGTATATCGGTAAAAAGAAATGTGCCCATCAACCCCTCTTTTTCTTTTACACCTTGGGTGCGTAAGTCCCAGGTGCGACTTTTTTTTGCAATAAAAACAACACCCTTGGCTTTTTTTGCTTTTCAGCATATTTTCACACGCAGGACAAATATATCTCCCTAGATATCCACACCCCAAACAAAACCGTGGAAAAACAACATCAAGAATGTTGTCGAGTCGCATATATGTTATTCATTGTACTGGTTCTATCTCTTTTGTTCCTATTGTTTTTTGTTGTGTAAATGTTTATTATTTGTGGATAAGTTATCCACAAATTATACACAGGTCAATGTTACCATCTATCTGGAAGGCATTTCTTGAATATCATGAGGAACATTCTCAAAAAAACCCCATTCTTCTCTCGCTCCTTAAACAAACACATCTTCTTGAAATAACAGATACCCAAGTTACCATCGCCTGTGTCAATCCCGGAATGAGTACTTTTTTTGAAAAGAGAATAGAACAAATAGAGCTCTCGTTATCGGCCTATTTCAAAAAAAGCATGCGGCCCATCTTTGTGGTTAAGAGTTCGGAAAGAAAGAGGGAAGAGCCGCTTCTCAAGTACGAACCTTCGCTTGACGACCTATTCTCCCGCGCGGGCCTCCTTCCTAAATACCGGTTTGACAACTTTGCCGTCTCCTCTTCAAACAATGTCGCCTTTGCGGCTGCACAGGCCGTATCCCAAAATCCTGGAGATTCCTACAACCCACTTTTCTTTTATGGAGGGGTAGGAATAGGGAAGACCCACCTTGCACAAGCCGTTGGGCGGGCAATACTTGAGAAAAATGGAGAAAAACGCGTCTATTTTTGTCCCGGCGACCGCTTTACCAACGAGCTTATCGAGTCAATCCAAAACAAAACAACACAAAAGTTTAGAAGGAAGTATCGCTATCTTGACATATTTATTATTGATGACGTTCAGTTTATTGCAGGTAAACAAACAATACAGGAAGAGTTTTTCAACACATTCAATACTGTGGTTTCCGCCGGGGGGCAAATAATCCTCACCTCGGACAGGCCGCCCCATGAGATAAAAAACCTAGAAGACAGGTTGCGCTCCCGGTTTTCCGGAGGACTTATTGTTGATCTTCAGCCGCCCGACTTTGAGCTGAGAGCCGCCATATTGCTTATTAAGGCAAAAGAAAAAAACATTCCCATCCAGATGGACGCGGTAAAGATTATTGCAGAACAAATCAGCGACACGCGAGCGCTTGAAGGGACACTTCTTTCGCTCTATGCAAAGACAGTTGGAAAAAAGGAAGAGATAGACCTTGAAGATGTAGACAGCTACTTTAAGGGAAGCGTCGAAAAAAAAGCAATGAAGACGTCTCCAAGCGACATAATCCATGCCGTTTGCTCGTATTACAACATAAAACAAACCACAATAAAAAACCCGGGGAGGAGCGATGTTGTTGCGCTCCCGCGCCAGGTAATCATGTACCTCCTCCGAAAAGAGCTCCACATGAAGTTTGATGAAATAGCGCGGCTTCTCAAGAAAAAAGATCACACCACGGTCATGTATGGCTGCAACAAGATTTCCTCACAGTGTATGAAGAACCCAAACTTCAAAGAAGAGATTGATAGGATAACCCAATCACTAAAACAATGAACACACAACTCACACACTATTCACACGGCTTTTTTTCGCTTTGTCTTGTGTTGAAAAGCCCGCTATTGTTTTATACACTTATGCACACACTCTAATACTACTAATTTATATATATTAAATAAATTATGGACATCAAGGTACAAAAACAGGATTTGCTCACAGCTCTTTCCCTCGCATCCCGTTTTACTTCAAACAAACTTGGAAATGCATCTGGACTACAAGGAGTTTTGTTTTTAAACAAAGAGTCTTTCCTTCATCTTTATGCAACAAACCTCAACTCGTTTTTTCACACAAAGATTTCTTCAGATAGTGTAAAAGAGGAAAAGTTTATTCTCGACTATCATAAGGTAATTGAATTTATTACCTATTTACAGGAAGGAGAAATAACTCTCTCTATTGGTACAAACAAGATAACGTTTATTCAGAAGAAAACAAAAGGAACCTTTGCTTTTATTCCGCAAAACGATTTTCCTCTTCCCCCAACAATTGCAAACAAAGGAAGCGAAGTGGGAATGAAGGAGTTTCAAAAAATGATCTCACTAGTTTTGTTTTCTGCCTCAAGAGATCTTTCCCGTCCTGTATTAAGTGGAGTCAACTTTGTTGAAAAGGATGGAGAGGTTGATATTGTTGCAACAGATGGGTTTAGACTCTCGCTTTTCCACATGAAAAACGAACTACAAATGAGATCGATGCTTATTCCAGCAGAATTTCTCCTTGAACTTATCAGACACACAAAAGAGCAGAAGAGTATTCAGATGAGTTTTTCTGAAGAAGAAAAAATGGTTTTCTTTAAAGCGGGGAACGACGAGTATTATAGTCGCCTTATTGAAGGAGAATATCCACCCTACGAGAAGGTTATTCCGACAGAAAAAAAAGCAACCGCGGTTGTTGATAGGGAAGAGCTTGTGAGAAACATTAAGTTAATATCCATATTTGCGAGGGAGTTTTCAAGCATTGTGATTTGTCACTTTAAAAAAGGAGAATTAATGTTGTCTCCAAAAACAGAGGGGGGCGCAGAAAACACCACAACACAAGACATTGAGCTTGATGGGGAAGAGATGTCTGTCGCGTTTAACTTTAAGTTCCTTTTGGAGTTTTTATCGATTATTGATGACGAAACAGTGACGATCGAACTGGTAAGACCGGATGCTCCGGTTGTTCTTAAAACAAAAAGCGAGAAAGACTTTCTCCACATAATCATGCCTGTCCGTATTCAGGAGTGATAGGGAAAGAGACAACTCTTCACGAGTGCATCGGCTTCCTGATTGAGTTCGCGCAAAACATGTTTGTACGATATGGGGACTCCAACTTCCTGTTCGAGTGTTTTTATTCGAAACGCCAACTCTCTTATTCGTGCATTTTTTATTTTAAAAATGCCATTTAACTGATTTACCAAAAGAAGAGAGTCACAGATAAAAGAGATTGAAAGAAGGGGACTCTTTTTTTTGTATGCAAGCGCCCATTCTAGGGCTTTTATTACTGCAGAGTATTCGGCAACATTGTTTGTTTCTTTTCCCAGAAAAAAAGAACCCTCTGAAATGATTTTTTTATTGTGGGTTACAACAAAGGCGCAGGCAGCGGGGCCGGGGTTGTTGAGCGATCCTCCATCCGTATTTATTGTTACATGCATGGGATTTATTATAGCTCACCAAGCTGTTCTTTTTTATGTGGCTTTTCGCTCGCAAGCGAAAGGAAGCGTTCTGTTGAAGAAAGACGCTTGTGACCAACTATTTTTGCAATATATTCAAGCGGGGCACCGCTTACTATCTGGTGAGCGATAAATGTGTTTCTTAGATCGTTTACCGTTGCTTTTTCAATTTCTACTTCACGGAAACATCTGTTGATTATTTGTCTTATATTGCGGATCAATATGGATTTTCCACTTCGCGTGATAAAGAGCGGGTCTTCTATTTTTCCCTCACCCCTTATTTTTATATATTCGGCGATAGCTTTTTTTGCTGATTTATTAAGAGGAATATTTCTAGCTGGTGTTTTTCCACATGACTTTATGTGAAGTGTTTCTTGACCAACGTCCCCAATAACAAGACCTGCGAGCTCTCCGATTTTCATACCGGTTTGAAGAAGTACTTCAATAAGAGCAAATGTGCGAGGGTCATCCTTTGCAAAATCCCTTAATGCATGATACTCAAGCTTGCTTAAAACGCGAGGGGCCGATTGACTGTATTTTGGATGGGACACGTCAAGAGCGGGATTCTGGTCGATTTTTTGGCTATTCTTGAGGAAGCGGAAGAAGGTGCGAATGGAGTTGAGTTTTCGAGAAGCAGACTTTTTTGTATACCCATCCTTAATGAGTTTTGAAATAAAAGCATCAATATCTTCTTTTTTTACTTCTCTTACGTCGGTTTTTTCCACGCTTGAAAGGAGGCCGGTAAACTGTTCAAGGTCCTTTTTATAGGCCACAAGAGTGGAGGAAGATTTTCCTTGAGATTGAAGATGGTTGATGAACTCTGTGATAAGAGTGCGTATTGCTGTGAATTCCATAGGCCTATAATATATCACATAGATACCACCATTGCAAGGGGTTTTTATCTACAGATGCACAACTATGGGGTAGAGGAGCTTAATATTTCTCAAAATGAAGGGCGCTGGGTTCAATATTTTTCGAGAGGAAAAGGAGGCGGAGCGACTCGACAATGTCTCGCGAGCCACAAAAATAGTAGTCATTGTGAGTAATTTGCTTATCGGAAAGCTCTTCCCACACCCTGTCGATACGCCCCAAGCGGAAATAATGCCGGAAATATGCGGGAATTCCTGCGAGTGAGGTCTCTTGAGAAAGACAGTATAAAAAGGAGAAGGAGGGAAGTGTTTTTTCAAGAGCCAGAAGTTCACTAAAGAGGTATGTATTTTTTAACGAGGAAAGCCCCCAAAGAAGGGTTTTTTTTGTCACATCTGTTTTTGAGAGGGAAAAAAGGATGCTTCTCATGGGAGCAAATCCGGTTCCTGTTGCCATAAACACCTTTGGTTTCTCACTTTCTTTGTAGGAAAAAAGCCCCGCAGGCCCACTGAATGAGACTGTTTGGCCAAAGGCGAGACTTTCAATATAAGCTGACGCAACGCCCCCTGGAACATTTTTTATAAGAAGTTCAAAAGATGATGATTGAGAGGGAGCGCTAGCAATAGAATAAAGACGCTTTACAGGGGTTGGGGTGCTTGGCACATCCAAAACAACGTATTGACCGGGGGCAAAATCAAGCGTAGAATCGGCAATTTGAAAGGTAAAAAGAGAAACGCCGTCACAAAAGAAACGTTTTTCGGTGAGAGTTGCCGTAAATGGGTGGATGGGCGTCATAGGTTTGATCGCTGTGTTATTTCTGCCTCAACAAGCTCACGGGGTCTTCCGTATTTTAGTCGAGAGAGTTGTACTATCGCCTGGGATAGTTTTTCGTTTGACTCCTTTTTATATTCTGCAAAATCCTTCGTCATATCAATGGAGAATGGAGGAACGGGTTCATTATCCACAATTGTCTTCATGTAGGCGTGAAAACGCTCGACATTTATCAGGTCAGTCTCTCCAAAAATTGGTTGAAACTCTCTTTGAATATAGGAGGCATCGGTGACTCCAACACGGAATGAAATAAGAGTTCCTACGTTACCGAAAATAGCGTTTTTTACTTCATCATCCATCTGTCCAATAAACTGGTTTGCAACAGTAAGGTTGAGGTGGTATTTTCGAGCTTCGGACAGAATGGTTGCAAAGTCTGGGGTGGCGAAGTTTTGAAATTCGTCTACGTATAAATAAAAGTCTCGTCTTTGCGCTTCAGGCATTTCTTGTCGGCTCATGGCGGCCATAAGGATTTGAGGAATAAGGACAAGACCCAAAAAGCTTGAATTTTCCTCTCCCAACTTACCCTTTGAAAGGTTGATTAATAATATTTTTCCATTATCCATTATTTCTCTGAAGTCAAAGGCGCTCTTTGATTGACCAATAATGTTTCTCATTGCTTTGTTGGTAACAAAGCGTCCAAACTTCGAAACGATATAATCAAGAACCTCAGACTTGTGAAAGTCAGATGTTTGGGCAATCTGATCCGTCCAGTAACGACGGACTATTGGGTCGTTTACTTTTGGAAGTAGCTCTTGTACGTATTTCGGATCGGTAAGAATACGGACAATTTCAATAAATGTTGCGCCGGGCTCGCTCATAATGGTAAGCATTGCGTTTCGGACTGCGTGTTCAAAACGAGGCCCGATAATACCAGTTCTCTGAGGGTCGTACAGCTTATACATGAGATTGATGATTGCTGTCGTTATGAAATGTTTTTGATCCTCTGTCTTTACTTGGAGAAGGTTAAGTCCCATTGGGCGCTCAGAATCTGAAGGGTCAAACACAACAACATCCTCAGCTCTTTCTGGGGGAATGCGGCGAAGAATATCGTCAACCAAGTCACCGTGAGGGTCGATAACACAAACCCCGTGGCCATCTTTAATATCCTGAATTGCCATATCCTGAAGAAGTACTGATTTTCCCACACCCGTTTTTCCAATGATGTATGCGTGGCGTTGTCTGTCTTTGTGAGAAATGCATACCGGCCGCTTCACTCCACGATAATACCCAAATCCCATAAATGTTCCCCCAGATGTTGGAACTTCAGATGAGACGGGGGCGGTTTTTGCCTTGAGCCATTGAATATGGGGAGTTTCAATAGTTTTGTTGGGAAAATGGAAAAGAGACGCGAGCTCGTCAGGAGTGAGAATGGAAATCGACTTATACCAAGGGAATTCAACAATGGGGAAAAACCGATAAATAAAATTAATCATGAATCCTCCGGCAAAAAGACTCTTCGCTTTTTTAAGCGAGTTTTGGTCGGAATTAAATTGCGCAAGAGCTGAGGTAATATTTCGAGCGTGTACTCCCGCTACGTCTTTCGTTTTTGAAGACACCACATAGCGAATGGTTGTTTCAAAACCAGAACGGGAACACTTGTCTTCTATTTTCTCAAGCACTTTCGGATCGCTTTTGAACGTTGCCTTTTCCGGATTTGCTTCGTTTTTTTTGGTAGAGGTCACGTAAGATTTCCCCACTTTTTTCCACGAAGGTTTTGCAACCCTGACGAGGATTTGTATTATGGCTCCATCTCCCTCTCCCATTTTTGACAACGCTGAGGTTATTCCTGACAAGGGGTCTGTCGGAATATCTTTATATGTTTTAAGCGGCATATAGGGGAAGTCTTTTTGAACCAGCGCTCCACTTACCACCTTTCCGTCTTCTGAGAAGATGTTGGGCTCATCTACTCGTTTAATATCTGCTGTGGGATAATATCCATAGATTGTTTTTTCGACAAGGTCAATGATTTTCGAGGGAGCTGAAACATAGAAACGGATATCGGACTGTTTCCCAACGATTTCAAAAGAAACAACATCATCAACGTTAAGAAATGAAAAAAACCCACCCCCCCCTAGGGAACTGAAAGACGAAAACATCTGTTCTGCAGAATCAATTTTTATTTCATTCTCTTTTGAAAGGCGCACCTCAAGCGTAATCATTTCAAGAGACATTTTTTCCCTTTTTTTTAAGCGAGAATATAAAACCGCAACATAAAACAAGAGATAGGATGCGATTCCCGCAAGTGCTGCAATTCCCGCCGCAATAAGAAGCGTTATCGACCTGTCTAAAACGCTTTGAAAAGCAGAAGTATCCATAAAAAGAGTATATACTATTATAGTATGTCGGCACACGGGGTTTTTTATAAAAAAATCAAATCAAAGACCACTCGTTTTTATATAAGCATATTTTTGCTTGTCTGTTTTGCGTCATTAAACATCCTCTATTCGCAGTCCTTCCCAGCATTTATGTGGGATGTTTTGGAAAACAAGACGGACGCTGTGGTAAGTTATCTTGAACACATCCAAGGAACGACGCAGTATCAGCTCGAAATACATAAACTGCAAGAAGATAACAACGAAATAATCCTTAATGCGCTAAAAAATGCAGATACCGTAAAGGATGGACAAATAGAAAGATTAAATGAGGCAATTAAAATCCACTCTTCTAATCCAGAGCTCTACTACAACCTCTCTGTTTTATATGCGGAGAAAGGATTAAAAACCCAATCTGCTCTGTTCCTCCAAAAAGCACAAGATCTTGATGTGAATATTAAATAAAAACAATTGATCTAAGGAGAGTGCTATAGTTAAGGTATATGAAGCAAGTACATGTATATATAAAGGGAGATGTTATTGGTGTTGGGTTTCGCGCATGGACAAAAATACAAGCAAAAATTGTCGGGGTGAATGGGTGGGTGAAAAATGTGTTTTTACATCCGGATAAGTTTGGACCCGGAGGAGGAGTGGAAGCTGTGTTTCAGGGAGAAGATACGAAGGTTGAGGAAATGCTTGAAAGAATTAAGGAGGGTCCTTCGGTAAGTCGGGTTGAAGACGTAGAGGTCTTTCATCAAAACACAAAGGAAATATTCGAAGGCTTTCAAATCCGTAAATAAAACTTTGTGGACCCGAGGGGATTTGAACCCCTAGTCTCTTCCATGCCATGGAAGCGCGATAGCCGTTACGCTACGAGCCCTTT